>JANMHA010000408.1:0-18263 GCA_031374925.1 Pirellula sp. | reverse complement strand
GCCGTAGGCGGTCGAGGCGCGTGCGGAGGGCGGTACTTTAAGGTCTGAGCCGCACTTTTAGTACGCCAAAACGGCGTCCGTCGGAGGCAAGCTCCGATCGGACTGGCCTCTCGCACTTCACCCTCCCCTCACCTGCTTGATCGTTACGCATTGCCTTCGATGATCATTCCAGACGGCACCCCTGGATCGGCATTAGGCTCAGGTTTAATTGACTCAGAGTTCGGCGCTTTTGCCGAATAACAAGAAAGCCAATGCAACGCGTACTGGACCAATCGAAGATTGAGGTAAAGCAAGGCGACGGCCATAACAACGGCGCCAAGGAAGCGACCAAATGGAGAGGCGAATAGTACTGCACCAAGAATCAAGTTTACGATCACCAGTGGCAACATTAACATCCCGATGGATGCAATTTTCTGCCCTTTTAACATTCCGTTGGAATGGCGAATTCTCCAAAAGGAGATTCCGCTTGCCATGACACCTGCGAATAGGATCAAGAAGCCTATGACAGCACTCTCTTCGCTTCGGCCCCTCAATCCAACCGCGATAAAGACTAAACCAAAGCAGGTTGCCACCAGGCCGCAGATTGCAACCCAATCCAACTCCGGACTCGTGCGAGGAGGATGGTCCAGACGCGTACGAACGTAATCGAATACCCGATTCCATTTCGTAGATTTGCTCGAGGAGGGAAGCGGATCGCCGTGTCCTAGCGGTTCGGCTTGTGCAATGGGCTCCGCCGAAGCAGCATAGGACTCAGGTGGATCCATCGATTCAATGATTCCAGTAACAAGTTCTAGGTTGAGCTCTGCACCAGCCTCCACTTTGCGCTCGATCAAGGTGTGTATTTGCGTTTCGACCTCTGAGCATATGCCCGTTCGCTCGCCGCGTGTCGTGCCGCGTTTTAGCAACACTTGCTCAATGCGGTCCAGGAAGGCATTTATGCTTTCGGTAACTTCGTTTGGATAGGGTTCGTTCAATTCCATGGCGGTCAGGTCCTTTTCGATACGAAAATCAAATGGGTTGCAAATGATCGCTATGACGCGACCGATATTTCTTTGTGCGATAGCAAACAAGAAACGCTGTCGACAATGGTGCCCCAAGCACTCGACAATTCGTTGAGCCGTTTTTTCCCAGAAACCGACAGACTGTAGTAGCGTCTGTCAGGGCCATTCGGGCTCTTTGCCATCCGATGTTTCAGCAAGCCCTCACTGCAAAGCCTAGCCAAAAGCGGGTAGATCGTGCTCTCAGTCACCTCCATCCCTGGGATCTTCCCAAGTGTCTCAACAATCGCATATCCATAGGTCTCTTCCCGCGTTACGACCGCCAGGACACAAAGTTCTAGAATGCCCTTTCGCATTTGGGACAGCCAAGTTGTATCCATCGTCGAATCCTCCATCGTTGGATCCTCTCCCCTCTCGGTTAAGCTAGGTTTGTTTCGACGTCAAACGCTACACTACTATGTTTCGCATGGTAGGAGAGTTTCTTGGGAAAGTCAACAAGATTTTTCAACTAAAGTCACCCTCCCGCGCAACGCTGCGATGCATTTTCACCAACAATTCGCTTCGGTTGAGCGGGAGCTTGCCTCCCCTCAACCTTGTTTTGGCGTCCTACGTAACAGCCCGCGAACCGACGCCCTCCGCACGCGACTCGATCGCCTACGGCGGTCGAGTCGCGTGCGGAGCGCGGTACTTTAAGGTCTGAGCCGCACTTTTAGTACGCCAAAACGGCGTCCGTCGGAGACAAGCTCCGATCGGACGGTCGGAGGCAAGCTCCGATCGGACGAAAATGCTTCACAGCGTTCCTCCCAGGGGAGGGTGACGAAATCGGACGAACCGGCGAGGGTGACTAAACCGGACGAATCGGCGGGAGGGTTTCAGAAAAACCTTGGAGCAACGCACATCAATGCTGCGATCGGGACCACTACCAACGATATTTTCCAACCGTAAAACAACACGCTAGCGAGCATCAGCAACCCAGCCAATGCGACCAACAGTACATTCTTTTCGTTGACCAACCCTCCCCAAACACTCTTCCAGGATTTGGGTTCTAATTTCACAATTGCGGTTTTCGCTTGCTCGGTTGCAGTGGAAATCGCTTCCGTCGCGTTTTCTAGCCCCTTGGAATCGAGCGTCGTGTTCTTCAAGGAATCTACGGTCGATAGAGCAGTTGATTTGGCCTGCTGCCAGTAGCTCTCGAGTGCCCGCTGATTGGTTTGAAGCCACATGCCAGTGGCGAGCAACAACAAAGCAGCACAGGCAAAACGAAATTTACCACCGAGAAATTGACTAAACATTCGTTCCAGCGAACGGCTTCGTACTTCGCGAGCACTCACTTTGCCTGTCCTCGCTTCGGTCAGCATTTGTTTGATACGCTGACGCTTTGCCTCCGCAGCTTGGTCTGTCAATTTCCCCGCTGCCATGTCTTGTATGGTTTGACGTGTTTCGCTTGCGGCATCGACCATCGATGCAGCCATCGCACTAGCGCGCTTCCCGGCTTCGCTGTCCGAAATGCCGATGGCTATCATCTCTGCCTTTTCTGCTTTGCTCAATATCCTTTCATCTTTTTGTCGACGCGCGTCAACGAGCTTTTGCTCAAATTGATCAATTAACTTGTCTCTCCTAGGACGAAATACTTTAAGCCCACGTCGCTTGCTTTGTTGCAGTCGAGCCCTCATGGCCCTCATCGTGTCATAGCCAAAAAGAGTTTCGTAGAACTCTTCCCAGTTTTCGCCCGAGCCGTCAGCAACCACCTCGCGTATCCGAGCTTCATCTGCTCCACGCAATCGCAGTTGTTTTAGTATCGTTTGCGCTTGATCGATGGCGGGCTTGCGAGACTTTGCGAGCATCCGCTCAATGCCGAAGTAAAAAGCTGCACCCGCTGCGCCCCCGAACAGTATCGCTAAGATCAGGGGAAACCAGAGTCCGATATAGTAAACTGCCAGCAATGCAATCAAGATACCAAACACCCAATAGATCCACTCAATCATTCCGCCCGCTACCAACGATGCACGCCACCGAAGTGCCAACGGACTGCGTCCCTCGAATCCCGCAAATCCTATCGCCGCAATTGGCCCGATGAACAATGCCAAAGCATATCCCAATCCAGTTTTGAGTTGAGAAATCATTCTCGCGAACAACTTGGCCCCTTTCGATTCGGTCGGCTGGAATTTGGTTGGAACTCCTGAGGGCAAATTCGCGGCCGAAGCATCCGACGAGCCCAGGCTTTGCATCGCATTGCTCGCCTGCGCTGCAACCGACTTGGCACCTTCTCCTAGGAGCGATAACCCTGCCATGGCCGAAAACAGAAGCGACATGATGCACATCAGTCCGCATAGTCCGTACCAAGCCATGGGAGCAAAACGACGAGCGAGCAGCATTGGCGAACTGTTAAACTTCTTGTTCGCTAACTGCAGTTGCCCCGCCTGCTCAGGTGACAGAAGCGATACTGGATTCAAAGGTTTCGAGCTGGTTGTGTCGACGACCTTGTTCTTTTGAGATCCTGAAGTCTCGTCAACGTCGCCGGGATGGTGCTGAATCTTTGCACTGGACGTATCCTCCCGCAGTTCCAAATACACTTCGAGTTCATGGATGAGCTCATCAAGATCCTGGTACCTGTCCTCAGGTTTCTTTGCAGTCATTTTTTCGATCATGTCACCAAGTACGCTCGGCAATCCCGAAATGATGCGTTCGGGGCGTACGATTTTCTCGACACGATGCTTGGTGATGACCTCCAGCATGGTGTTTCCTTCGAACGGCGGTTTTCCGGTTAGCAACGCGTAAAATGTGCAACCGAGAGAGTAGATGTCGGCTCGCTTGTCTACATTTGTTGCATCGGCCGATTGTTCTGGCGACATGTACGCCGGAGTCCCCATCGATGAACCAATGGCCGTAACTTGGGATCGAGCAGAAGCCAGGACCAGACTTTGCACTTCGCCTTCGTCGTCCGCAGAAAGCTCGTCCGCACTTTGAGTTTTGACTAAACCCATATCGGCAATCTTGACCATTCCGTCGGCGGTCATCATCAAGTTCGCGGGCTTAACATCGCGATGAACCATGCCGTGATCGTGTGCAAATTTGAGTCCTCGGGACGCTTGCAGGACCAGCGTTGCAGCCAACTTCGGAGGCAACTTGCCCTTGCTTTTTAATTGGTCGTCGAGCGATCCTCCCGATACCAATTCCATACTGAAAAAGTTGGTGTTGCCATCCACACCTAGATCATATATTTGAACAACGTTGTGATGCGTCAACTGGGCTGCAGCATAGGCTTCGCGAATGAAGCGAGCGATCACTCGAGGATTTTGAGCCCACTTTGCCTGAATCGTTTTCAAAGCGCATGCTCTGTCGAGCGAAAGTTGCTTTGCTAGATAGACCGAACCCATTCCTCCGGCACCGAGTTCCTTTAAAATCCGGTAACCACCCAAACGATTGATGGCTGTCGAAGGACCAAGAGGCGACTTCGAGCCCGAAGCCTGATTCGACCCGCTGATCGAGGCGGATGATGCCTTAGAAGCTGGCTGACTCGAATCAGAGTCCATGGTCTGTTGATTGACTGAGAAGTCGCGACTTGCGCCTGGTATCGCTTTCGTTGCGTCCGCGTGCATCATCGTCGAATCGCCACTTTCGGAATCGACGTCGAGACCGGCAATACTAACTTGTTCCGTTGTGGCCTCAAAACCCTTTGGGATCTTGATTGAAGTCGGAATGGACTTCTCGATTCCGGACATCCCTGGCACTGTATCCAAACGGGGATCTGCACTTTTTGGAGCGAGTGTATCCTTCGATACCGATGTTTCCGGTGGCTGGGTAACGTCCAAGCCGCTTGCTTGAGGGTGGGATACCCCAGTTCTGACTTTGGGAGGATCGCCAGCTTCAACGACAATTACAAACTGTTGACCACAGTCCGAGCATTTTGGTTTGTATTTACCCGGTTTAGGGTCTTTGATCGAGAGGCTATGTTGGCAGTGAGGGCAACTGATCTTGTGGTTCATGGCTGGCTCAGGAGTGTTCAATTGGGCAACAATCTCGAAGCGGAACGTCACCCGCTGAAGCCTGATTCTAGTCTGTGGCTGAAAAAAAGGGGCAGCAAATCGATTTGGGTGATCAGCCGCCATGCGCCACGCACCCGAACCGCCCATACTGAGCCCTGCCAGGTAAATGCGATTCTTATCTGCGTTGGTTTTTTCAATAACGGTGTCTAATAACTCTTGTTCCTTAGCCACAGTTCCAGAAACAACAAATTCCAAAGTCGATAGGCCTGATTCCCTCGGCCAGTCATGTGCTCGTCGACCAACGACGCAATTGCCTCTCGTCGAAAATACTCATGACATTTCGCATCCTGGCCAAGCAACGCATCGTAGGTTCGGTCTCGCAATGACGTCCGAAACCACTTCGCGATCGGGACTCCAAACCCCATTTTTTGCCTATGCCATATCTCCGTCGGCAATAACTCCTTATAGGTATCCATCAACAGTCGCTTACCCTTTTTGCCTCTCAGCTTCAAATGAGAGGGCAGAGAGGCGGCCCATTCCACCAATCGATAGTCCAGCAACGGTTGTCGCACTTCCAACGAGTGGGCCATCGATGCGATGTCGACTTTGGTCATCAAATCACAGGGCACATAAGTCTGTAAATCCGCCGTCGATGCGCAACTGAGCAAGTCGCGTTTGCCTGCGTTCCTCCAAGCGTCAGCCAAGAATGAGACCGGGTTTCGATCTGGCAATTGCTCGATAAAGGACTCTTGATAGAGGTCTAGCCGACTTGCTTCGCCAAAGATTTGAATCCAATTCATGTAGCGTTCGATCGGAGGCTGGCCCAGCGCCTCGCAAAAACGTCGAACTCGACGAAGGAGTGATCGTCGCGCATTCGAATCAGGAAACCGATTCATAACCCAACTTTGGTTGAGCCAGCCAACTGGAAGCCAAGACTGCAACTGGCCGCTTAGCTTTAACGCTCGATAGCGTTCGTAGCCACCAAAAAGCTCATCCCCCCCATCGCCACTAAGTGCAACCGTCACGTGTTTCCTAGTCATCTCACTCAGATACCAAGTCGGTACTGCCGACGAATCGCCAAACGGTTCGTCGTATTGGCTTACCAATCTATCGAGAATGCTCATCGCATCCGGCGTCACTTCAAAACGTTCGTGCTTGGTGCCTACATGGTCTGCAACCATCTTTGCATAATGAGTCTCATCAAAATCAGCTTCCGAAAATCCTATCGAGAATGTCTGTATCGGAGTCTCCAACTGCTGTTGCGCAATCGCGACGACCAGCGAAGAATCAATTCCTCCGGAGAGAAACGCACCGAGCGGAACATCGCTTCGAAGACGAATACGAATAGCATCTGCAAATAAAGTCCGTAACTGTTCCGAAGCCGCTGACTGAGTAACTACGATCTCTTTGGACCAGTCCACATCCCAAAATTTTTGTATCCTCAAGCTTCCATTTTCGAATACGGCGTAGTGCCCCGGCGGCAACTTATGTACACCTTTGTAAATCGAATGCGGGTGCGGAATGTATTGAAACGTCAAGTACAAGTCGATGGAGCCTGGATCGATCTCTTTGCGAATCGAGGGCAAGGTCATCAGACTCTTGAGTTCGCTGGCAAAGACGAGTCGTCCGTCTTGAACAGTGTAGTAAAGGGGTTTCTTACCCATTCGATCGCGAGCCAGAACCAATCGTTCATTGCGTCGATCCCAGATCGCCAGAGCGAACATCCCATTTAGATGCTCGAAGCAGTCTAGCCCAAGATCTTCATACAAGTGAACGATGGTTTCGGTGTCGGTTTGGGATCGAAAAGTATGCCCAGCACCTTCGAGTCGATACCTAAGTTGCTGGTAATTATAGATCTCGCCATTGAAAACAATTTGAACGCTACCGTCTTCGTTGCCAAGCGGCTGGTGCCCCGTTGCCAAATCGATGATCGAGAGCCGGCGAAAGCCGAGAGCAACTCCAGGCGACGAGCGACCGTTTACGATGGAATGGTTCATCGCGGAAGGAATAATCAAATGCCCTTGATCGTCAGGCCCCCGATGCGCGATGGCGCTGGTCATTTTGCCTAACTCCTCGAGCGTCAGACCCTCGACACCGTCCGACCAAATTCCACCCGCGATACCGCACATTTCGAATTCGCTCGTATGTCAGTTGAAAAGGAAACGCGATGTCCTAAGTTGATTCGAAAGGTTAACCTTTGGTCGTCCACTCCACCGGCGTTGGCTCGATTGTTCCAGCCAACGGTGATCCACAGTCTTTTCGGCCACTCCCCTCCAAACGACTAATCACACGAACGGACATGTCGGATTCACAAAGGATCTGGCAACTGAGTCGAACTCCCGTAGCACCCTTGGCAGCCAAAACCTGCTTTTCAGCGACCGTCATTTTATCAGGTTCTCCCGCAACGAACTCCACCCGACAAGTTGTGCAGCGCGCTTTGCCTCCGCAAGCATGCAACTGATCGGTGCCAGCTTCTTCGCGCAGAGCGGCCGCCAGCCGCTTTCCTTCCGGAACTTCGAAAGTTCCGATTCCCTCAACTGTGATACTTGGCATCGTATGTATTATTTCGACATGAGTTAGTGAAAAAACGAAGATACTTAAACGAAAGGATACCCGTGATTGGTTCGGCTGGACAGGTGGCGGATGCTGCCAGCATCCGAGCCAACTTCTCGTGGCGGATGCTGCCAGCATCCGAATCAACTCTCTCGTACCGCATCCGAGCCGACGCTCGTGCCGCATCCGAGTCAACTTCTCGTGCCGCATCCGAGCCGACGCTGGCAGCGTCGGCCACGACTATCGCTAGCCAGGATATTTCTTATTTGCCCATTCGGTTAGCTTCTCACGAAAAATTTTGGAGTTGTGGCGAATGTCGGTTGGCAGTTTGCCAGGATAAATGACAACTCGCTTCAAATCACTACTTCGTGGATTGTCCTGCAACTGCTGTACAACAGCCTGTGACAATTGAGCGTCATTTAGATTTCGGTCATGTGTCTGCTTGGGCCATGGTTCAAGGATAACCATGGGTGATTGCGAGAATCGATCGCCTGTCCCTATCAAAGCAGAACGGTACACCTCCGGATGGGAGTTCGCAATCGCTTCAATGGTTTCTGTATACAGAACCCGAGTACCAGAAATCACTCGATGCGATTTTCGGCCGCAAAACCAGAATCGATTTTGTTCGTCTAAGTAGCCGACGTCTCCCATCCGATGCCAGACATCTAGGCCGTCACTAACTTTATGAATTGCGTTTTGGTCCTCGCGTGTAACATAGCGTTTCGAAACAACCGCGCCACTTACCATGAGTTCGCCAATTTCACCAAGGGGCATTTCTATCGCTTCATCAACGCTTCTAATTGGCTTGTCATCGATGGAAATGATTCGCCAACGTATCCCCGAAAATTTGATTCCAACACAAGTCCCAGCCCCTTGACGAGTCTGAGATGCGGTTTCCTGCAAAACAATGCGCGATTCTATCGAGGCAATCGGTAATGCTTCCGTTGCACCGTACGGAGTGTACATGCATCCATTCACATGCATCGCATTCCTGACTTGCTCCAATACCCTTGGAGGAACCGGTGCGCCTGCCGAAAGGACACGCCGAAGCGACTCGACTCGGCGTCCAGACTTCGCACAAAAACCGCCGACTTTTGTCCATAAAGCCGGAGACCCAAAGGACTGGCTTATCTGCCATTGATCGATCGCGTCTAATAATCGAATCGGATCGACATCTGCCGGGCGAATAGGATTCATGTCTGGAAGGATCGTAGTCGTTCCCATGACTGCATTGAACAGTCCGAACAACGGAAAACAGCTCAAGTCCCTACCACCGGGCTGAATCCCGTAGTGGCTAGCCACCTGATCAATCTGAGCATTAAAAGTCCCGTGCGTGTAAAGAACTCCCTTCGGAGGACCCGTGCTACCAGTCGTGAAAATAATGGCTGCTGGATCGTCCAGTTTGGTTATTGGCAAATGCAACTCGTTCGGAGATTCCTTTTCCAATTGACCTAATGTGACTGAGGGTAGCCCTGGAAGCCATCGACCTGCAGTCACATTCAATTTGGCGCTCGGAAATCGCGATTGGAAAAAACGCAATACTGTATGCGCCAATGGAATCGCAATAAACCCATCAGGACGCGTGGCCGCTAGACACTCAATCAGGTTTTTGCGACCCATTCCCGGATCAATGAGCACGAGCGTCGCACCCGATTTGAGCACCGCAAACACCAATGCAATAAAGTCTTCCCCGAATCGAACCAACAGCGCGATACGTTTGCCAGGACCTATTCCCATCCCTTGTAGACCTGCTGCAATCGACGAGGATCTACGATCCAAATCCGCCATCGTGATCGTATCATAACTTCGATGGTCTCGCTGCCGATGCGACCCGCGGGGGGAAGCAATGGCGATGGCGTCGGGAGATATCGCTGCTTGCGTGCCGAGCCTAACGCCTACATTGGCATTGCTTGCTTGAGCCCAATCGTTTGGAATTGCAGTCAACGTGTTCACCTGATAAGGATGGGAACTTCGAGCGTAAAACTGGGATTGTTAACCTGCTCGGTTGAAGTCAATATCAATGCCGCTTCGCTGAACTTGGGCGGTCCATAAGCCCGCTTAGGGTTATTCGAAAAACCATATCGTTCGGTTGGAATGCCAAATGAACTCTTGTCCAGTCGCGTATTTTCGTTTTCGTCATGATAGGCGCTAACGGCTAAGCGAGGTGCAGTTTGGCCATCATCTTCGGTTCCCATCCGAATCGGAATCTCGACCTGCCAGGTAGCTTTTGAATCGAGTATGCGAATCGACTCTTTGGCAATGGCATACTCAGGCTCATTGAAATGAGCTTGGCCTAAGTAAACTGCTACACGACACGATCCGTTGCTATTGGCAAAGCCTGAAATACTGATTTCCAGAGAGACCGTAGACGTAATGGTTTTGTCTTGCTTAGGCGATTCGACAGCAACATCTGGCGTGGGTTTGTGGTCCGAGAATGGCTCGCTAGTCACAAATGGACTCTTCGGTTCCGTCTGGTTGTGTCGGTCACAACCAAACGATATCGCAATCACCAAAAGTAGCCCGTAGCCGAACCATTGCGAAGTCTGATTCATCAACATGTCGTCGCAACTTGCGAATGCGTTTCCATTCAACATTCTACCGCCTCGATCAAACAAAGACGCGACGGTTAAACACGATCCATTCGAAAATCAACAAGGCCAAGCCAAGAAGCAAAACCCAGCGCCAAATCTCTTGGCGGGCTTGCACGATCGATCCCGTTGCGGCTACTTTTTCGTATCCCATTTGGATCGCATCCGCGACCGCCAAGTCGCTTTCGCGCGCCGAAAACAAATTGACACAAAAGGACTCTACAGGCCTTTCAATACCTTTTGCAAATACTTGATAGATTCCGAGTTCGTCCGTCTTGGTAAACGTATATCGGCTCTCGTCGCCTCGCGTGAGCTCGGTCGCTTGCCCATCAGGTGCCACCACCCGAAATTCTTTGAACCGGTTGGAAAGCAACAGCCCAATCGGCCAGCCTGGTTGAACGCTAGGTGAGGAAGATTCCGTTATACCACCACCCAGATACTCAATCGTGGAATAGACGAACACCGGAAAACTCCGTCTGTTCCCCCAATTTGTATTGACTGCAACTTCTTCGCCGGTCGCTTGAACTATCGAAAAACCGAGTACCGCATCCTGAAAAGGACCGCGCGGTGCGACTCCGAAAACAGGCCCGACATCGCTAGTCATCAAAACCGTTCCAGCTTCGCCTGGGCTAATCGTCCTTGCCTCTACTATATCGACTGAGGCCATTTCCAAATACTGAGTCATGGAATTCGTTCGGTTGACGTCTAAGATAAAAACGGGCCCTTGCAGTTGGCCAAATCTCCAACTGTCGCTCTTAGGCTCCTCGCCAGGCGTATTCGATGGGGTCGGTGGTATGCTACCAATGAACAAAGTGTTGCTTGAAGGCATCTGCGTCGGCGAACATTGATCAAATATAACAAGGTCAAAATTCGCGTTAAGGGTTGCTGCCAGATACTTAGGATCGGCCAAGTAGGTTGGCGATTCCACTTGAACCGAAGCTATTTGTTGTACTCTGGCGGTTTGAAGAGCGGTTTCCAATGCAGCGTTGCCTGGCGTTACCAACAAAACGCTGATCTGTTTTGTCGGTCGAATGGCCGCATACGCAACATTATCCAACTTGAGCGCGTCCTCAAATTCAAGTGTCAACTTAAGTTGCCCCTCATCCATATCGGCAAGTTCAAAAAGCAAACCAGCTTCTTGTCCCGCGTCCACACTTCCTGTCGACGCGTCAAAAAGCTTGCCATCGAGTTCGAGCGAAGCGGTGAAATCTACTTTTTCATCCCCTCGATTGGTAATCCTCGCAAAAGCTTCCAACTTGCTCGCTTTGTCCTCATTGCGTTGGACCGCAAAAC
Source organism: Pirellula sp. (assembly GCA_031374925.1). GTDB lineage: Bacteria > Planctomycetota > Planctomycetia > Pirellulales > Pirellulaceae > JBKCUI01. The sequence continues at coordinate 6,845 of JANMHA010000408.1, read as the reverse complement.
TCAGGATGCCCAAGTTGTTCGTTTTCGTTTCGCCAATGGGGATGTACTCTATTTTCAGCTTGCCCAAGTCAAAGTCCCCTAAGTCGCCAAATGCACCGTCGCTCAGGAGGTATACCGTGGCGGGAATTGCATCCGCCACCATGATGTCGCTGAGATTGTCGAAGCTCGAACGTCCGGGGTTGGCCAATCCGGCGGCGGCTCTTAGTGCTTCGCTTACATCCGTTCCATGGGATGTTGCCTGAATCGAATCAACAGCGTTAAACAACCGACCGCGGTCCTTGGTAAAGCCCTGTCGAACATCAGCTCGATCGGAGAACGCAATCACCATCCCAACGTCGTCTGCGGATGTATCTGAAAGCAATTCACGCACTTTCTTTTTGGCCAAGTCCAAACGGTTTGGTGAAACGTCGGTGGCTTGCATGCTAGCCGAATTGTCGATGATATAGATGCGACGTTCACCGATTCGATTTTGCCCACTCCATCCCGGCCTCAAACAAGCCAAAATCAAAAGAGCCAAAAATAGCAATTGCAGATAAAGAAGAAGGTTTTTGCGAAGCCTCTGCCAAATACTATTAACGTGAACGTCCTCTAATGTTCTTCTCCAAAGCAAGGTGCTAGGCACGGCAAGCTCGCGGCGTTTCAGCTTCAAGAAGTAGAGACTGAGAACTGCCGGAGGAACCGCCAGTATTAATAGCCACTGCAAAGGCCCGAGAGCACTAATCCAATTCATCTCACGAGTCCTTTGCTGCGGAGATACTCATTGACAAGCACGTCAGCAGCATGATCGCTTCTAGCCGGAACGTAGGTAATGGACCGCCGGTTGCAAAACGATTTGGCTTGCTCGATGAAGGCAGCGAGTGTTTGCTGATATCGATTGAGCAGCCCCGCCGAAATAGAAACTTCGCGTTGGTCGCCGTCTTCGCAATCGACCAATTTTAAATCCCCTTGAACGACTGGCGATAATTCCTCGGGGCTCAACAAATGAATTAGAAAAATATCCATTTCCCTCGCAACCAGCATTCGCAAGGCAGAATCGTATCCGGACTTGTTCATCAAGTCCGTCACTAGGACAACGATTCCTTTGCCGGTATTCTTGACGCAAAATCGCTTAATCGATTCCGCCATCGTTGTTGCCGAGGTCACACATGACAGCGACTCAAGATGCCCAAGCAATCGATGTGTGGATGACTTACCTCGAATAACAACCGGAGTGGACGAGGTTTCAAAACTGGATACCGATACTCGGTCTCCGCGACACAAACCGATGTACGCGAGACTAGCGGCGATTTGCTTGGCTACGAAGAATTTGCTCGGTTCACCGAAATCCATCGACATGGAATCGTCAATAATGGTGTAGAAGTGCAAATCCTCTTCTTCGAGAAAAATCTTGAGGTAAAGTCGATCCATTCTTGCAAAGAGATTCCAATCGATAAAACGCAAATCGTCGCCGTTGACGTAGTTCCGAAAGTCTGCAAATTCAACGCTCTGGCCCTTGCGTTTGCTTCGCCGTTCCCCCTTCATGCGTCCACGAAAAATCTTTCGACTAACAAGCTCCATGCGTTCCAATTTAGCCATGGTTTCAGCCGAAAGAAGGGCCGACGGTGGCTTAGTTGAATGGATCGTAGAACTCTCTGCCATGAGCAACCGACAAGGTGAGGGGGCGAAGCAATAGTCTGCCTAAGTCTAGCAAAAAATCAATGCACGTGAGAGCAGACTACAGTCTCATTGGTCAAATCCGAATCAGTTATCGCGACGAATATCTCGTTTCGCGTCGCAAATTCGTGCTCTGCATAAGCACTAGCGGTGCGAAAAGCGACAATAATGAAATCACGGCACGGATAGCTGTGAGTTTATTCGCAAGCTGCAGAAGTTTGTCGCCTTTTGCTCCGCAAAAGTGTGTTAACGAGGCGCACTTTCGCGGAGCGAAAGGCGATAATAATAAACTCACAGCCTAGGAGTGCCGTGCTACATTAGTCCAGTTTCAGTTCCAGGTTGGAATTGCTTTTCTGAACATCAATTACGTACGTTGAGGTACCTTGAGCGTACTTCTTGCAAACAACGGCGTAGTTTGGATCATCGCTCGACTTCCCGCCCATCATGGCAGCCGGGTCAGAACAAGTGACCGTGTATTTCCCTGGAACCACACCACCCGTTGAACCAATTTTCAGTTCAAACTTGCCGTTCTTATCGGTAGTACTTGAACTCGCCGGCTGGGTTTGAGGGTTCGAAGGCATGAAGGTCAGGTAAAGGTCCGCAACCGGTTTGCCATTATGCGTGACTGTACCTTTGATTTGCCGAAGATCTTCTCCTCCGCATCCAGTGAAAAAAAGGGTCAATAGAACGAAAGGCACGATTAATCGCTGAATCATGATCAATTCCAAGTTGGTTTCTAAATAAAAGAAGCGCACCGAAAAGTTCGATGCGCCTCGTGATGGTATTGAATAAATAGGTTTAGTTTTCGATATTAGATACTTCACCGCCGTCGCGAGTGAACTGGTATCGCCAAGGTGCCATCGCGACCGATTGGGATATGAATCGGACACTGCAGTCGACATTGGCTGTCTGAATGCCACCCGTGTGATAGCTTCGGGCGGCTCGTCCTGTCAGACCAAAGCCAGCCGGAGCTGGTTGAATGGGATAAATAGTACTACCAGATCTCGACACTTGTAGAACGGGATCCATGTTTGGTGGATAAAGCTGCGTTCCCTGATTGCTCATCGCCAACCCTTGGGATTGATGGCTTGTCCAAAGGAATGGATTAACAGGGTATGGAAACTTAGGAATAACCGAAGCCTGTTCCAGAATCATAAACGTGTTGGATGTCCCGTCGATGACTTGAGCCAACTTAATATTACTTTGCTTGTGTGCAATGCCGTTTGTCCTCGCTAAACACCTTTGTTTGAGTCTTTAGGCGAGTGGCAGCATGATTCTAATAGGCGAATCCGGCACGAAGGACAAAACTGTTTTCAAGATCTAGGCTGCTTGTCGACCGAACTCTGTAGAGCAATTCGCGATTGAAGGCATATCCGGCCTCGATAAATCCTAAACGAAAGCCTTGGCGAATCTGATCAGACTTGCCAAACTCCAGCCCCAGCATCAGACGGATATCGTTGATATCGATTTCATCGTTGGAACCGTCCGTTTGCTTTATGGTCCACGCGCCGCCACCGTAGTAACCTGTTAAGTACCACCACACATCCGCGTTGCCCAGCGTCGCCACGTAATGAGCTAGCTTCGGCTCAGGGAAGAAAAGATCAAAACGTGTGTCTTGATTCGGCATCCACAGTATTCCAACAGCTGGAAGCAATTTGATTTTGTTTCTGTCAAGGTAAAAAACGCCGGCCCGCAAAGTTGCTGTTGGAGTCAGCCTAAGCCTTCCTAAGGCTTTACCTTGGATGCGGATACTCTCCGAGTTCACCGCATCAAATGCAGAGAAGATTCCAACCCGAACCCCTAGCTCGATTCCTAAGGTCTGCTGAGGATTGGTTTCCCAGCCCGAATCGATGAAGGCACTGAACGCAGAGCCGGGCAGGTCCGACCCTGGAACTGTCGGCCCCTCCCACTCATGCTGCGAATAAGAAGGGATTATGTAGAGCGGTCGAGTGCTATTAAGAAAATTCGGGACTGCAAACACCAACGACAAATCGCTGTCATTGGTTTCCAAGCCATTGGGTAGTTTTTTGTCAAAGCCATCTGTGCCTGGTAACCAAGTGTGTCGAAACCGCGGCCCCTGAAAGAGCCTGATTACTTGATTGGTTCCAGAATTGAAGTTCGCTCCCGCATTGTTCCACCAATTATTCCAGCCGAAATTGTTTTGCGGTATCCCGTAAGGATTGTTCTGGTACGGGTTGGCGTAGTAGGGATTGTTCTGGTTTGAGAGATTCCAGGGTGAGTTGAGCGGCGGCGAAACGCCAGAGCTTGGAAAGAGGACATTGGGTGATGCATTCGGATAAACGCTGGAGGGAAATGTCGGCGGTCCGATTGGAGGGTTGGCTGCATACGGATTACCGTACGAAGGTGCTGGTGGTTGCCCCCAGCCGAACAGGTTTCCTAGGTTAGAGAAGGGGCTCGCCGTGGGATAAACAGGTGCCGTACTGGGCCGAAATGCAGGAGCATAGGGATCGAAAACGCCGTTACCGGGGGGAATCCCTGAAGGCTGCGGCACGAATCCACTTGCGGGGAATAAGCCATTCTGCGGTGGGTTGCTTAGCCAAGGATTACTTTGTGGTGTTGCATACGGCAATTGGGCGATAGGTTGGCCGTGAGAAAACATCGGCGCAGGCATGATCCCCAAGCAGATCGCAAGTCCCCAGATGTTTTGGATTCGTATTGGACCCACGGCGCTTCCCTGAATTTTCGAAATCGAGAGCGTGGAGTTTCCGACTCTCAATCAAAAGTGAATACTTCTTGGAAGGGACCGCAGTCAAGCTTTCTTGACGAAATCCCTAGAGAATTTGGGAAATTTAGCAAAATCGAATGGAACTTTAGTTATCGCATTTCGCCCATTTCACGCAAATTGTTGCTAAACGAGAGGATCGCAACTATCCTTGATGGAAGCACCGAGGAATAATTTCTCGGTCAGACTTCTCATTTCCAATCTGCTTCGCAACCCAAGGGTCCTTTGGCATGCGTCTACAAACCCTATCCAAGTTTTTCTTTTCTTTGACAATTGCTTTCGTCCTTGGGACCTCGTGCAGCTATGGGCAGCAAGGCGGTGGTGGACAACAGGGTGGCGGTGGAGGTCAACAGGGTGGAGGAGGTCAACAGGGAGGTGGTGGACAACAGGGTGGCGGTGCCGGCTCTGGTGTTGCCGGTATCGACATCGATGCGGCCGGCGTATTGCGTGTTTCCCAAGTGGACCCCTCGATTGCGTTTGCCTTGCGCCAAGCAACGCTTCAAAGTAAGCCCCGCGGAGCAGTTCACACCTCGCCGTTGCGAATGGTGTCGTTGAACCGACTGGAACGCTTTGTTTCCAAGCAACTTGATCAAGGTGACTTATTAAGTGATGAAGTACGAAGTTTGGCTGGACTGAGCCGACTTGAATATGTGTTCTTCCTGCCTGAGTCCAAGGACATCGTTATCGCTGGTCCCGCCGATCAATGGCATTTGGACGCAAACAACCGCTTGGTTGGACTGACAACAGGTAGGCCATCCCTGAGATTGGAAGACATGATCGTAGCCTTGAGAGCGTTCCACTCCAACGATAACAATAGCATTATCGCTTGCTCGATTGATCCGACCGCAGACGGCCTGAAGAGGATGAAGCAGTACTACGCCCAATTTGGCGGACAAATGCCGCAAGGCGCTGACCCTAGGAAAATCGCTCTTGGAGCCAAGGATGCACTAGGGCTTCAAACGATCACCATTAAAGGCGTTCCTAAAACAACGCACTTCGCTCAAGTGCTTGTGGAAGCAGACTACCGAATGAAGTTGATAGGAATTGGCCTACAAGATCCTATTATTCCACTCACGAGCTGGATTCAACGAACGTCACCCGGCGCCAATGCTAATTCGTTGCAAAGATGGTATTTCCAAGCGGACTACAGCTCCGTTACTACCAACGAAGCCGGAACGGCTTTGCATCTACAAGGCCGCGGCGTCAAGTTGAGCGGAGAAAAAGAGAGCGTCGAAAAGAACGGAGACAGAACTCGAACAGGCAGTACGGGTGATCAAGCTAGCAAAGGCTTTACAAAAGAGTTTACAGATAAATTTGACAAGCTCGCGGATGTGACGCCAGTTTTTTTCGAGATGCGAAATTTGTTCGATATCAGCGTTGCAGCCGCTTTCATTCAAGATCGCGATCTGTACGGAAAATCGGGATGGAATTTAGGAGCCTTTGCTGACGAAACCAAGTGCCGAGTTAACACCGTCGCCGGCGTGAATCAAGTCGAAACAGCCGTCAATGCCGTTTGGAAGAATTCCCAACTGGTAACTCCGATTGGGGGCGGAGTTCACATTGCGGCCAGAAAATTAGTCGATGCATCCACCACAAAAGTCGATAAAGAAATCGATATGATCAAAGACAAGGGCTCTGCTCCTGCAGATCTCACCGCAGATCAGTGGTGGTGGGATTAATTATTGCTTGCTAATTTAGGAAACAGATGAGAGCGACTGTCAAGGGTTTACGAATTGCGATAGTCGCTCTTGTTTTTTACTGGGTTCTGCTTTTTGTCGGAACCCATGTACCAGCCGACAGGGTCTTCATTCCTCTGCGTCTTTCGGATAAAGCAATTCATGCTTTTGCATTCGCCGGCCTTGCGTTTCTTATCGCTTGGGCTGTTCCAACGAACGATGCAAAACTGAACCAGAACACGCTTCTTGCTTGCTATATTGCGGTAGTCTACGCTGCCCTCGACGAATTGTTGCAAATTCCAGTTGGCAGAACGGCTGACTGGATGGACTTCGTGGCCGATTGTTTTGGGGTATGCTTGGGCTTAGGTTTCTATACGTTCGTTCGAGCTCTTATCTTAAAGGCAGAGTGGGAATTCTTTCGCAGTCCTGAGGATGTCCGACCAGGACGTTCTTCGCCAAAATGAATTTTCGGCTCTCCGTCTGTTTCATACGGGCAGAAGCAACCCTAGATTGACCACCCGTTTGAGGATAATCTACTGAAGATTCAAATCCTGACTCACTCCAGCTCCGCACGACCCATGAAATCAAAATTGAAGCATTGGCTTTCTATAGTCGTCTGTATTACATCCAGTTTTGCGATTCCCGTTCGCGCGTATGCTCAAGAAGTGGCCGCCAAGCCGGCACCCGGGATTAGCAAGACCAAACCGGAGAAAGGTCCCTTTGTTCCAATCGATGGGGGCAAGGGAGGCTACCTCGTTCCTTACACCGAGTCG
>JANMHA010000418.1:0-7778 GCA_031374925.1 Pirellula sp. | reverse complement strand
GTACACAAAGAAATCCGTATGGCTCGATGTTCGCAGCCAATAGCGAGCCACACTTCCAAGCGTGCAGGCGGCCACCGCCAGGGCGTAGTAGCTGAGTGAAAATGCGTTAACCGTGTGATCTAGGCTGCGCAAATACCAAACGGCGCTCATGAAAACGAGTAAAAAAACTGCGGCAGCATGCAGATACCGCGTTCGACTAGCGAAACCGATGAGCGAACACAGGAAACTCATCAAGGCAGCCACGCTGATTTGCATTAAAAAAGTGTCTGTAATAGGCTCAGCTACGTTCCCTGCGCCCCAAGTCGAAAGGGTATGAATGACTGCCGCCGCGTGGGCTGAGATGACGGCACCGACTGCGAAACTGAATCTGCCGGACCGCCAAGCGATAAAAAGAGCAATGGTCGTCACAGCCAAAATCATGGCCTCCGATAGGTGCTCCGTCTTTCCGATCAGGAGGATTCGCAACGCGAGTAGGAAGCACTGGACCAACGGCAATGAAAGCGCGACAAGTAACCCAGCAGTGGCAGACTTGCTCGCGGTTCGCCATGCAAGGACCGCTCCAGCGGATAACAGCACAACGCATGGCGCGATAATGGCTGTCGTCAGGTTGCTTGAGATTGCCGCAGCAAATCCTGCAACCAGAAACGCAATCGCGACCAAACACCCATGCAACACAACCTCTTTTGACGCGTACCAGTAGGCCGAAAAAACAACCAACACCGCAGCCACAGCCGCTACCGAAAAGAACTCTAACCGGTCTAGAATCGGCCCGTTCACTATTAGCAAAACGGCAGTCAAGCACACGCTTGCGGACACAAACCCGATCGCAATTTGTCTCAAACAGTTCTGCCAAAACGCCCGATCCCTTTCCAGAAGAGGTTCCGCACGAACATGTGGAAACCATCCAAGTGAATTCGACCTGGAATACCAATTCCAAACCAGCGTAAAGGTCCCGCTGATGATCGTCAGCGTAGCCAACAGCCCAACCCAAGCAGATGGCTTGAGCCCTTCGCGCTTGAGCACCAACATGAATCCAGCGAGCCCTGTCAAGAGCAGCACTAGGCAAGCCGAAAAGGCAATGCCGGGACTTCGCCGAACAACCGAAATCGCGATCAATCCGACTGAGAAGATGAAGATGGGGATGGTATAGGATGTTGCCAGCCCCATGCGTACGAATAAGCTATTTGCATTCGGCCCCGTCAGCGGATGTTGCACCAAAACCAACACGGTCTGCAATACAAACCACGCGAGGAACGGTGCAATCAACAATACGAAACCAGCGATTCCGTACTTGGCCCCTATCGTTTGGCGGTCAACACGCATTGTCAACAACCAGACAGCGGATCCAGCCAACGCCATAATACCGAAAGCCAGCCAAATAGTGACATCCCACGGCCCAAACGAAAAATGGCTCACGGCGCCCCCAATGACAATCGCTCCCATCAACGCCATTGGAACGATGATGTTTGCCAGCAGCGTGGAAAAACATGCATCGAAACGGCCCACCATCCGAGCCTCGTCCATTTCCTGCGGCGCGTTTCGATTGGCATACCAAACACACAGGAGTAAACATCCCACTGCATAGACAAAACTCAGCGCCCACCTGCAAGCAGACGCAACCGCCACGTCCGATTCCCAATGCGACGCAAGAGGCAAAGCGATCGCTAGGGCACAACTAATCAAGGTACCGGCCTGCCAACGACTGGGCTTTTCCCAAAGGCTAACCACCAAACTCGCGCACAGCAGACACCACAACCAGATCATTCGTGGCACTCCGACAAAACCCATGGCAACGCTTTCACTGTTCCAGCCTGCTGCCTGATGCGGTATCACCGCGAATTCAAGTTTTGCAATGTTCGGTATCAAGCGTGTGACCGACTTGCCATCCACCACGAATTCTACCGACTGTTTTTCCTCCATCCCATCGATCGGCATCAACTCCTGTATGCTGCCTGGCGCTGCTCCGTAGTAAGCCAACGCGATGAAACAGACTACCCCAATTTGAATAAGCCCTGGGGCGATGGAGTATTCGTGCAACGCAATGAATTGCCGGACGGTTCGAATCGATTTTGGCGGCCCAATATTCCCGATCTGTGTCGTTCCATTCTGTGCCGTCCTATTCCCCATCGTCCCGATCCAGCGGTGCGCAAAAGCAATCATCAAGCTGGACACGGTTGCCAAAATGGCAAACCATGCCAAATGCATTTGCACCGAATAGGGATGCAAGAATCCTGCTCCGTTTGCGAGGTACCAATCCTGCAGCTTTGCGTGATGATGAATCCATAACATCCCCGTCGCAGTGGCAATCAATTGTGCAATCGTCCAGTCCATGGCTTTCCTTTGCAACCAAGCGATTGCAATCCAAACCGCGGTGAGTAGCACGAGTTCCTTGACCCCAAGCAGTCGAACCCCAGGGGGTGCCGTTCCACTTTCGCTTATTGCCAACCATAATCCCGCAACGATTGCCGCCAAAGCGGCCAAGCCTCGACACCAGTCTTCTAGCGGCTTAGGTGCAGTGAACGGTTCTACGCCGGTCAACTTGCGAATAGCGACAGCAGCGATAACGATCATGGCGGCAACAGTCAGCGACCAGTAGATCGGTGCCATCCAACCCGTTCCCTGCAACCAACCAAACGCGATCCCCTGAAAACAGGCAGCCACGACAAACGCTCCGGCGATTCCATCGAGATACCTTCGGCGCCTTAGGGTCGCAATAACAATCATTGCAATGGCGTACAGCAGATAAATCAACGCGACACTCGTAGAGTACTCATGTCGACCGAGCCCAAATACCGAGAGAATGCCAGTGCCCACTATACCGTTGAGACCAGCAGACCTGAGGGCCACCAAACTATGCTCGGCTCGCTCCCGTTTCGACAAGAGAATAGATGCGCATAGACACAGCACGCTCCAAGCCACAATCGCAAATCCCGTATCCGCGGTCCCTATCGCTCGGAGCAGAACCCGCCAATCGTCGTTACGCAGTGCGACATGCCCGCTGGCTACATGCCACGCAATAGCCGTAACACAACCGCCAATCAAGTACCATGCGTATCCAATTTGCGGTTGTGGGAACACGCTTGCTACGACAGCGATTAGAAAACACAGGCCAGCCATGCATGCGATGATCAAGAGCGGCATTGGCCAAGCCAACACCACACCCAAGCTTGAAGTGGCAAACGCAAAGGCCGCAAGAATCAAAGATAGCAGCAATAATTGAGACTTAGCAGAAGCCTGTTTACCCATCGTCATCGAAGAGACAAGTACTGGAAACGCGAATAACGACAACAAAGGGCTCAATAGGTGAATGGATTGTAATGCACTCCGGCTGCAACCTAATAGAAAGCCAAACGCGATCACCAATCCAAACGACCCTAGCCCCAATAGTCTTAGGAGGGAATTTGCATCGTGCTGCTCGAACTTGCTCAGCAAGTATTTTCCGAGGAGCATCATTGCGACGAAGAAGACAACCAGAGTGCTCGCACTTGCATAGAGCACGGCTGTACTCGACTCGGCCCCCACAACTCGCCGAACGACAAGGTTGGCGATCGCAAAACCAACGATGGTAATCGTCGTTATTGCCTCTGCCCGTGGGGTAACAACTTTGGCGGCAAACCAAGCCAGGCATCCGAGCAGCACGAGTGAAAGAGATTCGCCAAGGACTGTCCACCAATCAAACGGTATGCCTAACGTAAAGATCGCGAAGGCGAGAAAATTCAACGGCAGCAACAGCATCCCAATCATCAAAATGCCGCGACTGGTCGTAGGAAGTTTCCAACGATGCCACGCGTTTAAACCCAACCCAAGCGTCGCAGCATTGACGCCCGTAAAGATGCAGAACTTGAGCCATGGCCGGGATGCAATGTGCTCCCAAAAACTGACGACCAAGGCGGTGGAACAGCACAGGATGAGAATTCCACCTGCAAGCTCTCCCCATTGAATGTTCTTTTCCTCCATGAACGCGCTCAGCCATTTCCCCCAAGTCTTCTTGATTCGAGCCAGTTGTGGTTCTTGGTCCACGGGTGGCACTGCGTATTCCTGGTCGAGCGCATGCGGTTGCGGAATTGCTTTGGCAGCGACAAGGACGGTTGGCAGATCTGCGTGAGCCTTGGGGGTCGGCAAAGTCGGCTGAATTGACTTTGCGACCGGCGATTCAGTGCCTTCCGCTGTGGGTACCAGGGTTGCTTCCACCATAGAATCGGATGGAACGTTGGGATGAGCAGCAGCCAGCGATACTTGTACGTTGCTTGACGCCGCAGTTGGTGCCGCCAAGATTGGAGCATTGGAAACTTTTCCAGCAAGTGATTGCTCCAAGTCGCTGACCGTTTTGATTCCGCGATCGAAGGCCTCTTGGTCGATCAAACCGCGTTTCAAAGCAGCGCTCAGGGCTTGATGGCAAACTCGCATCGCAGCGGCGCGGTTGATAGCGCGACTGGTCCAACCGCACTTCCGACAGGCCTTGTCGTCGTCAGCCAGTGGTTCGGTGCATTCGGGGCATGTCTTCGTGCTGGCTTGTCGGAAAAAAAACGAAAAGGCCAACCAAATAACGTGCCCCGTCCCAGCCCAAAAGGCCAGGAACAGGCAGAAAAAAAACAAACCAATAATGAGTTGACTCACTGTCCACCTCAAATCTTGTAGCGCGATCGAGCAGGAAGTCAGTCTAGTTTGTGATGGGCACCAATAGAACTAGTGGGGAAATAATTCGCTTAGGTTGAGCGGGAGCTTGCCTCCCCTCAACCTTGTTTTGGCGTCCTACGCAATGCCCGCTAACCGCCGCACTCCGCTCCCGCCTCGACCGCCTAAGGCGGTTGAGGCGGGAGCGGAGTGCGGTAACTTAAGGTCTGAGCCGACCTTTTAGTCCGCCAAAACGGCGTCCGTCGGAGGCAAGCTCCGTTCGGACGAGCTCCGATCGGACGAAAATCCTTCACTACCTACGCTTAGAAACCAAGGCAATTACTGAGCGCGTCGGGCTGGTCGCAATGGAGTTTGGTCAATCGTCAACGCAGCACCCTTGAGCGTTTCAAACTTTTTGACTTGTGCTTCCGTCAACAACCCCATCAATGACTTGCTTTCGGTAGCATTCAACTTGGCCATGGCTTCCGTCCGTTGCTCTGGGCTCATGTCTTGGAAGCCTGCCATGGCTTCGCGTCGAGCCGTGCGGTTCGCATCGTTTGCCGATTTGAGCTTTCCCAATTGCGCCTCATTGACGTCAATCGCTTTCGCGATATCGGGATCCATCAGTGCAGCAGCACCATTAACTTGAACGATCAAACCGTGCAATCGCGACTTCTGTGCATCGTCTAGTTTCGCGACGAAAGCGGCCTCAAGCTCTGTGTTTATCTTTGTGATCTCGGCTTGCATAGCGGCAAAACCTGCGCCTCCGCCACCACCACCTCCGCCGCCAGCACCACCTGCTGGAACCAGAGCAGCTCGTTTTTCGCGTTGCTTTGCAAGTTGATCTGCAGCTAGCTTCTTCTGTTCATCATTCAGTTTGAGATCGGCTTGAACTTCGGGCAACGTTGCCAATTCAAAACGTGTTCGCGTTTGCTGTCCGCCAAATCCACCCCTACCTCCTCCTCCGCCGGCACCGCCACGTTGTGCGTAAGTGACACCCGCCGATGTCGCGCAGACAAGGAGTCCGCAAAATGCCAATGATAAATGTTTTGCTAGTGACATAATGATTCTTCGCCTCGATTGAAAGGTTTCTTTTGAATAATCCCTCTCGCGATCAACGACAGCCACTACGGCCACTGAATTTAAACCACGAGAGATTTTCAAACTAATTACACATGCTAGCGGACATTTACTCGTCGTGCTGCCGACGTCGAAAAGGTTTTTTTCTCCATCCTCCCGTAGACTCCGGCAAGCACTGCAGAAAGTTAAAAATGCTATAAACCCGGGGGAGAATGAAAGGTATCGCGCTAAATGAAAAAAGAAATTTTTCGGTGGCCTCCCTTTGGAGTGCGGAAATTCATTTCCGCTTTAGGATATATGTGGCGGGTATTAAATGTAGGGTTAAAATGGTCGGGTTGTCATGCACTGCAATCATGCTTTGAGATCACAGATTGTGTCGTTCTTCCAGCAATCTTAAAGCTCCGATGAATCGGAGCACTCCAAATTGGAGCCAACTACTTGGCTCGATCAGGGACCAAACGAATCGTCGTGACTAGCGGCAAATGATCCGAGGCGACCGGTTCATCAAGCACTTCCACGGCGCCAACGGACCATGGGCAATCCCGCTGCAAAAAGATGTAGTCAATTTTTCGATTGGGCTTCGCGACGGGAATCGTAGGGGACATGTTTTGCGCATCAACGTCCTTCCAGTAAGCCAAGATTGGAGCCAGTTCAAGCTTGTCGCTCGTGCAATTAAAATCTCCAGCCAGAATCGATTGGCTTGGTCCACCGCCAAATCGTTTTTTTAGCTCAGCGATCTGCTTCGTGCGATCGTTTTCGCCGGAGCTATGATCCAAGTGGGTGCACACGAACACAAATTGAGGTCCGGTAGTCGGTTTCACAAAAACCTCAATCGCAATCCGTTGTTCGCGCTTGGCTCCGGACGGCAATTGATAGATCTTGGTTTCTCCGATGGGCAACTTCGATAGGATTCCCAGTCCATACTCGCCCCCGCCATAATCGATGGCCTTGCCAAAGTACGGTTGCAACCCCGTCAGTCGGCCAAGTTCTACCAATTGGTCCACTCGTTGGCTTCGCGTCGTGTTGCGATCTACCTCTTGCAATGCGACCAAGTCGCATTCTTGTTTGCGAATGACACCAGCAATGCGTTCCACATCCAGCTTGCCGTCGACTCCTTCGCAGTGATGGATATTGTAGGTCATGATTCGAAGCGTCTGGCCAGTGTCTACTGCGTTGGAGATCTTCGGATTCCAAAGAATGAGACATAGAACAAAAACGATAAGCGTGGCAAAGGTATTTCGCATGGTATTCGAGACATTCATGTTGCGTTGCTCGCTTGGTTAGCAACTTCTTGGCTTCGGCGAAACGGTATCCAAAAACCGATTGCAGCCCCCAACGCGATCATGATCAAAGTGGCTGGTTTGAGGTCGTAGAAGTGGGTAACAAAATAAACCAAGCTTTCATCAGCATTGAATGGAAACGAATTCCATTCTACAAGCAACCCTAGAACGAGCGCCAAAACTCCACAAACTGCGGCAATAGCCTTGGTGCGTGTTTTGAACACGCCTGCACCCATCCCCAACAATCCGCCAGGCAACATCAGTCCATAATACCCCTGGCCCAAAAGCCATTTGAATACGACGTATCCAACTAGTCCTCCAACTAACGCTCCCGCGAGCACGAGGCAATCGTTTTTTAGATTCATTTTTCGGGGGCCGGGGGGTTGAGGGTTGAGGGTTGATGGTTGATGGTTGAGGGTTGATGGTTGATGGTTGATGGTTGATGGTTGATGGTGGGAGGGTTGGAGTGGTGGAGTGGTGGAGTGTGGGAGTGTGGGAGTGTGGGAGTGTGGGAGTGTGGGAGAAGGAGTTGGTGTTGATGTTGGTGTTGGGAGTAGGATTAAGACAATGGAGTTGTTGGAGAGTCCGCGGGGGAGGCCGTGAAGCATTTTTACCAACAATTCGATTAGGTTGAGCGGGAGCTTGCCTCCCCTCAACCTTGTTTTGGCGTCCTACGTAACAGCCCGCGAACCGCCGCCCATCGCTCCCGCCACCAACCCCGAAAGCGGGGGCGGGGGGGGCGCGTGGGAAGTATTTAAGGTATTAGCCCCACCATTTTTAAGCCCCAAAAGGCTGCCGCGGAGG
>JANMHA010000377.1:0-16742 GCA_031374925.1 Pirellula sp. | reverse complement strand
GAGCGATGCGAAAAAGCGTCGCTCTTACCAGAATTTCCAAAGAAAATAACGATGCCCTTTCATTCTTCGTGTCGCCAAATCGGCGGTTCGAATTGGAAAAAACGCGGAGAAAGCCTTTTCCGGACAGACACTAGCTAGGCCGAAGCAGACGAAACCATCGCTCGTTCCCAACGCTCCAGAACAGCTTGCGTTTCGACGGCCATTTCAAGTGACGCACGAGAACAATCCGTGATCTCCCGTTCCACGCTTTCGATCATCTTGGATTCTTGATGGATCCCCGCGCCTACGATTTCAGCTCGAGCTTTGCCATCGTGACCGTGGACCCAAAATCGAGGCTTCTCAAGGTCCCATGGCCTCAGAATATCGTCGCAGACGATTGACGCATCGGATCCGGCGATCTCCATCCATTTGCGGCCTGCGGCATCGAAGCCACAATCCCAGTGAGCGATTACGTTCTGTTCCAGCTCAACGATCGCTTGAGCGCTGACCCACACGCCATTACCGCCCATTCGTTTGCCATACGCCTGGATTTTGAGCGGCTTGAGTCCGGTCATCCACTGAGTAGTGAACGCACAATACCACCCCAGATCGAGCAAACAACCGCCCCCTAAGTTCGAATCGGTGCGATGGTCATGCCCGCGATTCAGCACATGCGAAAAACTACATGACATGGAAATGCGCGCGAGTTGGCCCAACTGACCGCTTCGTACGACTTCTCGCATAGCGACGGTTCTTGGATGATGCGGCAATGCGGTTGCATGATACAGAGGTATGCGTAAGCGCGCCGAACACTCTTGTAAGTCCACAGCCTGTTGCGGTTCGTTGGTAAGTGGTTTCTCGCAAAGTACGACTTTGCCGGCTTGCATGGCGGCGGTTGCCCACTTCGCGTGTAGAGAAGGAGGCAGCGCAACGTAAACAGCATCGATTGAGTTGGACTCAACCAACCTTG
Organism: Pirellula sp.; assembly: GCA_031374925.1. Classification (GTDB taxonomy): domain Bacteria; phylum Planctomycetota; class Planctomycetia; order Pirellulales; family Pirellulaceae; genus JBKCUI01. The sequence goes on along the minus strand of JANMHA010000377.1, from coordinate 15,793 downwards.
AAAAGTCCGTCGTGGTTTCAGTCACCTCAAACTGCTTGGACCAAGCGTCTAGCTTTTGTCCATCCCTGGCCGCAACGCTTACGATAGAGTGTCCATCAGTTATCCGAACAGCCTCAACCATCCGTGTGGTCACACGGCCAATTCCAAGAAAACCCCAGCGCATAGAATCCAAGCCTTATTTGGAGATTGTCCCGTTCAGCAACGCTCCCCCCCGGGAGGGCAACGCTGTGAAGCATTTTCGTCCGATTGGAGCTTGCCTCCGACGGACGCCGTTTTGGCTCCCAAAAGTGCAGCTCAGACCTTAAAGTAGCGCCATCCGCTCCCTCCGCTCCCGCCTACCGCGGTCGAGGTGGGAGCGGAGGGCGGCGTTTCGCGGGCTGTTACGTAGGACGCCAAAACAAGGTTGAGGGGAGGCAAGCTCCCGCTCAACCTAAGCGAATTGTTGGTAAAAATGCTTCAGAGCGTTGCCGGGAGGGTCGAGCGAAGCGAGGGGGGTGACTACGAGTTTCGAAGGTTTACTAATTCGTTAAATCATGAACTACGGAGATCTGCTGCAAAGAACCAGCGCGGCCATCTTGTACCCGGATGGTCGCTTGGATGGAAGGAAGTTTGTAAGGAATTTGAGGTATTGCGTCTCTTTCCGTCACGTCATCTCCAATTCCATCGGACCCTGGATCCGCTGGTCCTTGTGTAACATTAAAGTCAAATCGGCGAAGTCCGCCCTGCCACACAAGCCCTAACCCGGAGCGAATTAGCGCTTCGCCATCAAACTCATACGCATTGGTAAAAGTGTCAAATGCAGGCTGATAAGACTGATGTAGGCTAGGATCAATGTACCGGCCGGAATCATAAAGCGTGCTCGCGGGAATCAGTCCCCTCGCGTTCCCGTTCCCGTCTATATCCGCATTCAAGTCCAGCAGGCTGAGACTGGACGCGAAATATTTCGACACGCCTGCGAGATTGGCGGCCGTGGATAAACGAATGTCCGGACCTGCAAGTTGACGATGTGTTGAATTGACGACTTTGCTACCCCATCCCGCATCCACGAAAGCACCCGAACCCGTTTGCCGTTCATGTATGTTAGGCAGAGTCGGGTAGGCATTATTAATAAGATTGAGCTGCAAAGCATAGCCAGGGTCCGATGGCGACAACGATTGATCATCCGTGCCCGCCCAACCGGCCTGAGCAAGTGACCCATCGTTTCCCCAGATGCCATCTGCTCCTGGATGGCCGAGTTGCTTCACAGATGTATCGAATCCCTTTAAATCAAAGCCAACCACATTGGCAGCAACAATCTCTTCCAACAACGGGACGATGTTATAGCCTCCACCTGGAATAGGAACCGGTTTCGTACGCATGAAGCAAGACGGCAAAAATCCACGATCACGAAGTCCCGCATTGATCGTTAGCCCAATGTTCTCGAAGGCCGGATTGGTCAATGCTAAGTATTGAGACGCACCGCTTTCCGTGCTCAGAGCCAATTGAGGGAGAGTCGTTCCAATGTTTCCAATTGGGAAGCCATAGTGTGCAAATCGATTTTCCGGGAGTTGCAAATCCTCAATGGAATTGCATTTGTTGGTGTAAAAAGTACCAGCACTTTCGGTTACGGTGTAGGGTCGGACACTCAAATCACAACGTTGGTATGGATACTGCATCATGAATCGAAAGGTGTTTGGGGTTCCTAACGAAGGAACGAGCGGCTGCATGCTTAGATAGTCTCCAGCTATTACGGCACCACTACTAAATAGGGAGACTGGCGCAGAAATATTGAGATCGGGCCGAATCAAGAGTACTCGTCTGCACAAGGCGATCCGGTCCGGCATACCATCTGTATCCAGAATTCCATCGTTGTTGAGATCCACACCAGGTGCTACGTCGATAACCGCGTTATCCGGGTTACTTGGGTCAATCGAATTGAATTCATTGAGCGGCAACATAAACCAAACGATCTCGGCATACTCTGAGGAAATCGTTACATCCTTACTCCACGCATCCGCCCAACTGACCCAATCAGGGATATTTGCCGAAGTAGGATTCCAACTAGGATCTGGAATAGGCTTCTCGTAACGCTCATAATTCATCCTGTCGATGATCAACAAAGCCCAAGGTACTTTCCCACGAAAAACCTGCCCAGGTCTTGCTTTCACCGTGCACATGAGGATGTCATCGATGTCTCCCCAACGACTCGCCGACAATCGATTCTCGACAGTCGTCGGTGCAGGCAGATGATTGAAAAGAGTCGCTGTTGCATCTGAAATCGGGCCATCGTAATACTTGAAGTAACCAGCAGCCGCCAACACGGACTGAGGCGTATCGCTCGTCGTGGTGCAACCCTCCAAATCACTTCGCAGCAATGCACTGAGCCCACGAAGTTGGTCGCTCAGCGTCAGCATCGAACGCCCTTCACTGATCGTTTGGCTGAGCGTTTTGAATCCTTGCGCCAATGCCAACATCATCAACAGGGTGATGGTGGTCGCGATCAACACCTCGATCAGCGTCAATGCAGAGCGGCGTCGGAAACGACAATGACAACTATTCTTCGAGCAAGTGTTGATATTCATAGTTACGATCCTTTAGGCGAGCGGCAGATTGGAGTATCCCAACCGGAAGTGTAAGCGAGGGACAATTTCGCGGGTCCCTCACTTACGTTTCGGGTTGTGATTGGTAGTTTTTACATCGCCGCTCGCTTTATGGCAGTCTGCGTTGTAGAAGAATCGTGCGTTCCGTATTGAGATTCTCGCCAGGCTTGAATCCCACAGGAATCGTCCGGTCGACCATGAAAAACTGACGTTCTCGCTCAGGCAATCCATTGTCGCCGATGTACTCATTCCCAAAACCTGTGATCGGATCGTATTCGTACAGGCTAACCGTAACCCATACCGCGAAGACATTGGATTGATTGGTTACGAGATTTGGCAATCGCATGGCTCGTTGCATTCGAACAAACGGTTGTGTCGCTTCGAGCTCATCGCCAACAAAATTCGCTGGTAGCAACATCGTGCGATTCGCTGCCGCGGATTCCAGGGCTGACATGGTTTGCGAATTCAAAGTCAAATCATTGGATCGCAGTAACGTCGATTCCACCCCATACCGGCTACGCATTTTTTCCGTCGCAGCTGTCTTGTCCAGAACAGGCGCTAAATTGGAGGAAATCGCAGGCCTATACGCACCCACAAACCGAGTCGGATAGTCGGGGTGCATTCCAGGAACCGGAGCGCCCAAAAACAAATTGCTCGGTACCGAGGCATTATCGAATCCCTGGCGCGATTGAAGGAATCCGGCTTCCAAATCGTTAAACTCCTTAGCATTTCGATCCAAGCCGACCAAGTAGTTGTGCTCAAGGGCCTTCAACGCACGACTGTGCCCATCCGTGCCGAATGCAATCGTATTGAGATTCATCTTGCCTGCTGCCACAAAACTCGGTTTGGTATTGAAGGGCCCCAGAAGCGATGGCCCACGAACGGTCAATGGTTCGCCTCGTCCTGTGTAATTCGCCATCAAATACGAGTTTAAAAAACGGGACGCAACCAAATCTGGTAGGGATACCGGAGCAGATGGGTAATTCGAGTTCGCTAGGCCAAGGATGGTCGAAGGATTGTAGTACCTCGTTGCATCTGCAAAGGGCGGTTGCGTCTCGACAAAATCCAATAGGAGTGGCCAGTCCGCAAGGCGTTGGGCCCCTCCGGTGCCGTCCGGTACCGCCCAGTAACCTGGCGATGTCGCAGAAGCTGGCAGATTCACGTTCCAAGCATTGGCCGTCTGGTAACTCGGAACATAACTGAACATATCGCGATTGTGAGCAGTAAGGAACGCTGAATGGTGCAAACCGAATAGCCCGGGGCTTGTGAGTGGCACCATCATCATTTCATAAGGAGAGGCAAAGGGCCGGTTAAACCACGTCAAACCAGCTAATCTTCCCGGAGCTCCCTTGTAGGCTGTCACAGAAGAATCAATCGGCGGACCAAAGGCATCGAAATCTGCCGAAGTCACGGTATTCATCTGAAGGGCAGTTGGTAGTCCTGGGCCGGTGGTGTAGTATCCAACGTTGCAGTAGCCAAGCGTGGTAGCGCTATTTCCGATGTTGCCTGAATATGCCTGAAGTGCATAACCCAGTTGGTGCTTGAAGTAGGCGTCTGGATCCGCGGTGACGGTACCAGAAGTGATCGTCGCGGGAAGCCCCGTTTGTACCACCGAGGACTTCAACGCACTGTTCATGGGTGAGTAGTAACTAACGCCATGATTCGTCACAGCATGGTTACTTGCTAGTGGAGATAAGGCACCGTTTTTGTATCGAGATTGAAACTTGACCACGTTGGGTCCTGGTGCTGGATCGTCCGTCGTTTCGGCTCCCAATGGCGCTTCACCGTTGAATACTGTCAAATCAATCGACATCCAATCGACAGTGATATATGGGTTGCTAACGGGATCATAATGAAAATCAGGATCTGCCAAGCGTTGCAAATAAGCAACTCTAAAATCCTCGTAGGTCTTGGTTTTATATCGTGCTCCCATCAAAATCGGATTCGTCTTATCGATTGGCGTATTTGGGAAAGTCCGTGTTGGAGGAATTGGACTTGCGGAAGTATCAACCCAACTGTCAGGAGGGTTGGGGAACCCACCAAACGTCAAATCTCCAAATCCTGGGGAACCATTCGAGCGAGTTCCCACAACATCCGCCAAATTCAGCCGAACGAATGGTATGTTTGGTTTAACCCAAATTGATTCGCCAGCAACAGGCCTGGGCAAAGAGACGTTGACACCAATTCCATTCGGAAACGGTGTGTCCCAATTCTCATTTGGTAGAGCAGTAGATTCGTTCGGTGCAGCGACCGTACAAATGATCGACTTAGGTGCTTTGATACGACTCGAAGTCCAGGGTTGGTTTGCTATCGCAGCGTTAAGCAAATAAGTAGTGGCTCCCCCACTTGAAATATCAATGGTTTGGAAGGAAGGCGAGAGAACCGGACGATTCGCAGCGGTGATGCTTAAGCGTTTAAGTTCTGCTGGGTAGGTCGCGCCCGTAAACTGATTGTGCGTCAAGGATCCAATATTGGTTTGCCCTCGAGGGCCTACAACCAAATAGGAACCGCCAGCGAGAGTGGCCCCACCCGATTGATTGACAAAAACGCATTGCGGACCAAAGCCCGCCAATGACGGAATGCTATCTGGAATCGTTGAGCCCGCAGTCGGGCGCGTATTGGAAAACCATATGAATCTCTCGAAACCCTTCGACATTACTTCAGTCTTATCCGCCAAATTGTAGTCCAGGTTATTACCCTCGTACGCCTCGACAGCGCCAGTGAACGCAGCCGTTCCGTTTCTCTCAGTAGCAACTGGGCTCCATTGGTGTGTGAGGTTCGGCAACGATGCATCATTATTCTTTAACAAATAGTTAGGATGCTTAGTATCGTTTTCATTGTAGGGTTCGGATATCGCGATACGCCATACTGGTTGTACTCCGGATGGTGGGACCGTTCCAAAAGTTGGAAGTCGTCCAAGGTCCAGTTCAACTTGTGCACCAGATACGGTGTAAAGAGACGATGGCGCGCCCGGGATGAGGGTATTATTGGTCGCGTCGGTCGTTCGCGGATTGTATACCTCGACAAACAGCGAAGCTTGTGGCCAACGATACTGGTCGAAGTCACTATCTGGCGAAGTAGCGTCTGTGGTGGTCTTGCCGGTCGAATCCAAATCGGTGTCCCGGACTTTCTTGTCATGCAAACCGATCGTTTCCGTGAGCAAAAGCTCGGGCATTTCCATACCCCAGACTACGCCTACGTAGTTCTTGTTCGCAACACCGTTGACCGTTTGGTCGATTCGATCTGGAGCCCAATAGGCGGGTCTAGCGGTGGTGCCTCCGTTGGTTCCGCAACCGAATGGCAGGATGTCGAACTCAAATCGAGTCATCGCCGCATCGGCATCGCGGAAATCGACGACGTTGATCGCCCACTGAGCAATGGCAGTTGCACGGATGCGAGCATTGGCGAGCGAAAAAGCACCACTCATTCCTGGAAACTGATAATCGCGAGGAATGATCAACTGGCCGAGGCAATACAAATTCCGAGCTAGGATTTGCCTGGAACCTAATCGCGCTCGCGTTGTATTGGAGAAGTGTGTCTTTACGTCTCTGGAATAGGCACCATCGGTACGGATTTCGCCGCCGGTGCCAATCGGAAATCTCTCTTGTTCCGTGGCACTGAAAATTTCCGATGGCTCGTCAACTTCACCATAGCCGACCTGCCCAGCAATGTTGTCGTCGTAACCATTTCCAAACGGACGATTGAGATCCATCCGAAGACCCTTCGCAAAGTCCATTGGAAACAACTCCGTCAATGCAGCGTAGTTGATTTCTGGGTCATCCGATCCAACAGCCGGTGGAAAAGACCGAATGCGATGTCGTTGCGAATGAAGCATTTGGATATACCGCAAATAGCCAGGTACCGTGGTGCTTGGCGCTTGAGCCGAGATAACGTTCGCTCCTACGCTGGCATCCCATTCTTTCAGTGCGGCGGCTAAATTCGGATAACGCAACTCACCACTTCGGACCGTGATCTCGCGATTGATAGGGTCCGTTATGGAGTAAGCACCATTAATAAGACCTAACTTAGAACGCAACCGGTCGGATAACGAAGTCGCATCCTCATCGTATCGTCGTAGGATCGATTCAAGCTCGCGAAGCCCCAACGGGTCGTCTGCTATCGGATTCTCCATGGCCGTCGATTCGTATTTGTCGTTGTGCGTTTCGCTCGGCGCGGTAGCCAGACCAGGAGCATATGGGTTCCCGTCGAACAGGACAGAATTGACGAGAGCAGGGTTGCCGTTCAAGTCGTAGGACATTCCATGAGCACCCCGGCGGCTGAGCGGCAATCCAGGCAACTGATTGTGCGCGAATGCATTGTGAATTTCTCGCTCTCCCAGCTGTGATGGTGAAAAGGCGAATGCTGGCCTAGCCTGACCAGGAACACGGTCCGCTACGTTGGCAAAAACGATGGGTCGCCTTGTGTACCTGCGAGCGCCCGTAAGATGATCAAAGAAAGAAAAATCGTTCGCATCGGAGGTCAAGAGCCGCGTATTGAGTTTGAACAGACTGGACAGAGAAATCTCTGCAGGTCCGTATCCAAAACCCATCGGCAGCATCTGGTTGGGTCGTTTGTAAAAACCATTGGTTTGAAAGTCGAAACCCAAGCCATTTGGATACGCGGGTGGCTGTGAAAACCCAATCGCACCTTGCACACGATCCCCAGCCGTGTTGAGATTGATTCGACCGTCCATATCTTCTATGAGGACCGCAGCCAGTGGTCTTAAGCGTCGACCATCGGGCGCGAACACGGTTGGCAAACCCGGGTCCATCCAAACGCTATCGGCAATTCCATCGCCATCATTATCGACGTCCCATGAACCGACGATTTGATTTAGGACAAAGGTTCTAAGTGTACTGATTTCGGTAGCAGTCGGTGTCGTCCATGTGAAGCTGGCTGGCAACCGTACTACCAACGGATCATTTTCACGAAAACCGATATTGCGGACCAGACCGTTGAAACTATAGCTGAGCATGCGCGATGTGGAAGCATCGATCAGCCGCAACATCTCTTGAACGTCGGCCGCACTCATGCCGGACGGATTGCCAAACAAATTCGAGATATAGTTTATGACTTCGGGACGATGGTAGGACGGCGTGATAATCCGAGTCCCAGCAGAAATGTTTGTCTGGTGGGCAAGCCATGCGTCGCGGTAATCTGGTACGTCAAATCCTTCGTTGCTCGATCCATTAAGAACAAATTGGGTGATCTGGCTGCGCCGGGTTCCAATACCATCCACGCCGACTGTACCATTATACGGGTTCGTGGCCATTAAACTGCCATCTTGTAGATAGTCGTAGTGAGTCAACAAGGCAGGCGAGATCGTGCGAGTCGTACGAAGCAGACGGCGACTATCGATGTTTCCGTAACCAGGTACAGGGATCGGCGGCCCCGCAGCAACGGGAGGAAGTGCAGCAACATCCTCAAGTCCAATTCCTGCGCTATTGAAAGGTGCATCATTGATCAAAAACTTGTACCCACGAGGAGTAGCCGAATTGAAGAAGAACAGTGACGTTATCCCGCGTCGACCAATCCAATCGGCTAACGTGTAACTCACCGTTTTTACCGTGCCGTCAACGTCCAAGTACTCCCCTGGGAACTCGCGACCAACGACCTCATTCAAATCGATCAATATCGAATACTGAACATTCGCGATGTACGCTGCATTGGCTGCCGCACCCGAGTACGTTGGATCCGACCATGGGATCGCCACGTTGGTATTGGTGTTTATGTCATTGACCCCAACGTAACCTACATACTTGAGGATACGAAAGGACTCACCGGAAAGTGGGCCTTCCAGTACGGTCAAGACTCTTGAGTTGTACTCGTTTTCCAAACCGGAAAGCGGACCATTAAGCGATGCGTTTGGATCGACAGTAACCTTGACCAGATTAACACCTGTGTTTGCAACAAAGAAATGGCGTACGGCGGTAGTCGGTCCAAACTGTGTCCGAATAGGATTTGGTCCGAAGACGTCTCCCATCAAGCTATTATTAAAAAACGGAGATTTTTGATTGTTGGTTCCCCGTAACGCATCGTCCATTACGCGTCGTGCGGTTCCGGCAATCGTCAATCCCGAATTTCGAGCGCGTACCTCCAGAGCCCTACTACCGGCTCGCGAAGCACCTGCGGTTACCACATACGTGACTGCTAGCAACGAAAACATTGCGAGCATTCCAAGAACAATCAACAGGATGAGTCCCTGCTTGCGATTTCGGTACTTCGTCATTTTTCGAAAAGTCATTTTGTTTCTCTCTCGCGGTGGTGTGTGTGGAGAGTGGAAAATTGGATTTTGCGTCGGTTGGAACTAGTTACTACTGATGTTAAGTGAACGCTGATACACATTGATCACATGGGGTACTAAGGTTGCTACGGTTGTTGGAAAACTCGGGGTCACGAATGTCGCGTCGTACACTTGTCGTTCTCGAAACGAGTCCAACTCACTGATCGTCCAGCCCCACGGCTTTCCAGCGAGCCGAACCTTATTGGTGACGATGCTGTTTCCGTAGGGTCCCAGACCAACGCTCTCCTCGGAAATACTGATGACGCGGTACCAACCATGATTCTGTCGTCTTCCGATCCAGCCGTTTCGTGCTTCTACTATGATCTTGTCGCGAGAGAGCATGATCCAATCGCCGATTCGGTTCTTTAGTCCGACCGCTTCATCGGTTGCCAAATTGACATCAAACGTACTTGAAATCATGGCTTCTGCTGGCGTTGGAAAGGATACCGCTGCGAGTCTTTCACTGACGGCAGGAATTCTTGCGGCATCAAACGCCGAATAGGCTGCTGCGTCCGCGAAAACCAGTTCGCGAGCATCCCGTTTTCCGAAGACGACAATGGACAGCTCATAACTCTCTGGAACGAACGGCAAAGTAGTCGTTGGAAAAGCTGACGTTTCTACGATTGGAGATTCGTCCGACGGCACAATGGTCGCCAACCAGGTTCCTGTCGAAGCTGTGCTCGCGCCCTGCAATGAAGCGATGACCTGCCCATTGGTGAGCGATGTCGTAAAGGATCGTAGAGGACCGCCACTTTTGTCTGCTTCCGGATCCAATCGCGTTACATCCCCACCGTTCATGATGGCAAGAGTTCGCGAAGCGCCCAGTCTTAGCCAGCCATTGTTTCCATTCCCATCCGCTCCCAGTGGGTCTCGCAATGAGATCCTAAGCAGACGTGGAGTGGTTTGGATTACACCAGCGTTAAACGGATCAAAGTTGACAGGATACCCCTCATGATAAAATGGGAATCGTGTCCTACGATAGTTCCCCCAACTACGGGCAGTTAGTTTGTTGGCGTATCGGTTTTGATTTCCCCAAAAATTTGGATCCATACAAAATCCCACACCGAGAACCGCGTTGGCAGCTTCATACTCCTGTTGAATGGTTGGCGCTGCCGGCCGAACTTCCGTATACAATGCTCCGTAAAGTCGTTCCATCGACACAAAGAACGTAGACGCGGAGTCTCCAACCACAGCGCCGTCGTCAATGACTTGCCATGGGGATGACAAGGAAGGTCGAAACACTTGATTTGAGTTCGCAAACTCTATCGCGTTCTCGCCAGTCGCTAACGTTTGCACGATTCGATAGCTGTCGGAAGCTTGTCGACCAGCGAAGGGAACGATTGCAGCGATTCCAATAAGCCCGACCAGCATTATCGCCATCGCAAACAAACATTCTACGACGGTTAATCCACTTCGAAGATCCTTGGATACATGGTGTTTCATAATGAATCTCACTGCCCCGAAAGGGGAGCTCCGTAGGTACCTTGACGCGACAATTCAAGCACTGCGCCGACATCGGCCGATGTCGGAAATCCCTGAGTCGCTGGCGCAACACTAATCGAGCCAGACTTGGACGACAATCGAACGATGTAAGTACTTGGATCCGTTAGGTTTTGTTGAATCGTATTGCTAAACACGGGCACGACAACTTGATCCATCTTTCCAATGTGCAGAAAAAAATCGTCAGCGATCTCGACAGGGACAATTACGCTGCTTTTGGCGGCATTGGCATACACTCGAGAGAGTCCTCCATCCGGACTGAATACGACATAAATAGGTCGCACCTCTGAGGCATTCGGCGCCGCTGACGTGGTGTACAACCAAGCAGAACTAAATCGCATCCGCTGATCTCGCCCCGCGATATTCCCTGGCGACGAAAATCCACTTAACGACAAATCGACGCAGGTTCCTTTGGGTAACTGAACGGCCATACCATTGATAGGACGCAATTTCGGAAAAACCGTAAAGCTCGAGATCAAGGTAGGTGGGATTGCTACGATTTCATTCGAAGGCAAAGCCTGTTCGAGGTTGGACATGACCCCGGAACTGCTTAGGGTGGTGAACCAAAGGACGTTGTTGGTAAGGTCCAAACTGGTCTCGACGATCAGGTGCCTCGTGGTGGACTTATTGAAGCTGACTTCGTTTCCAGCCGTAAAGAACGACAACAGAACAGCGTTGGTGGCGCCACCATCGATGGTGAAATAGTTTCTCGCCTCCACCTCCGATGCGGTGAGTGTCGGTTGCCGAATATCGGGGGGGGCAACGTAGGGAGCACTCCCAACTGGTGCCCTCGCGAAAATGGGTGTCAGCACGCTAAGCATCGCGTTTGTGACTGGCAATGGCTGCTCAGCCATGCTCATTCGAATCGATGCATTGTATGGAAGAAAATTAGAATCGGCAGGAGCACCTACAGGCAATGGATCTGTTGCGGTGGCAGAAATCAAACGAGATGGTTGCGGGTTTGGCATTGGCACCAAGTCTGACTCGTTTATCAAACCATCGCCATTTATGTCCGCTGGCACCGATGAGAGTCTCTCAAAAACGACAGCCACAGGCAGTCCGCTTCCCACCGCACGTGCCTTAGCTGCCTCAAGGAAATTCCGGACCATCGTGGCTGCGCTCGTGCTCTTACGGTCGGTAAGCAACGACTTAACCGACGGCAAAACAAGCAGCGCTAACAACGAAACGACCGCCAGCACCGTCAAAAGTTCAACCAACGTTACACCACGGCGTCGTTCCGCAATCATAGTGACACCGCCGATCCTTCGAAGTTGCTGATGTTGTCTCGGGCCTGGCGAGGAACGGCCTGTTCTCCGTTTTCTAAATCACTCAGCAAGCCGGTCACAGTTTCTCCCATTCGACTCCCAATGACACTCGGGTCACGTGGATACCATGGATCGGTGAAACCGTTCAGGTTGTATTTAGCCGGAGAATCGACCCAAGGTGCCTCGGCCGACGAGTAGGATGGGATTCCCGCAAAGCTGCCGACTGGAGTGGGAACAACTGCCGGAGGCGAATATCGGTCTATCTCACGAAATCGGATTCCAAATTGTCGGTCTTGTCCCGCACTTATTACCAGTGGCGACAACCCAGTCCCTGGTTTTTGCAGAGTGGTAGCCCATCCCGGATCTGTCCCCAAGCGATCGAGCGGTTCTGAATTGATGAGCAGCCGTCCACCCGACACAAGCGATGGATCAAGCATGTCCGGATAAAACCTCGACGCGCCGGCAAAACCAGCAGGCCATCGAATCCAGCGAATTGGCCTTCCAAATGCATCGATAAACTCTTTTAGGCCATCACCATCGGTGTCGCCAATTTCTGACTTGCCGAATAACTCGATGGCGCTTGTGCCATTCAGATCGGAGCCCTCGACGATCAGGAACAAAAGCTCCTCATTGGCATTGAATTCGTCCCAGCGGTCGATGGGCCCAACCGGACTGACTTTGGACAATCGTGCGATCAAGGCTCTGGTCCGTGAAGTGAGCGGTGCCGAGATTTGAAAACCAGGGTTTGCAAAAGCGGCGGTCGTTCCAAGTCCGGTCGGAATTGAGCGGGGAAGATTATCTGGATACTGCGACAAAGCGGCACCGCTTAAACTGCTCATCCAAAATGTCGTATACTTCAAATCGTCCGGATGATCAGGCATCTCCATTCGAATGAGATCGCGCAAAACCAACAGTCGCCCTCGTTCCCGCAAGACACTTACGGTTTCCTTGGTGCCATCCCAAGACACCATATTTGGAGGCAGAGCAGCGGCCGAATTTCGCAGTGCGATTGGATAGTTGATGTACTCATCCATTCTCGCATTAAGCACTTCGCTAATCTTCTGAATTGTCGATCGCGTTTTTTGCATATTGGATTCCTGCGAGGCTCCCCGGTACGCGACCAGAAACATACCCGACATGAACGCAATAATGGAGATCACGACCAGCAGCTCAATCAACGTAAAGCCGTCATGTGCTCGCGTCTTTATGTTTTTCATAAATAGTTCTCCTCAAATAAGCACCGAGCGACCGTAAAAACTACTGACTAGTCTCACCAAAGGTATTGAGCTTGATGAAGTTGCTCGAGTTGTCGTGGGCTGGAGTTCTGACCGCCGCACTGTTTTCGCTTAATTCAAATCTTCTGCCGGATGCAGGGTCGGGCGACATAATGGTTCCGTTGAAAATATAGGACTGTCCAACCGATGTGAACCACTGCCCGCCAAGTGCGACAAGCCGCCCACCGTACCTTCCGTCAGCCCCCGGCGAAATGATCTGGAATGTTTTGTTATTCTCAAAGACAAAGCCCCCCGCCGCAGAAACGGACTCCAAATGCGGACGGACTGCGCCCAATTCCCATCTAGGAGAACCAACCGTTAATGTAATGTTGGACGGTTGGTAGCAGTTGAAAATGGGAGCCGCAGCCGTTCCCTTGTTGAACAGATAGCTTCGACTGTCGAAGTATACGTAGGGTGTTCCTTCCATGGCGGGTTTATTACCACGCGCCATAAAGACGGGAAACACATCACTGGCGACCCCTGCAAACTCAGTTTCGTCGTTCGACATCGCCCCTAACGCGTCCGTGTCTAAAGTCAGACGGCCTTTGAATTCAAAATACGCGTTATCCCGCGAAACGTTGTACCGATAAACAGGCATAGCCATAGTGCCTACGTTAACAATCGGTCCGCCCGAGCCCGTGAAAGGCCGTTGAGCATCCGAACTAAAGCCACCTAAGAAAAACACCAACGCTTCTGCCGGATCTATCTGCGCTCCGTTGGCTGGATTGATCAAGTTCAATTCGGAACTCAGAATATTTGGAAACGCCTTGCGGAAATGCCTCTCCATCACTTGCCATGAGCTTCCGTCCGGTGGGTAGTCGCCGTATTTGCTTCGGTAGTTTTCTATTGCATCGTTCAAGGTCTGAACCTCAAATTTCACCGCGGCTCGCTCGAATGCTCCACGGACACCTATGACCGCCGGAACTGTCAGCCCAACAAGAACCCCAATGATCGTGATGACCACGAGGAGCTCTACCAAGGTGAACCCTTGTTTCACCCTACCAGCTCTCGTTCGCACCCAAGTCGAAACCGATCGATTCATGTCACCGTCCTCCACAATTGGCTTTTAGTTCGTTGGCTTGTTTTACGTTGCTCTGAATCCTGCCCGACCGACAGGAACTGCTTGCAGACTCAGCACGGAGTGCTGAGCTACACTATTTACTTACCTGGACCGCTTACTTACCTGGACCGCTCAAACTGGTGATAAGCGAGATCAGCGGCATGAACAGCGAGATCACAATGAACCCGACCGCGACCCCAAGGAACACAATCAACATCGGCTCGATCAACTTCGTCAATCCCTCTGTCATCACGCTCACTTCTTCGTCGTAGTTGTCCGCAATTTTGTATAGCATCGTGTCCAACTCGCCTGTCTCTTCACCCACGTCGATCATATTCACCACCAAGTCATCCATAACCCGCGAATTCATTTTCATCAAATAGAGCAAGCAGCCTGCGACCACACCGATGCCAATCGCACCCAGTCCAACAAAAGCAAGCGTACTGCCGTCGTCGACCTTGGCTCCCTTCTTCGCTATGGCCTTAACAACTTGGCCTGACGCGTCCTTTTTTGCATTGACACCTCGACCGGAGGTCAGCGCGACCGACAAGATCATGATCCCCGGAAACGCACCCGTCCAAGCCCAATAAAACAACGCCAAAGGATGAAAGCCAGGAACCGAATTCTCTTTCATCGGCTTCGAAATAACTTCCCCTTCGCGAATCGCTTCCGTCACCTTAGTAAAGATTCGCTCGAACATCGCGTTGCCCGAGGTTTCTCGCGTGATATTCAACGCCTCCAAAATCGGTACACCCGAGGTCACCAGCGTCCCTAGCGTTCGCGTAGTTCGCGCCAAAATGTTCTTCTCAATCAAGCCGCCGAAGAGCGGCACTTTTATGATGAATTGGTCGTAACCCATCCGCCCATGTTTGAACTTGCGAATGATCTTGCCGACCAGCCAACAGCAAATCGGCAACAAGAACATCAACCAATAGTAACTCACCACGTACTCGCTCATGGCCATCAACAACTGCGTCGCGGCCGGCAATTTGAGCTCGAATTCATCGAACATCTTCTTAAACGTCGGAACGATAAAGAACATGATCCCTGCCAAGATCGCGATCGCAACCATCACGACGGCGACCGGATAGATCATCGCTCCCTTGACTTTTCGTTTGAGCGACTCCGACCGCTCCAAGAACTCAGACAGACGCTGCAAAATGGTTTCTAACGCACCGCCCGCTTCACCCGCTTTGACCATGTTCACGTACAGGCGACTGAACACCTTCGGGCACTTGGACATCGATTCCGACAGCGTGGAACCCGTTTCGATTTCATCGCAAACGTCCATCAACGCATTCTTGAGCTTGCCCGGCTTCTGATTGTTTTCCAGAATCTTCAACGACCGAAGAATCGGCAGTCCCGCATCCTGAAGAATAGACAACTGACGCGTGAACGTACAAATGTGCTTGGTCTTGGCACCACCCATCGCAAACGGGCGTTTTCTCTTCTTGCCAACCGCTTTGGCTTGCACACCCTTTTTAAGCGACAGCTTGGTTACAAAGTAACCCATCTGCCGGATCGTATTCTGCGCCTCTTCTTCGCTCGGCGCATCAATCACGTCCCGGATTTCTTGACCGGTACGATCCATGGCTTCGAATTGATATACAGGCATATGCGTGGTCCTCAGGTAGTTTAGGCTTAAGACTTAAGGCTTAAGGTGTCAGGTGTCAGGTGTCAGGTGTCAGGTGTCAGGTGTCAGGTGTCAGGTGTTCAGTGTTCAGTGTTCAGTGTTCAGTGTTCAGTGTTCAGTGTTCAGTGTTCAGTGTTCAGTGTTCAGTGTTCAGTGTTCAGTGTTCAGTGTTCAGTGTTCAGTGTTCAGTGTTCAGTGT
>JANMHA010000344.1:0-1660 GCA_031374925.1 Pirellula sp. | reverse complement strand
GGGTAAGCGTGCCTGCGTTAATGGTGGTGGCGCCTGTATAGGCGTTTGCGGCGCTTAAAGTTAGCGTGCCTAAGCCCGCTTTAGTTAACCCACCTGCACCGCTGATAATGCCGTTATAAGTGCTGGGAGTATTGCTAGCATCGCCAATGGTTAGTGTATTTGCACCTAGATTTGTGCTGCCAGCACCTGTCATCGAATCAATGGTTTGATTGCCCAAAATACTAAATGCGGCATTGTTGACAACGGCTGAGCTGGTCGCAATGCTGCCCGCAGCGCCAATAGATAATGTACCGCCGCTGATGGTAGTAGGGCCAGTATAAGTGTTAATACCACCCAGTGTTAGCGTGCCAGTACCCGTTTTAACCAAGCCAACGGTGCCATTGATAATACCTGAGAAATTAGTGCTGGTATTATTACCACCCGTAGTTAACAAACCTGTGCCGCGGGTAATATTACCTGCGCCTGCAATTGACCCAACTGTTTCTGCAAAATTACCCATATTAAAACTTGCGCCAGCCGCTACAGTTAAGGCCGATGCATCATTAATACGATTTGATCCGCCTAATATGATGCTGCCAGTATTAACATTGGTTGCACCCGTGTAGCTATTAGCGCTGGTCATTGTAAACGTGCCAGCGCCATTTTTAGTGACGCTGCCCGCACCGCCAATAATGCCTGCCCCACTTTGGGTAACGTTGCCCGCAGCATTTAAAATAAGTGATGATGCCGATGTGCCAGTGGTAACAGCTGCGTTAATAGCGATATTATTGTTGGCGGTTAAAGTAAGTGAATTGCCAGATGCCCAAGTGACTGCATTAGATATTGTGATATTGCCTGAGTTAGCTGCGGCAGACGCAGTAGTTACGACCACGTTGTTTGCTGCAAGTGCAGTTTGCAGCGTGGTGGTATTTAAAATAGATGTCGGGGTTGGTGTGGTTTCTTGAAAAGTTGTTGCGCCAGTCGATTCAATCGAGTTAGCCCCTGTTGAAATAGTAATATCTGTTGGGTCTAGCAACAAAATGCCCATATTGCCGTATTGCGCGCGGGTATCTGCAGCGCCAATAAAATTTAAATGCTGTTTACCAGAAACTTCTACAAAGCCGCCATTACCACTTTGCATGCCGCCTTTTGCTGAGATATTACCTAAAAATTGCGTTGCGTTATCTGCCCACACAATCACTTTGCCGCCATCGCCATTTTGGGTGGCATCTGCACTTAGTTTGGCGTTTTGGCTAATAAAAGTTTTATTGGCATTTTGAATTGCTGAATTCTTTCCTTGAAAGTCGCCGCCAACCAAGATAGTCCCACCGCCAGTTTTACCGTTTACATTAATACTGCCAGCATCAAAAATGCCGACGTTTTCACCTAGCATTTGCACATTACCGCCCTTACCTGCTGACGATTGTGCGGAAATTTCGCCACTGTTGATGACGGTTTTTGCGCCTGTTAGTCGCACTGTTCCGCCAACAGAAACCATACTATCGGCTTCGATTCTGCCGCTATTATTAATCACCGAAGTCATTAGGCCATCTGCCGCGCGCGCGCTCATCAATACTTGGCCGCCACCTACTTTAATTAAGCTCTTATTCTCAATTAAAGTATTTATATTGGCGCTATCAACTTGCACATTAATTAAGCCATTGCCAGCAAAGTCCATTGT
>JANMHA010000265.1:0-24904 GCA_031374925.1 Pirellula sp. | reverse complement strand
ACACAGATGCTAGCAACACAGATGCTAGCAACACAGATGCTAGCAACACAGATGCTAGCAACACAGATGCTAGCAACACAGATGCTAGCAACACGGATGCTGGCAACACGGATGCTGGCAACACAGATGCTGGCAACACAGATGCTGGCAACACGGATGCTGGCAACACGGACGCTGGCAACACGGATGCTGGCAACACGGATGCTGGCAGCATCCGCCACGACTAACGAGCCTCGGCGGTTCGAAGCACGTAGAGGAAAAAATCAGGACTATCTAGCAAGCAAATCGCGTCCGTGCCAGGAGGGGACTTTGCTAGCACTCTTTCTCGCAAAAAGTGATCGACATTCGAGAAAGTCTGTTTGCACGCCAACCGCTTGGAAATGATTAGGAGGATCGATTTTCCTTCCGTACCGATTTCGCCCAGTTGCCCAATGCGAACGAACGCTTCGGAAAGGATCGAAAACGTTCCCCGCACCCGTGCCGAATCACCCAAACGCTCCACCTTCTCCTGCCAACGATGGGAAAGGCCAGGAATCACCGCCGGTGAGGTCTGAATGATTTCATTTGCCATAGCCACATCAATTTCCAGTCCAACTTCGTAGGTAACCTCGGAATAATCCAACACCAAATCGTAGTTTCGCCCGGCGGTGAGTTCTGAAATCTGCCTCTGAAGCCATGGCAACTGACGTTGAGAGCGTTCATGCCAAAACTTCATCTCAACTTGGTCAGCGATGTAAGTTCCTTGCATGCATACATTTACAACCAGAGCGGCCCAGATTGTCCATTCGATCCAACGAAAATGGGAATTGGATTGGGCCGACCATAGGATACCGGGAATCACAAGGGGAATCAGCCCAAACCAATACCAGCCAAGAGTCGAGCCTGTACTGATAATCAACAACCAGCAAGACAGAAAAGCGGCTACCAAAGCGACGCCATTTTGCAGGCGGACCCAAAAGGTCAGAACGCAAAAAGCCAGCAGAACCACTGGCGTCAGGCTCCATTGGGTAAGGCCTCCCGAAAAGACACCATCCCAAGTCCATACATCATTCGACAAAGTCAACTTGGCGATCGACCAACTCCAGGTTTCCCCTTTGGGTAGATTTGACAATTCTTTGAAGTAAGCTGCTCGGTCCATGACGAGAACTGGGTTCGCCAATACAAAACCGAGCATCATTGGGACGCACGATACCAACAAGAATTGAGCGATCGACTTCGGATGACAAAAGGCCTCCTTAGACCTAGGTTGATACGCAATCACCAATGCGAAAACAACCATCGGCAAGACAGTCAGCTTGAATCCAAATCCGATACCGATGAGAAACCAAGCAACCGCAACGAGTCCTCGAGAACGTGTCGTGATGGATTCCTGGGTCCGCAAATTGGACATGTGCAATAGCATGATTCCAAAGAACGACAATGCAACTGAAAAGGATTCGGGGCCAGAGACTTTGCCAGTCCACCACGCAATCGGCATCGATATCCAAAGCATGCCCAACAACCATCCCAAATTCTTCTTCGTAGCATTCCCTGCAAGGATCGTGCCAAGGGAGACACTCAGCCAAGCGATGAGAGCCAATGCTCTCATGGCCCAAACAGCCTTGGCTCCAAAAATGTTTTTGCAAAAGATGTACATGTTCCAGTAGATAACCCCATATCCCGCGCAGTTTGGGCGGTTCAGGTATGCCCAAACCCCCGAACTTTTGGTGTTGTTAAGGGGAATGTCGGACCACATATAGAACGCGATTTCGTCGCTTGCCAAAACCGGAAGGCTGTACAGCCACACCAACAAGCCACCATAAATGAGAAAGCAACACATGCAAGAAAGGGGCACAAATCGGTGGAACAGTTTTTGCTCTATCGGGGGACTCGGAATCTGAATGGCATCATGTGATTCTTGTTTGTTGCTTCGACTCAATGGGTACCTTCGACTTGGTTGGCAGGTTTGTAGGCGACAATTCCATGGTTTTGATACAGCCGCAGCCAATTGTCTATCGCTTGTTTGCGTCCAGCCGGAACAGGCGCCGAAAAATGCGCTCTGCTTTTTTCAAACCCAGCATTCTCAACCAAGAACGCCAATTGGAAGGGTTGGATCGGTCGAACGTGTGTGTCATCGGTGTAGAAGAAGCTGAGAGCTTCAGGCGAAAAAGGATTCGGCGTCTCAAGCAACAGAAAACCGCCGGGGGCAATTTTGCGATAGGCGATCCGCAATAACTGCTTCAAATAGTCAGGTTGTACGTGTTCGATCAAATGAAACGCGGATATCCCACACAGACTATTATCAGAATAGGATTTGAGAAGTGTAATCCCGTCTCCTTGCAACGCATGCATGTTGTTTTCAGTGAGTTTGCGGACCATCAGGCCGCTGGTGTCGATACCGATCGCATTGAGGCCCTTTTCTTTCAGCAGTTGAAGCAATTCGCCGCGACCACACCCCACATCCAGAACCGGCAATCTTCGAACTTGATCCTGAACTTGAATACTGTTGAGTACCTCCTTTAGCTGCTCTCGAATGATTTCCGCTGGTCCGCGAAAAACCATTTGCATCAATAGGTACGCGTGCTCATCATCGGAGATATCATCAGCCCCAACGAACGATTGCAACTCTTGGTGAGCTGTGTTCAACCGATCCGCAAGTGGGTTTTCTAGAAACCGAATCGATGGGAGTTCAGGCACGTCAAAGAACTCGCTATGAAGTGATCTTAACTCTTCCGTCGACTCCGCTAGATCACCTTGGATGGAC
This sequence comes from Pirellula sp., assembly GCA_031374925.1. Classification (GTDB taxonomy): domain Bacteria; phylum Planctomycetota; class Planctomycetia; order Pirellulales; family Pirellulaceae; genus JBKCUI01. Next base: position 22,161 of record JANMHA010000265.1, on the reverse strand, counting down.
GCAAGTTGTGCCTGCAGTTGCCCCAATGTAGCTTGGCACGAGCGCAGTTCGGTTTGGTCCGTCAACCAAAAAGTACGCCATTTGCGTCGAAAAAAACTACTCAGTTGACTCACTACTCTTCTCCTGCCTTACAAATTTGGGTAAGGCATACGCGTGAGGCGTCTAGCATGCTCCCTCATCCAATGGATATCGTGCCAACAGTATAGCCATTTTGGACGCGGCACTTGATCGTAGCCAAACTCTACGCAACCTTTTTTGCAAACGGGATGGGCTTTGGCGGGCCTGAATTAGCGGAAGTCCCGTTTTTCAATGAATGGCGAAGCTTTCGAATTTGCAGAAGAGTTCGTTTCGAAAGCTTGTATTTCCCTGCCAACGAACCGCCCCCCTTCGCAACGCCTGCTGACCGAACGTCAAATCGCACGTCTACCGCGCGGACATTCAGGCCCAACTGGTTGGCTAGGAAGAGCAAGTAAAGATCTAAGGTAAAGTCCTCAGGGGCTTGATCCATTTTCGACAAGAGTGAACGATGAAACACCTTCGGTTGGGCGTTTACATCGTATAGCGGACTGCGTAAAGCGAACGACGCGTACCATCCCATTGCAGAAGTGAACATTTGATCGAACAGCGGTCGTCCCTTGCGTCGTCCTCGCACCAAGGACTTTTCTGGATCAGGCATCGAGCGAATGGTCCTCCAGGCGTGCAGTACATCTTCGGGTGGAGTCTGCAAATCGGCGTGCGTCCAAGCCAGAAACGTGCCGGCGGAGCGACGCAACCCATACAGGATCCCATGCCCATAACCTTGGTTGACTTCGACCCGTACCGTCCGGGCAAACGCGTTTTCTGTTTGCCTCAATAGCGTCTTGAGCACTGCAGGTGTATCATCACGCGAGCCGTTATCGATGAGAACGACCTCGACCTCCGATTGCTGACCGATCGTCTCGCGAAAGGCACTGACGAGACGTTCTAAATTCTTTGCTTCGTTATAACACGGCACGACAATTGACAATTCCATTTGAATTCGTCCCATTGAGGAGTCCATCGATTGACCACTGCTAGCAAATCCTCACAAGAAGATTTTCTTGTCTTTGCATTGAGTCCTTGCAGCGTTCTAGATGATGCCATTCGCAAAGCCAAGGCCAAAACGCAGGCCATCGCAGGTGACCAGACTTACCTAAGCCACCCGCCCCATTTGACCTTATACGTTTCCGCCTTCGATTCTCGTGAAAAAGTCATTGAGCGGTGTGCTCAATTGGCCGCCAAGTGGACGCCTCCGAAGTTAGCCATCACGGGTTGGCAATATTTCAGCGGGGACGTTCTGACCGGGAACCAAACCTTGGTTTGCGAAATCGATGACGAATGCAAAACCACCTTGCGTAACTATCAGAGAGAACTGATTGAGGAGATTTCTGGCCAACGCTGCGTCTTGGCCAGTTCTAATCGATACCGTCCTCATTTCGGCAATCTATCCCAGGTACGCCAACAAGCCGTGGAGCGCGTCGGCTTTCCCTTCGTCGATTGCGATTGGATTCCACACCTAACCATCGCCTCGATCGATTCGAACCAATGGAGTGAAGTTTGGAATGCACTTCGAACCGAGCCACCATTAGGAGATTTCTTTTGTACCAAGTTGACGCTGTTTGAGCTTCAAGACGGCAATCCAAGGGCTTACTGTGAATGGAACCTCGTGGGCTGACCTATCTCCAAGCATGAACGGCCAGTCGCCCGCGTTGCAGCTCCTTGGTCGATACCTTGCCGCGCCTCAAGGACTTTGCGACTCGCACGTACCACGGTTTAGGCTGACTAACAACCTCCACACGCTGGAATCCTACAGCCCGAAGCATGCCACACAGAGCTGGAATGTTGGGAGCCCACCAATTGGTTGGATCGGAATTCAGTTCGTCCCCTTGATAGAACGCCACGGCAGGAGTCTTGCACCACAGCAGATCCGCAGCCGTTTCAAGAATCAATTGGTTCCTGGTTACGGACGCTATTTTTTCAAGGGCCAGCAGAGGATGACGAAGATGGTACAGCACGCCTAGAAACAAGACGACATCAAAGGTTCCAACGGTATCGGGGGACAGATCGAAAACGTCCAATTCGCGATCGAGGACCTTTGAATTTCGAGCCTGCCTAGCCAATTCGAAACCTGATTTATTGCCCCACCCGTCTCCGGTCCAAGAATAGGAATCAACCGCCAGCACATGGCTCGCACCTCGGCGTTCCGCTTCGAAAGAAAAAAATCCATCCCAAGCTCCAACGTCGAGCACGGACTGACCCGTGAATCGCTCAGGAAATCGGAGTTGCCCAAGTTTTGCTTGGGAATCATCAAGTCCCGGAGTGATAATGCCCTGCCCGAGATCGATTTGATGAAACCAACGGATCGCATCAACCTTGTTTTGGAGTTCTTCGCGATTCATCGAGTGCCCGGGATTTCGGTGTGTTGGGAAGTGGCGAGAGCGTTCAGGCTGCGGCTTTCGATTGGCATGCAAGCCACAAGTCAGGGCGTTTGGTGCAAACGGCATCTACCTCAAACGGTCGCATCTGTTCCGCAAACTCAGCGATCGTATCCAACGATCGTCCCTGCAATTCAGGAGAGACAATGCAGAGCTTGAAATGTTGCTTCAACAACCGATAACTCTCTTCCGTCAAAGGCATTTTCGTAAAGCAATCGACCCATACCCATTCCACTTTTCCGGCAACGGCCAGTGCTGACTCAATGGGCTCATGCTCGGAAAAACGAACCGCAATCCGGTTCTCACCTTGCGACGCGAGGAGGCGAAGCATTGGAAACGACGAATCCAGAAAGAAATATTTCTCAATTCCAAACCGCTGCATTAGCTTTTGCACACGCAATTCGATGCGTTCGCTTTTGACGTTCAAAATGATTAGGTTGTGGTGGTACGATTCCAGAAAGTGTTCAAAGTCCTGCGCTTCATCTTTAATAAACGGATCATGTTGCATCACGATTCGATCGCCGTGGTCCCGCAAATCGACTTCAATTCCATACTCGGATGGAACTGCGGCCAGTTGTTGCTTGGTGTTGATCCGATGCGCAATATACAGCATGCTGAATGATCCTAAGCGGATTGAATTTGAGACTGACGGAAGGCGACATACTTTAGGCCTAAAAAATTCAGGACGGTCGTGACACCCGTTGCTATCAAAAACGCCAAAAGCTGGGTCGCCGTGTCTGATCGAATCCATGGTGTCACGATGTCGCAAACCAATGAATTGGTTGCCATGTTTAGCACTAACGTGATGCCGTAAACGAACACATAAATCGCTGGCTCGGAGTAAGACTTTCGTCGGGATTCAAAGGTCCAAAGTTTGTTGCCAGCAAAGCCGACGATGACACCGGCGGCATAGGCGATTCCCTTTGCGGAGACTCGATCCATGCTGCCGAGCAAGAATGCATAGCATAACAAATCAACCGACACGGAACTTCCTCCAACAAAAAGGAATCGTATCATTTGCTTGCGCGAGTTGGGCGGCTGCCGGCACCCACCGGACCGTTCCAATTCAAGAACCATGGCGTTCGCTCCATTTGCGGACGTAGTTGCTCCAGAGATGGTAGTCTTGGTAGTCATCGGGGGTTCCCCAACCGATGTACTTGTCGACTTCAAAGGCACGAACGCCTTTGCCTTGAGCAATTAGCAACGGTGGCACGGAGTCCAGGTAGAACTCATTGTTGACGCGTATGTTCGCACGGATCAGCTGTTCAATGGCCTCATTAAGTAGCTTAGCCGATCGAAACCAGAATGTGCCGCTTACGACATGATCTTGTAGGGGCTTGTCGGATATCGGACGTTTGACGGAGACTTGTGTGACATGGTTGTCCCGGTCGACTCCAACCCAACCGTACCAATGAGGATTCACTAGAACCCTCGGTTCTCGACGGTAGGTCCAAATGATCGCATCGACATCCGCGAGTTGCAGGAGTCTATCGAAAGCAGCTTGATGGAAGACGTGTGTGTTGTCGCATGCCGCAACCAGCACATCCTCAGCGGGATTCAGTTTCTCGATACCCAATTGAACGCTGCATGCCTGGCCTTGGGTCAGGCCCGGAGCGATAACGATGTGGCAACCGGGGAAACGACTTGTCAACGCCTCGTCGATTCGGTTTTCGGTCACATGGTCCCGATTGACCACGAAAACCAATCGACTCGCTGGCGGAAGATCATCGACGACACGGACGATCATGGGAACTCCGTCCACCTCGAGTAGCGGTTTTGGAAGCGAATAGCCGACATCCTTAAATCGTTGCCCAGCACCCGCCATGGGAATCAATATCTGCACAGCCAATAGACCTTCAACTTGCGTGTTTAAACTCGAGCCGAGAACCGACAAATCCGCGAAACAATTCGCGTTCCACGCTCTCCGAGAGGTTCACGAAAAGTCCGAAGTTTTTCGTGGATACAAATTCGATAGGAGCTAAATGGGGAATGTGAATTCGGTAACGCTGTGATGGGGGTATCCCCAACGCTTCGCCCACAAGACACCTTAATACGACATTGTGGGTACAAGCGACCGAATTGGGGGCATTGTATTTCCAACGGTCTTGGGCGAAAGCCAAAATCCGAGCACTCACATCGGCCGAATTCTCTCCGCCAGGAAAGCGAGGGTCTTCGTTGCTTTGCCAAGCTTCGAATAGTTTGGGAAATCGATCGCGCGCGTCCGTTGGCGTCAGCATTTCGCATTGCCCATAGTCGATTTCGATGAGTCGCTCATCGACGGTGATCGGAAACTCAAACCCGAGGAGCTTCTGCATCGAACGTTGGCATCGTTCCAGGGGAGAAGCAAAGGCTGCCCCGGGCTTCAATGTCTCTAGCGTTTGTTGCCCAGTCTCCCAATCTGTTTCGCCGGCCTGATCCTCGGATTCGATGATTGGCAAATTGCTTCGCCCAAGAAATCGAACGGGGCCAACATTCGCAAGTGTTGGTGCGTGACGAAAGGCTACATGGCGAGACGCGTCAGCGATGAAATTCTCGCGAAACTGACGTTCGAATAGTTCGATGAACCCTTCAAGCCTTGATCCGATGTTTTCGATGGAGGTGCCGTAGTCAATACGGCGTTTCTTGTCGGCCAGTTGCGTTAGAAGTGCCCTCGCATCCTGCTCACCAAGCGGAAAGACCGAAAAGAAACGGTCCATCAATGCACTCAATTGAGCGCTTGCACCATCCAGCTTGCGTGTCAGCTTGAGCAAATTCAGCATCAGAAACCGCATCACATGGTAAGCGAACTCGTGGCGATCGCGATTGTCCATCGGCTTTCCGCATTTCTTTTCCGTGTATCCCGATGCATGGCATACCAACTCTCGAAACGAAACGACGGAAGCTCTGAAATCAGAAAGATAGTCCGAAATGCTTCTTCGAGCCGACAGAAAATGACGTGGCTGTAAGCCAAAGGCAGGATAGATCTCTGCCATGGATTTTTTGCGGAAGACGGCTGAGTCTTGCCAATCCAAACAGGTAAAAGGACTGTTGATGACGTGGTCGACATGCGCCTGCTTTGAGTAGAACATCAGGTGCAAGACTGCCAGCTTGGGTTCATTGAATTTCAAAGGACCCAGCGTCGGATTGATGCGCAACGCGTATCCCGCTTTGCCCAACACAGGCTGCATCGAAGCTTGGAAAGCCCTTTGAAGCGCCGAAAAGCGTTCTTCGTTGAGATCATCCACTACCACCACAAAGTCTATATCGCTGAGCCCCTCCAAACTATTGGAATTGACAAAGCTACCCGTTAGGGTGGCAGATTGAATACAATCGTGGCAATCCACCACTTGCCACAACGATTCGATAATCTCTTCTTTAAGCCGATCGTCGCTCATGCCGCGCACCTGTCTTCAAAGTATAGATGGCTCTCGCGGGTTGCTTTGCTTTGAGCACACTGCTGGCAGCGACTATGTAACGCGCAGGAATCGCGGCCACGGTTTCGGAGTTGACGCATCCATCAAACATGAGTTCAAAGTGGTAACGCGATCGCACCCGATCCAACATCTGGATGACTCCCATCGCCTCTGGGGTGATTTTTTGCCCGGAAAATCCTGGCTTGGCGATCCCAAGTACCATGACATAATCCACGTGCGGAAGGTAGCTGTAGAGCTCTTCTAGTGGGTCGGCAACGTGCCATACCACCCCAACTTTTTTGCTCGCGAGCTGACATTTGGCAATGAGGGGCTCCAAGCGTCTTTCACTCGCCAGCGAAAACAGAAACCAGTCGATGTGCTCAAGTGTGGAGTCCACCCAACGTTCTGGATAACGTGTCATCAGGTGCATGGCAAAAGGAACGTCGGGCCAGAGAGATCTAGCCAGTGCAATCTTGCCCAAGTCGACTTCCGCGGATGGATCAATCGACTCGTCCACGAGATCGATATGGACGTGATCGCAGTTGCGCCCGACCTTCAGAAAGATGCGACGGACGTGCTCTTTTGGAGATGCATAGACTGCAATCCCAAAGTTTCGGTCCAAGTGAAAGGTCAGTTTTCGGTGAACAGCATACGCGAGCATAAACAGGAAACCGGAGCAGACCAATCGCGATGTAGCGTAGCTCAACTGGACTTCGTTCTGTACCCACTGCAGAACGATCATGTTTAAGCAATACGACGCGATCGACACCGCGGAGAATCGTACGAAAGTCGAAAAGAAATAACGCCTTGGCACTCGAAAATTAAACATCGCGTTTAGTACAAAACTGAATGCCAAGCCCGCGCTGAAGGCGGTCAACGTTCTAGCCACTTCCGGCCATGCTGTCGGTAGAGTTGTTTGCAGTAAGCCAATCTCCACGAGAATGGACAAAAACCCAAACAGCGTAAATCCAATCAAGTATCGGTATCGAAAAAAAAGTAACGCCGCAGTCGAGAATTTAAAGCGTCGTTGAATTCGGCGGACCGATTGATGCAGGTTTGCCATCCAAGCCATCCATGACTGATTGGAAAAAGTTTCTCGCTGGCGATACTCGCGACCAAGGAATCGGGTGCGTTCAGTAAGGAATGTCTAGTTTCTGAGTCTCATCGAGTTTGTAAAACCACTCACGACTGTCCTGAACCATACTGACTCGCAAAAGCCGCTTCTTGTTGCTGGAAACGCTATACGGCACAGAAAACGTGATCTCGATCGATTCGCCTGCTGCCACATCCTTGTACAACGGCACGCGATCTTCTTGCAACACCATTTTACCCTTCTTGAATACTCGGCCCACCGAGATAGCCCAGCTGCCAGGAATGCTAGCAGGCCAGCTGACGTTGGAAGTATTGGTTACTCGAACCGTGTATTGGCGAGGTTCGCGGTGAAACCAGACAAACAGCCCTGCGTATGCCGAATCCACAGATTCGCTTGCTATCAACTCCAAACGGCTTGAAAGGATAGCTTCATGGTCCGATGGAACGAGCGATTTGGGCGATCGATCTGTGTCTGCAACTCCTTGCACGGACAAGGGGGGAAGAAAATTCTGATGCCGAACATCGGCTCGATAGACGTAATGCAAGCTAGCCAGAAACGTGAAGAGCAAGGCTGTTTTCAAGAGGCGACTCGGAACTCGAGCCAACATGAGCGTACCGATCAACACCACGGAACTTGTGTTCTTAAAGAATCCAACACCTGCCTCCCAAACAATCCAGCCCGTCATCGACATTAATACAATGTGTGGCAAAATTGCCTGAAATTCTGCGGATTTCTGCAAACCTCGAAGGACCAATGCGGACACAATAAATAGGCAAAGGGCACAACTGGTCGCGTAGATTGCGTCATGCTCGTCCGAGGCTTTGATATCGACCCACAAACAAGTAAAGTACGCTTTGAATGGCCAGTCGACCAAACCTCCCCATGGAATACTTCGAGAACCTGCCAAGAAATCTGTGTTGGTTTGCTTGGCGACATAAAACGCCCAGAGTAGGACCGCTAGGCCCGGAAGTGTGGTTGCGACGATGCGTTGCCGCCATGCATAGCCTCGATTCCAGTCGATTCTACCAAGCAGCGTAAGCAGCCAGATCGCCGCCGCCGGAGCGGCGTACGACTCGCGGCACAAAACTAGGACTGAGCTGGCCAATGCATAAATCCACAATCGTCGATTCAGGACGGCAAGGCAAGACATCAACAACAAGGAATCAGCAGTTGGGTCGGGTAATCCGTGAGACATGGGACGCAACACGCCCCCATAAAATCCCCACACGCAGGCCCATGTCGGGTTGAATCGATTCATCCTTAAAAACCCCACCAAGAGGCCGAATCCTAGACTTACAATTCCAATCTGCGTGAGGAAATAAATCAATGGCGTCGTCCGGGAATAACCGCAAAGTTTGGCGGTCGTCCAAGCTAATAGAGGCAAGCCGTTGCGCTGATAACGGTAGGACACGTTATCGATGATTTTCGAGTCTTTGTAATTATCTTGAAGCAGAGGGTCGTTGCTCTGCGTGTAGTAAAACTGCCCGTCCCAACCGGGCATGTCGTCGTGAAAAACTGGACGAGCACCCGCTTCTAGGCTCTTGTCCGTGATGCCAAAAAACGTCGAGATCCACAAAGGACCGGAGTACGAACCAGCGTAAAAATAGTGAACCCAAGCCCCAAATAGCAAAAAAATCAGAATGAAATAGGCGACCCCAGCACCAACACCCATCGCCACGCTTTTCTTAAGGAGCGTCCAATCGTTTCGCTGTTCGCTCGGCAATGGCTGCATTCCATCTGGCTTCCAAGAGTACCAATCGCCTAAGTCCTATGCCGCTTTTCTCTGGCCGTACCGATGCTTGTAGCGATCGTTCCAAAGATGGATTTGCTCTAGAGGTAACGCTTCGATTCGGCCAATCTGCTTCGCTAGGATGACCGTCTTGGCAACGTCTTCCACCATGGCGGCGGACTTGAGCGCCGCTGTCGGCGACTTCCCCCAGGTGAATACCCCGTGCTTGCCTAGTAGAACAGCGGTCGCATCTGTTTTATGCTCCAAAATCGAGCGGCCGATGGCGTCCCCCTCGTTGCTAACGTAGGGAGCGCACGGAATGGTGTCTCCAAACTCGTCCGCAATGGCGGTTAGGCACACGGGAATACTCTCGCCGCATGCGGCAAACGCAGTCGCGTGGTTGCTATGGGTGTGCACAACCCCAAAAATGCCCGGAAGGTTTCGGTATAGAAATAGGTGGTGTGGCAAATCGACACTCGGACGCAAGGTGCTGTCGTAATGCCCCGTCTCAACATCCACTTCAACCAGCATGTCGGGTGTTAGTTGCGAGTAATCGATGCCCGATGGCTTGATAACCAATTTGCCCGAGTTTGGGTCGTAACCGCTCGCATTCCCGGAATGCATGACTACCAAACCAAGAAGTGGCAAGGATCGATTGGCGTCGCAGACTTCCTGTCGCAAACGGCTCATATGGTTGACGATTTTCACGGGAAATCCCTTTGGTATGATCTGATTGGCAAGAATCCATTGTTCGTGCCTGGCCGTGTGGATATAGCTCTTGTAACCGCTCAAATCAATATCGCTTTTTCAACCTCTCCCTAGGACCACGCCTTGCAACGCTATTGACGTCGTACGGTTCTATCTGCAATACCGCCAGTGGCACTCAACAGAATACTGAACCAATTACCACGACACTTGACACGGACGTCGAGCACTCGATGAAAAATTTCTGGACGGCGATTCGCGACTCCATTCACCACGCACCAGCAATAGTCCTGGCTACGCTCTGCTCCGTTGGAATCGCAATTCTCTGGAGTTCTAACATTGGCGCTCTCTACCCAGTCATCGATATGACGTTGAAGGGAGAGTCCATGCAAAGCTGGTTCGAACAGGGTATCGACCAAGGCGAGTCCAAATTAGAGCAACTCGAATCGCAACAAAGGTGGGCGAGCAAAACCACGCTGGTCGCACTCCGATTCAATGGTCAAAGCACCCTTGCTCAGTCCGAATTGCAAAAATCGCTTGAAAAAGAGCTTCGAACCGTACAAGTAGGCGTGGCGTGGAGAACATGGGGGCTTCGTTGGGCCAACGCTTTTTTGCCTCGCGATCCCTTTAGCACGATTTGCTACATCATGGGACTTCTGATCGTTAGCACATTGATTAAGCACCTGCTAATGCTTGCCAACGATCTGCTTATCGGACACGTTTCGACGAGTATTGTACGAGGCTTGCGCATGAATGTCTTCGACGTTGCGCTTGGAATGGACCGAAGAACGTATCAATCATTCGGGACAAGCGGACTGCTGGCCGCAATCACGTCGGCAGCCGATGGACTTGCCTCGGGAATCATGAGCCTGTTTGGCGCTGCGATTCGGGAACCACTCCGAATCCTTTCCTGCCTTATCATGGCCTGTTTCATCAGCTGGCGATTGCTGCTCCTATCTGTCATTCTCGCGCCGTTACTCATTGTTGTCGTGATGTACTTCAATCGCAAAATTCGATCGATTGCAGCCTCCATTCTCGGACGCAATGCCGGCTTCCATGAAGTGCTCTTAGAGGCGCTGAGCAATATCTTCACCGTCCAAGCATTTACAATGGAGCATTACGAGAAAGAACGATTCAGTGGATGCACCAACGATATGCGACGCATCAACCTCAAAATGATCTTTTACACCGGACTTAGTAAACCGTTCACAGAGTTGATTGGAGTTGGGATGGTCGCCATCACGGTATGCGCTGGCGCTTATCTCGTCGTGAACAAAGCAACGCACATTTTTTTTCTGCGCATCTGTGACAACCCAATGAGTGTGACCGACCTGCTCATATTCTTCGGACTCCTGGTCGGAGCTAGCGATCCGCTTCGAAAGCTCTCCGGAGTCTCGGTTTCGATCTTTAGCGGCGCTATGTCGGCCGATTTTCTTTACGCCATCCTTCACTCCAAACCCGTACTGCTGCAAGTCGCAAACCCGATCGCTCTGGCTGGTCGACAATCCTCTCTTTCGCTTCAAAACGTTAGTTTTCATTACAACCCAGAACATCCCATTCTGAAGAATATCGATCTTCATATTCCATTTGGAAAGACCATCGCTATTCTTGGATCGAATGGAAGCGGAAAATCTACTCTGATTCAGTTGCTCTGTCGGTATTACGATCCGGTCGACGGAATTATCGCCATGGACGGTGTGGATGTCCGTCAAATGGCGACACAGGACTTGCGACAACGCATTGCACTGGTCAGTCAAAGCACCGAACTGTTCAATCGCTCCGTGTTCGAAAATATCAAGTACGGCAGCCCCGATGCCACACTCGAAGACGTAGTCGAAGCAGCCAAGCTTGCTCATGCGCATCAGTTTGTTACGGACTCGCTCAGCGAAGGATACGATACCATCGTCGGTCAAGCAGGTCAGCGCCTCAGTGGCGGCCAACGCCAGCGCATCGCCCTTGCGAGAGCGATCCTTCGCAAACCTGAGATTCTCATCCTAGACGAGTCGACTAGTCAAATTGACATGGCCAGCGAACTCCAAATTCGAGAGACGCTTCAATCGATGAAGGGGCAAATGACTATTGTAATCATCACCCATCGCGAAGCGCTGATCGCTTTGGCTGACCATGTCTACCATATGAAGGATGGGGTCTTAACCGCGGCCGCGGCCGCATCCGCGACGGCTGCTTAGGAGGAGCGACGTGCGCGCAGCTAGGTGTCGATCTAAGGTTTTGCGGCTTTCTTGTCCTTATTCGGCACTTTCCTCTTGCCCTCTGGTTTGTTCTTCAATGGAACTTCTTTTGCTGCTTTCGTCATCGCTTCTTGCTGCGATTTCAATTGAAATTGCAACTCGGTAACCTCGGCTGTCCGCTTTTCCAACATCGTCAGCACTTCCCGGTTGGCTGCGTCCGCTTGCTCCATTTGCTTGTTCCATTCGGATTGCACTTGCTCCAACTGAACTTTCCAGTTTTCTCGTTCTTTGGCAAGCTCTCGTTCCAAGCCTATCACCTTGTTTTTTTCCAGCGTGGCAACATCCACCGCAGATTGCTTCTTGGCCAAGTCAGCCGCTTGTTCTTCCAATTGCCTTTGAAGCAATTCCTTCGCTTGCACCAGATGGGCAAGTTCCTTGGCAGTATCGGTCGGAATCGGAGGAGTGGGCATCGGTGCCGCGGGAATCGGTGCCGGTGTGGCTGCAGGTGGCAACGGTTGCGTTTGCGGCTTGACCGCCAAATCCACGGCTGCGGCGACTAACGGGGATTCGATCCCTGGAACGCCAAGCGATTGCCGTAAGTCCGCCATGGGGAGCTGTCGTTTTTTGATGGAATCGCCAATTTCTTGCGCAAGTACCGTTTCGGAACCTTCTACTCGGACGGCGCTTGGTTTTTGGCCTCGGATTTCAGCCGACATGACCCTAGCCCCAAATGGTAGCTCCAGACTACGCATGAATTGCTGACGAACTTCAGGTGGCAACTCGCCGAGCTGAATTGCATCTTGTTGCGGCTGCGGCGACTTGAATTCTTCGACGACAATTCCTTGCAAGGCCATCTGTTCCGCAGTAACCGAAGAAATCATGCCAGGTGATCCCAGCATCCGAACTGGTGCCGCAGGGATAGCAAGCGATGAACCGCTCGAAACATCGGGGGCTAGCTTAGGCGTTGCAGGTTTAGGTGCGCTGACTTTGTTCAATACTTCTAACGCGCCTGACGAAACTTGGAGAGGTGGCAACCCAAGTCGTTGGCGACACACCTGACAATTCAAAATATCCGCTGACAAATTGTTCCTATCAATCGGCCCGTTCCCAAGATGCTGCGGTGAGGCCTCAGAAACGTCGGATCTGGCGATGATTTGCCCGAACGATGTAGTGGCGAAAATCATGCCGCAACTTAGTGCAATTCCTGCTGCCAATTCACTTTGTCGAATCTTTGTCATTTTGGAAAACTCAGAGGCAAGGGAAACCGGTCCAAACACTCGCTAGTATAGTTGGCCACTTTTGCGAAAACGACGGACAACTACCTTTTGTGGCGCTTTTGGGCGAACTCCAGACTGGAGGCAGGAGTACACCAAATGAACTTTTCGTGACCGAAATTCGGCGGTTTCAGTTGCCAGATTTTTGCTGATTGGTCGAAGCGACCAAAAATTGAGCACCTAAATCGCCGCGATTACCCCAAACCGGATCACGGAATCCGAATCCCACCCAACGCTCCGGCGTGTCAAACCGGCGAGTTGGCTGTTACGGAAAAGCAACAGCGTTTGGCAGCAATAACCATTAGCAAATCCATGTACCGAACTCGAAGCAGTCGTACGGCTGGTGCATTGTGCAACATCCCTAGCCGACCCCCGAACTGCCGCTTGTGCTTCTTGAACATGGATTAGATTCTGGCAAACTTCTTGCGCATCCAAAGAGAGATCGAGCAGTCACCCGCAGTCGAGCACGTACGCGTCCCTAGTTCGACGACGCAGAATCTATTCCTCGTTCGGCAAAGTGGAGTTAGAGGCCGAGTGCAAGGAATAGGCCGAGTAGGAAAGCGAAGCCAGACGCAATACCTGTAACCAACGCAAACCAAGCCCCAAATTTCGGCGCCGTACTACACGACTTTCCGCTCATGCGTTCAAAAACTCGCATTCTGTCACCTCCGAAAAAATGTTCGCAAGAAAAAATTTAATGTTCAACATCGCCGATCGTAATCGGTTTACCGGGATTCGCAACCAAGCACCCTTAAAGTATCAGGCCCAAAGGACTTGAAAATCGGGCTCGCAATTCTCTGCCGATCAAGGAGCAAAATATCCCAAAAACGGGCATGCCGGTTCATGGCGGTAATGCTGATGGCACAACCAAAACGAAGGGGGTGGTTCACGGTCGACCCATAACAATTGCTAAGCGATTGCGTCTGACGCTGGCCAAGATCAAACTGCTAATTGCCTAGCTAATCGTGTACAGGGTCCGAGTATCGCGCGGACCGTATGTGCAAAATCGGATTATTCGGCGTCCATGAATCACAGTGGGCAACTCTCATCGGGACCTCTGCATGCAAAAAATGATGCGAAGCCTTCCAACTTGGTCTATTGGACATCAATTGATTTAAAACACCAACGTTAACTAGGTTCGAACCGAGTATTGTCGCAATAAAATCGGCTTTGCAGACTTTGGCACGATGTGTGCATATTGATTCAAGCTAAGAGATTGCAGTGGGCATGGGAAATCCTTAGCTGCCTGGGATTGTTTTGAATTGTAGAGTCCCCTTTTTTAGAAAAGAGCAGTCATGTTACGGTTAGCCATTACGTGGATATGGACGCAAATTGTCGGAAGGCATCGGAATATATCCACAAGGATGTACAAGAAGTTTGCTTCCCACATTCGTCGGCGCGGGGATTTGTGGGATGCACGGCTAGTTCCTAAACTGTTGACAGGACGACGATTGCCTAGCATTAACCGAGTGTCTTGAATCCAGCCGAATCTACGGCCGTCTCCTTGATCAAGCCTCCGATTCCCCCCATTAAGCTGCTTACATTTCCATAACGATGTGCTACCAACCAAGCACATGGCCAGCGGACTAAGCCAACGATCTTTTTTGACTTGCGTTGAGTCATCTCCTGGGTCTCGCTGACCCTGGCATTAGGGGCGTATCCCAGCAAAGACTCTCTTCATGCAAACAGCCAATTGGTACTCGGGATTTGCCAAGTCGGCGTCACATTTTTGTGGTCGGCTCATTCATCATGAACGGAGCCAATCACCAGATCAGCGGATTCTCGACGTACCCCTTCTACATCTTTGGGAATGGGTGGGAATCAGCGACACCGCAGCCGGGGTGATTTCCCGTACAAGAGCGATACCGTCATCGGCAACAACGTGTGGTTGGGATACGACGTGCTGGTGATGCCGGGCGTGAAGATCGGTGACGGGGCCATCGTTGCCGCTCGGTCGTCGGCGGGAATCCGGCCAAGGTCATCAAGCAGCGGTTCCCCGGTGAGGTCGTCAACGAACTGCTGGCGATCAAATGGTGGGACTGGCCGGTGGAAACGATCACTCGGAACCTGCCCGCCATCGTCGGGGCCGATGTTACGGCTCTGAAGAATGCAAAATGACGGAAAAGAACTATGTCAAAGGTTGTCTTGTTCATTGCCACGAGCCTCGACGGTTACATCGCCAGTTCCGATGGAACTGTTGACTGGCTTTTTCACGCCGCCGACTACGGATGATCGCTTTGCCCGACTGAATGATCATGTTTCATGTTGTTGATTCTTTGTTCTTGGTTTCAAGTTGAGGCGGGGTGGAGAACAGACCACCCGAAGGGATTCTGCCGGCCGATGTCAGCGCCGTTCTGAAAATGTAGCAATCAGCCGGTTTCAAAATGCTGTTTTCTTCCCCTTCGTTTCTTCAATTCATTCAATTCAAACCTATTCCTCCGTATTTGGGGAAGATGTCCGGAGACGGGAAGCGTTCTTCCAAATGGCCCTCCGTATATTCCTCCCGTGGCACCGCGTCATCGGGCCAGTTCATCGGTCGGATTCGGACAATCCTCCCGGGACGAATTCCCTCAATGATCTGGTCCACCTTCATTCGAATTTGGATACCGCTGCTGCCCAGCGGGATCTCTTTGTCCTGCTTCATCACGTCCAGGATGGAGCCCGAGTTGGCCACCAAGGAATGCCTAACCGTCCCATACTCATGCTTCAAATTCGTTTCGGACGCAGCCATCTGTCCATCAATGCCCTTCTGGAAGTCGGCGTAGAGGGACGGGTCCATGCCGCCGAACAAGGTCGCGGTCACTGTGGCGCTGCCGAACTTACCATACTCGACGGCATCTACCCACGCGGGCATCCAGCGGCACCGGATCAGCTCCCGATGCACCTCGATCTGGTGCTGGGTGGCGCGCAGCATCGCCGTCTCATCCAACCAGATATCTGAGATATGAAGTCGATTGCCGACACGTCGCTCCCAATGCCCATCCGGTTTCCAAGTGATTCCCAGATGGACGACCTGGCCACCGAGGGATTTCTTCCCGTCGGCAGGCCACAGGCCTTCGGCAATCAAGTCATCGAGCCCGAGCTGTTCGCGACCGCGCCAAATGCGGGTGGCAGCATCGATGCTCAATTGTTGTTCGCCTTCCTTGCCCTCGCCGCCTGCCTTTGGTTCACGATTGGCAACGATCATCCCTTGTTTGTTTCCCTTGATCGCCACCTCCTTCAACTTCCAGACCTTGCCCTCCCGGAGGCAGAAACTGGGCTCGTCCTCCAGCAGGATGGCGTGGTTCTCGGCGGGTTGGGTGAGGATGTCTTTGGGTTTGAGGCTGGCTTTGGTGATGACCGGCACGGAGGAGAGTTTTGGATCTGGCGGCAGATAAAAGCGGCCGTGCAGCATGGTGCCGAGCAGGATGTCCCTCAGATCCGCTGGCGCACCGTGATAGCGGACCATGCCATACGGCAGCATGGCAAAGGGGCTCGGGGCCGTTGAGTGCATCAACTCTCCGCCGGTCACGCGGATGCTCCCGCGGCGGTTGGCATGGTCCACGAACACGAGTTGGCCGTCGTAGGCATTAGCCTTTTCTAAAGGGGGGAACCTCCCCGCCTCGGGGCGGAAGGGCTCGTCTGTCAGCGCTGTAG
The DNA here is from genome assembly GCA_031374925.1 of Pirellula sp. Taxonomy (GTDB): domain Bacteria; phylum Planctomycetota; class Planctomycetia; order Pirellulales; family Pirellulaceae; genus JBKCUI01. The sequence goes on along the minus strand of JANMHA010000265.1, from coordinate 5,690 downwards.
AAGTTAAGCTCAACGTGATAATGAGGCACAGTACAAAACTATATTTTGACATTGGTATTTTCTGAGTGTTCATAACGGGCAGCAGTCTATATTTAGATGGGACAAATGATTAGTGAGTAATGGAAGTTGGAGAATTCAAAATGGGCACGTCCGCGCTTACGAACCTATTACTTTTGCATTTTTCAATCTCCAATACTCATTACTCATTAATTCTGTCCCAGGGAACAGCTAAACTTCGATCGCCTTGTTGCTGTCGCCAAACTTGTCCGTTTCTACGCCCATCCGCTGGGCCATGAGGAGCAGCAGGTTGCTCATGTGGGCTTCTGTGTTCACGGGGCGGCTGCAGAGCTGGTAATGCGCGCTGGTGAGCGCTCCGTCCGCGCCGAGCGCGTAGCCTTGGAAGCTTTTGGCGTCCTTATTGAAGTCGAGATGGCTTCCGTGCTTCAGACCGAGGTCCGAACCGCCGGCGAGCACCAGTGGGAGGTTGGCGTTGCCGTGGCTGTGGCCATAGGACATGCCGCTGCCGAACAGTGCCATCGTGGAGCCCAGAAGCGGCTTGCCGTTTAGGTCCTTCGTCTCCGCGAGCCGAGTGAGGAAGTAGCTGTACTGCTCGATGGCAAAAGTGTCATAGTTGGTGAGTTTTTCCATGTAGCCCGGATCGCCGCCGTGGTGGCTGAGTTGATGGCGCGACTCGGTTATGCCGATTTCGGGAATGGAAAAGGCGTCTCCTTCTCCGCCCATGCTGAAGGTGGCCACGCGGGTCACATCCGTCTGGAAGGCGAGCACCATGAGGTCATAAACGGTGCGGAAATAATCGCCCGCCATCGTGGCGGCGATGTCGCGGTTGGTGCGTTTGCGGTCGGCGTCGGAGACCGCGGGCAGCGGCGTGTCGAGCCACGCATCGGCCCGACGCGTGCGGATCTCCGCCTCGCGCACCGAAGTGAGGTATTGCTCCATACGGCCTTTGTCCTCCGACCCCATCATTTTATCGAGCTGGCGCACTTCCTCGAGGTTGGCGTCAAGGACGCTGCCCTTGCGACGCAAGATCCTCCTTTGGACCGCCTTGCCCCCTTTCGGCTCTTCAAACATCGAAGCGAAGATTTCACTGCAACGACGCATCGCAGGCAACCGGATCCCGTCCGCGGTCCAGGCGAGCGAAGACCCGGTGAGGGCGACATCCATCGAGGGGTAACGGGTGTGCGGTGCCGTGACTTCGGCCATCTTCTGGTCCACGGAGATGGTGTTACGGGCGGTAGGGCCGAGCTTGCCGCCGGTCAGCCAGACGGAGATGCAGTTGTGGTCGTGGCCGAGGGCTCCCGGGTGATGCAGCCCGCTGATGGGCGTGATGACCTCGCGGTGCTTTTCCAAAGGCTTGAGCGAATGGGAGAACTCGTAATCCTTGCCCGGCTTCGTAATCTGGTAGTTGAGCGAATGGACGCCGTTGGCGAGATAGATGAAGGCGCTGCGCCGAGGCGTGGCGGTTGTCTCTTCCGCCGCCCGGAGCGGGACCATGCATTCCAGCATGGGCAGGGAGATGCAAGTCCCCAGGGCACGGAGGGCATGACGACGGTCGATTAGCCACGATTGGGATAGAAAGTTCATGGGGTAGCCTTTAGCGGTTAGTGGCTAGTGGTTAGTTTCTTAGCTTTTGAATGAACGCGTTGAGCATGCGTTTGATTTCAGCAAGTTCGGCATTCTTCTTTTCGTAAGTGTCTTACGTGAGCCGATAAATCTCAAGAATGAGTCCATGCGAACGGTTCCAAATCTGTAAGTCCCGAAAGTTCTTCATTTGCTGCCAAACGAATCGTATTGGTTGGCCAAAAGCTAACAGCTAACAGCTTCATCTCTTCCTCATCAGCTCCGACAGAGCCACGGCGCGGACAACATCCTTGACATTGAATTGGTTTTTCTTGGCTTGAGCCTCGATGGCCTTGAGGTCTTCCTGGTCGTCAAAGATGAGCACGCGGCGGAGGGCGTAGGTGCAAAGGTGCTCGATGAAGGCCCGTGCGACCTTGTCGCGGTCCTCGAGCAGCAGCCGTTTGAACTCGGTGGCATCCTTGAACGCACGTCCGTCTGGCATCAATCCGGAGGGATCGATCAAGGGATCCGCGCCGAGGCCCGCCGCGACCTTTTCACGGGTGCGCCACTGGCCGATGGCATCGTAGTTGTCCCAGGCGAGTCCCAGCGGGTCGATCTTCGCATGGCAGGCGGCGCAGTTCGCGTCGTTGCGGTGCGCCTCGATCTTTTCGCGTAGGGTGGCCTTGGGGTTCTGCGGCGGGTTGGGTTCAATGGCGGGCACGTTCGCCGGCGGCGGCGGGGGCGACTTGCCGAGGATCGCTTCGCTGAGCCAGACGCCGCGGTGGACCGGGCGATGCCGCGTTCCGTCGGAGGTCAGTCCGAGCACCGCACCCATCGTCAGCAGGCCGCCGCGGTGCGCCTCGGGCTTCAGCGACACACGCTGGAAACCGCCCGTCTTCGGCTCCGGCAGGCCGTAGAAATCGCAGAGCCGGGCGTTGGCCATGGTCCAATCAGAATCGATGAACCCATCCACGGACAGGTTCTTCGCGAACAGTTCGCGGAAATACTCGATGACTTCGGTGCGCATGCTTTCCTCCAGCAACCCGTCGTAGCCCGGATAGAGCTTCTTGTCCGGCGGGAACATGCCCATGCGGTGCAGTTGCAGCCACTGCCGCGCAAAGTCATCGACGAAGCGGCTGGCTTTGCCGTCTGCGAGCATTCGGTCTACTTCGTTCTGGAGACCTTCGCCGGTCAGCGTGCCGCTCTTGACCGCAGTGAAAAGCCCGTCGTCGGGCATCGAACTCCAGAGGAAATACGAGAGCCGCGAGGCCAGTTCCGAGTCGGTGAGGCGTTCGCGGGCCACCGTGTCGCCCTCGACGAGGTAGATGAAGTGCCGGGAGGTCAGCACGCCCTGCAACGCGACACGATAGGCATCGGCCATCTTCTCGCCCGCCTCGCGCTCGGTGCGGTAGGATCGCAGATACGTTTCCAGCTCTTCCTTCTTCGCCGTCCGACGCCAAGCGCGCTGGGCGAAGCGTTGCAAATGCTCCGCGACCAGCTCGGGCGTGGCGTCGTCGGGTGGCAAGAATCCCGTGCGCCGAGATTTTTCTCCCTCCGTCTCCAGCGGCCCTTCCCATTCGACCCAATCGAGGAGTACCAGCGAGTAGAGGCCGTTCCCTTTGTCATCGAACAACTGCGGGAACGACGGAGACGTTAGCAAGGTCTCGCTGCTATGCGTGAAAATAGTGCCACCGAACAACCTGCGGAAGTGGAGTCCTTTCACCTCATCGCTGGCCATTACGCTGAAGCCCAGCCCCACCGGCATCTCGAGTGACAACTCCGACTCATAGACTTCCGGACTGTCCTCTGGTGCGGTAATGTCAATACCGATGAGCCGTTCGCCGAGCGGCTTTTCACCATCCCCCGTTTTGCCGATCCCCAGGTGTGCTGGCTGGCCGCCGGGCGGGCGAATTCCGCTGGCCTTGATGCGGACTTTGTAGAGCCCGCTGTGTTCCGGACCGATTCCTTTTCCAAGCCACCCTGGTGATAACGCGAGCTGGGCCGGGACTGAACCGGGGTAGATAACGCGACGCAGCGGTCGCTTGATGCCGAACCGGTCTAGCACCGCCTGCTGGTCCTTCCCGCCACCGGGAAACAACTCGGCAGCGGTCTTGCGGACTTTGCGAGGCTCCACGCTCTCAGCGGGGAAGGCACGGTCGAGCACGATCTCCGCCGCCCGGTAATAGCGGTGCACGTGTGAAGGCGAGAGCGAAAGCTCCGACCCGATGCGCTCAAACCCGTGCCAGAGTGTGTCTTCGTTCAGCTCCCCCGGTTTGGCCGGATCGTACCGCACGCCGAGCAGGTCATAGACCGTGTTCTGATACTCCGTCCGGCTGAGCCGATAATGCGTCACCGCTGGCCTCGCCGCCATCCGCGCTGCCCGGCCCTCTTTAATGAGCGAATCGAGATTCGAGACGAACGCTGCGATTTCCGCCTGTGTAGGTTGCGGCTCTTTATCCGGAGGCATCTCGCCACTGTTGACCTTTTCGAGGGCCTCTGCCCAGTGATGGCTGTCCGCGCCCGCCTTGAAATCGCGAGAAAGCTGGTCAATGCGCAAGTCACCCTTCTCCTTCTCAGGCCCATGACAGCGGACGCAGTGTTTCTCCAGAAAGGCTTCAAACGGTTCCGCTCCGCAGACGGCACTTGCAAAGCCAATGCTCGCGGCGATGAAGTTAAACGTGGGTACCATATTCATGGTTTTGATGTTCATGCCATTACCTCCTTCACGACGTGGCCTTCCACATCCGTCAGGCGGTAGTCGCGACCCGCGTGGCGATAAGTGAGCTTTTAATAATCGAAGCCCATGAGATGCAGGATTGTAGCATGAAAATCGTGGACATGAACCGGCTTCTCGGCGGCTTTCATGCCGTGCTCATCCGTGGCCCCGTGGACGATACCGGGCTTCACCTGACTGTGGGGGCTTATGGGAACCGTGGGGCCATTAGGCAAAAAATGAAAAAAATCCCCACATGCCCGTCGATCCGTTTGAAACCCAGTCACCCGACCAGCCAGTTCCAAAAGGTGTTGGCAATGAAACGAACGCCCTGCCCCAGAATATTGGCCGTTTTCGAATTGAGAAGATTCTAGGCCAAGGCGGATTTGGAATCGTCTATCTCGGCCAGGATGAGCAGTTGCAACGCAGTGCCGCTATCAAGGTCCCCAAGCCCCAGTTCGTCCAGCGTGCCGAAGATCGCGAACTTTATCTAACGGAAGCGAGAACGGTAGCAGGCTTGGAACATCCCAATATCGTTCCTGTTCTGGAAGTCGGTAGCACACCCGAGTTCCCCATCTATATCGAGCAACTTGGTGGTGAATGTTTGGCTGGTAGCCGAATAACAAACCGACGCTCCGGCGTGTCAAACCGGAGCGAGTTGGCGAAATGCATGCCGGGTAGTGACGGAGGAGCCAGGGAGCAATCCGGGCTCCTATCCCGATTGGCATGGCTCGTCGGATTTAGGGGCTTTTTAGTCGGATACAGAGAAGTGCAAAAATAGCATTCGGTCGTTTCCGGCGATAACGATGTCATCGGAATCGCACGCGTAAAAGCCCTTGGTCGTCAATTCAATTGTATACGCCGTTCGAATGGTCACCAACATCTCGATTGCGTCGAGTATTCGGTTCAGCAATTGTGCATGTAACTCAGGGTGGGATAGGGAGAAGTTTTGTCTGGTGTCTTGAAGACGATCCTGGGCAACGGGATCATTGAGATAGCATAGCAACCAGCGAATCAGAATCTTGAACATGAACTCGCGTGAGTATGCGGTCTCTTTAATGGAGATGTTCAGAGCGTTTTCTGTAGCAAAATGTTTCGCGACTGCGGATTCAACATCGGAGTTGCCATCGACACATTCTATGCGGAAGGTAAAGCCATTGTCGCACTTGGCGTTAACCCATTCGAAAGCGCGAAGAAATCCTGTTAGGTCGGCGATCAGCAGTTCATCGTGATGATTCATGATTTCTCCCACACCGACGAACTAGGCTCCGTTTCTAAACTGGTCTTGATTTGATTTTCTCTTATACGCCATATTGGTGGATAGGAGGACCAATTATGCGTCATGGATTGAGCGATGAACAGTGGAAAGCAATCGAGGACATATTTCCGGAACCAGCTT
>JANMHA010000247.1:0-3820 GCA_031374925.1 Pirellula sp. | reverse complement strand
TGCCGCCCATCAGCCGTTGACGCGCGCGCAAAAATAGAAGTGCGCCGGGGGCCGCCCTTAGGTTTCTGGCAACCCCTCGGTGGGCCTGATGCGAAGCGGCAGGGCTGGGGGCGCTCAACAGGAAGTTCAAAAGCTCGCGTTTCAACCTAGATTCGGCAGTTGACCGCTTGTTTCCGCTTGCAACTCCATATGAACATGTGTTTTGTACCCACGACGGCGTTCACCACCTGGGAGAGAGCGCTACGCACCCGATCGAGCCGCGCTGCGGCACGCTGGCGGCGTTGCTTCTCCTCGTGTGAACGGTTGTCAGGAATCGCTGTTATCTGGCTTTGAGGGCGCGGTTTTGATTCCCGGGTGTTCTGGCTTGGGGTGACCTCTGTTCCTGTCCGCCCGATCGGGCGGACAGGGACAGGCGAGTCGATGGATGTGCCGCGCCGCGGGTCGGCGGATTTCGGTAGTGCGGGGCTGGTGCCGTGGGCTACGGCGAACTTGATGGGCGTCTTGCGTTGGGCGCTGGATTTACCGGCTGCGCTGTTGTAATACGCCCACACCGAAGTAGGCGGGCACAGCGGCGGTCCCAACTGGCAAGTACGTTCCGACCGCTGCGCCCTTCACCGTGTCATAGACTGGGTGCAGCTTGATTGTTGCACCCGTGGACGATCCCGTCCAGCACACCTTCGGTATTGCCGAGGGTGCCCTTGCTCGACCAATCCGCCCGACTCTTTCTGTGCGCGTGCTGCCGCATCCAGGTGCTGGTGTGCCGTCAGTGTGACCGAGGCCAGCGGTACTGCGCCAGCGGGTGTGCGGCCACGACCCGCCATACGTTGCAGCTTGGGGCCGCCCAGCGCTACCAGAGCAGCCGTGCGGGGCGCTTCAAGCACGCCTTGCGCAGCCAGCGCTGGCGTGCGCGCCAGGCGGCGCTGGCAAAGATAGTGACGCATCAGGGTTCCCAAGACGGGCCCTCGGATGATGTACTGCCAGCCACGCAAACATCCGCCTTGTCAGCACCACCATGCACCTCCACGATGTCAATTGCGGCCACAGCCGCAGACCACCCCCGCGCTTGGCGCTGCCATTGGTGCTGTGCACCCTGCGCAGCCCTGGTACGCCAGGGATTCATCCGTCACAGCCACAGCCCAATCCCCCGCCATGGCCATAGCCCCTGAACTTCGCGCGCAGATCCTGCGCCTGTACCAGGCCGAACACTGGCGCGTTGGCACCATCGCGCGCCAGTTGCAGGTACACCGCGACACGGTGCGCAGCGTGCTCAACCAAGCCTGCGTCATGCGTCCCCAACAACCAGGCCGGCCCAGCCGGGCGGACCCCTATCTGCCCTTCATGCGCGAGACGCTGGCCAAGTTCCCCACGCTCACGGCCAGTCGGCTTCACACCATGGTGCAGGCACGTGGCTATGCGGGGGGCGCCGACTACTTCCGCCACATCGTGGCCCGCCACCGTCCGCGCCCGCCTGCTGAGGCCTACCTGCGCCTTCGCACCCTGCCCGGGGCTGAAATGCAGATCGACTGGGGTCACTTTGGCCACCTCCAGATCGGGCGGGCCCGCCGCCCCTTGATGGCCTTCGTGGCGGTGCTGAGCTACTCGCGCCGCGTCTTTGTGCATTTCAGCCTGAACGCGCGCATGGACGCGTTCCTGCAGGGCCACGCGCTGGCCTTCGCCGCCTGGGGCGGGTTGGCTCGGGTCGCGCTCTACGACAATTTGAAGAGTGCCGTGCTCGAGCGCGTGGGTGACGCCATCCGTTTCAACCCCGAGTTGCTGGCCTTTGCATCCCACTACCGCTACGAGCCGCGCCCGGTGGCGGTGGCCCGGGGCAATGAGAAGGGACGGGTGGAGCGCAAGATTCGCTTCATCCGGGATTCCTTCTTCGCCGCGCGCGAGTTCACCGACGTGGACGATCTCAACGCCCAGGCGCGGGTGTGGTGCGAGGGCCAGGCGGCCGATCTGCGCTGGCCCGAGGACACCCGTATGAGTGTGCGCGAGGCCTTCGAGATCGAGCGCGCCAGCCTGATGGCGTTGCCCCCATCCGACTATCCCGTGCACGAACGCCTGGAGGTGGAGGTAGCCAAGACGCCGTACGTGCGCTTTGACCTCAACGACTACTCCGTGCCCCACAAATACGTGCGGCGCACCCTCACCGTGGTGGCCACCCCCGAGCGGGTACGCGTCCTGGACGGCTCAACCGAACTTGCCAGCCACGCGCGCAGCTACGACAGCGCCCAGCAAATCGAGGTGGCGGCCCACATTCAGGCGTTGGTGGCGCACAAACGCGCATCCCGTGCGCACCGCGCCACCGACGCCTTGGCGCACGCGGCCCCAGCGGCGAGCGAATTCCTCCAACGCGCAGCCGCACGAGGCTACAACCTGGGATCGATCACGGCGGCGCTGTCCAGGCTGCTGGAGCGTTATGGGGCACCAGCGTTGCAGGCGGCCATCGTCGAGGCGCTGGCCCACGATGTGCCCCACCCCAACGCGGTGCGCCTGGCGCTGGAGCGTGCGCGCGAGGCACGCCACGAGAATCCGCCGGTTCTGGCCAAGCTCTCTGAGCGCGCGCGCCAGCTGGACGTGACGGTACGCCCTCACGCGCTGGACTCCTATGACGATCTGGCCCCGGGCCAGATCGCCTGCGATGACACCCACGGCCCCAACGATGGGGACACCCCATGAACACGCCACCAGGAGTCTCACGCGAAGGCGGCGCCATCGATGCGGCGCAATTGCAGGGCCGTGTGCGCGCGCTCAACCTGATGGGCCTGCTGGCCAACTGGTCCTCGGTGCAAGGCGACCCGGCGCGTCTGGGCTGGACCAACGAACTGCTGGGCTGGGAGGAGAGCGAACGCGCCCGGCGCAGCCTGGAGCGGCGGCTGCGCTCGGCCCATATCGGGCGCTTCAAGCCGCTGGCGGACTTTGATTGGGACTGGCCCAAACAATGTGATCGCGAGGTGGTGCAGGAGTTGATGAGCCTGTCGTTCATGCTGGACGCCACCAACGTGGTGCTGGTGGGCCCCAACGGCGTGGGCAAATCGATGCTGGCGTGCAACCTGGGCCACGAGGCGCTGATCCAGGGGCGCACGGTGCTGTTCACCAGCGCCGGGCAACTGCTGGGTGACCTGGCCGCTCTGGACAGTGATTCTGCGCTGCGCCGGCGGCTGCGCCATTACGCGCGGCCCGACCTCCTGCTAATCGACGAGGTCGGGTATTTGTCGTACTCCAACCGGCATGCCGACTTGCTGTTCGAACTCATCAGCCGGCGCTACCAGAACAAGAGCACGGTGGTGACCACCAACAAGTCGTTTGGCCAGTGGCATGAGGTGTTCCCCAACGCATCGTGCGTGGTCTCGTTGATCGACCGCCTGGTGCACCGCTGTGAGGTGGTGGCCATCGAAGGCGAATCCTACCGGCTCAAGGAGGCCAAAGAGCGCACCGCGCAAAAGGCCGCGGCACGCGCCAGCACGGGGCGCAAGGCCAGCAAGAAATGAAGCGTCGGGCCTCGGTGCTGCCCACCTACTGGACGCCCGAGCAGGCGTTGGCCGTGTTCGAGATCCTCGACGCGTTGCGCGATCAGCTCTGGGATTCGTACGGGCCGCAAATCCAACAGGCCAAGCGCGAGGAGCAATGCGCCACCACCAGCCCCACGCCCCGTGGCGCTATCGACCAGCGCGACCTGCCGTTCTGACGACAACACCTTGACCGGCCTGCACGCCGGTCACCGCGGGCACATCGGCCACCTCGCATCGCACATCCAGCCCACAACAAAACCGCTCTCTGAAAGCCATATAAGCGCGGTTTCCAAAGGCCACTAACA
>JANMHA010000217.1:0-9195 GCA_031374925.1 Pirellula sp. | reverse complement strand
GGCGTTCCAAGGTCGCTGGCGGCATCAATTCTGGAAGAACGGCAAGCTGGTCGAACGCATGATCGTGGAATTCAACGGCACGACGAACACGACGCAATGGGTCGATGAGAACGACAAAGTTCTGCGCGGCCGCAGCGGTACCTTCGAATTGTCTCGAAGCGGCGGTGTCAAGGTCATGAACTTCTTCCTTGGAGACTCACGAGCGGAGAGTAGCTCCTTCATCTACACGCTTTCGGGAAACCAATTCCGGATCTTTTCAGGAATGCTCGCCAATCGCCCAAGCCTGCCCGAAGTCGAGCTCAGGGTGTACAACCGAATGATCGCGTCTGACGCAAAGTGAATCACAAGCGAACCAACGGAAAGCTCCGCTGTTGGACGCGAGGACGTCCCCGAGCCGGGCTTCTCCACGCGATGAGTAGGAACAAAGGTGTAAGGCCCTGACAACATATCGATACGCGCCACAGTTCCCCGCGACTACTTCCCAACCGATGTAATCGGCAAGCGGTCGCTCCGGAATAGATACTTGCACGCCAGCAAGCGGCCTGCCTGATTCATCCACTGTCACGCCGCTGACATCGTCCGAACTGGCGCGATCTTGATCCGAAATGACTGGACTGCGAGTGGTTTTCCGTATTGATCGACAACACGACCGCGTGCTCACCATGATTTGGCTTGACCGGTAACGACTTCTACTTGAAGAGTCCCGCTAGTCAACTCTCCGGCCGTCCAGTCGCCACTCGACGAGTCGCTGGAAGCAACTGGAGCAGCCACTTTGAAAGCAACCTTGTGCACGAGGTTGTGCTTACCGATCGTTGGTTTAGGCCAATACGGCTCCCAGCATTGAAGTCCCGGACGTGGATTGTCCCCTAGCCCAAGACTGAAATAGAGCGGTCCAAAAAACTCACCTGGTTCCAATGTGTCGCGATAATTCCCCTCCGTTGTGCCGAGAAGAGGACGCGCGACGAGATCGGCTAGGTCACCCGCGCTATCAGTCACAATCGGTAGGTTGCCAAACATGTCGGGCTTTAACTCAAACTGCTGGGTTTTATCTCCCGCATTCCGAAGAAAGGCAACCATCAAGACGCGCTCCCCTTTGGGGAACTGATTTGATGGAATCGTAAAGGCCACTCCATATTGCATTCCCAGTTGCGTCTCACCCCATATCGGCTTCCATCGATCGACGAACTCCTGGGCTTTCTTGCCACGAAAGTGCGTGTTCTCTTCAACGCGGTTGACCGTGGAGTGTTTAACTGGTGGATTGGCGATCTCGAGCATCGATCCGTCATTTTTCAGCGGCCATAGAGATAACGCTTCATAAAAATCCGAGTTGACGACAGTCAGCGTTTTCCCATCGCTTGTAAAATTCGCTGCGTTGGCTGCCGTTGCTAACTCGGTCACTAAACTGCCTGTTTCTGTCGACCAGATCGGCACGGTATAGCCTCGGCCCTTAACGCCAGCTCCAATGCGCGCCAGCCTCAATCCATCGGCGGAAAAGTATATGCCTGTTGCGTTGTAATAGCCGTAAGGCGCATCGATGGTCAACCGCAACAAGCCTGACTCGGTGTGAAAGAATTTGACTCCAAGAGTACCGCTCACGGCAAGTTGTTTGCCATCGGGTGAAAAGGCAACGGAGTTGATCATGTTGTTCTCAACTAATTCAGGATTGGGACTCTTCCAACGCTGGAACTCATCTGAAAAATCATGAATCAGCTTGCCGGTGCTCGTATCCCAAACGCAAACTCCACCACCATGTTCGTTGCACGTCGCGAAACGCTTACCATCAGGCGCGACTTTTATGTCGCGGAAATAGAATCCTTTCTTGTGCGTCATCATCCGCTTGACTTCGCCCGTTGAACCATCCCATACGATTCCATATCCGTCGTAGATAATGGTTGTTCTGCTAAAATTCGTCCCCAACCCACCCACGATCACGGAAAGATCCGCCGAACAGTCGAGGCACCGAACGCAATCGTAGGCCCATTCTTTTTTGGGAATCGGCAGCTTTTTCAGCAGATCACCTGTTGTTGTATCCCAGATGCCTACGTACTCGCTGGTCGCCCCAAGCACGCGAGTGCCATCGGCCGACAATTGCAGAGTGTCTTGGCGATACTCGCGTCCATGCTTGTCGGCGGCTAGCTTGATTTCACTGATTAGCTTTCGCGATGCCACATCCCAGCGACGAACATTAACACCTCCTTGAACCGAGAGCGTTACAATTTCTTTGTCGTTGTTGACAAAGCGTACATCCACCACAATCCAGTGATCGGGCAGGCGAAACGGTGATTCTTTGTCACTTGTGACAGGCGGAAGTTCATTTTTTCCAGCAGGCAATACCTTCTTTTCCAATACTACTTTGAGTTCGTCACCTGAGGTAGGAGTACCAAACCAGAGGTGATAGCCAGGCAGAAACGCATGCATCACAAACTGGGTACCCTTGTCGGTAGTGTATTGAAATTCGCCCTTTTCATTGGTCATGACAATTGCTCCATCCTCTTTGAAGACCTTTACGTCGGCGAGCGGTTTTCCTTTCTGGTCAACCACAATTCCTCTCACGTCAGCTTTGTTCTCATGAGTCAGAATTTGTGTCCCAGGAGTTGTTTTTTTCAGCCAATCGTCTGAACCAAACTTGGATTGGCTGGTTCCCAACGTCAATGTGAGCGGGTCCAGTTTCTCTGAAATCATAAGGTCTAACGTGGCTTCGGCACGTGGGCCCAAGCCGAGCGGATTGTCGTCAGTTCTAGCTACTTGTTGTTGTGAATATACGTATGCGCGGCCAGGAGGAACGACTATTGAAAACGTTCCATCATTCTTGGTACGAACCGATTCCACACCGCCCGAAAATGGCCGTGCCGCTGAATAGGCGCTAACAACAATTTGACTTACCGGATTCCCTTGTTGATCGACGACTTTTCCTTCAATCCATCGGCCATTCGACCATCGCAATTCGCTAGTCGAAATCTTGCCAGCTTCGACCAAGATGCCATCATCGGCTGCGGCAGTGCCGTTTGAGCGGCGATACTCCTTGACCCAGACGTTGTAGATTCCTGGCGATGGCACTTGCAGCCGGTAGTTGCCCAAAGAGTCTGTTTTCGAGTTGACTCCTCCACCTTTCTTGGAGTCATTGATGACTGCTCCACAAGCAACCAACGCATCACGAATGGGTTCGCCAGTCTCATCGTCGACTAGCCGCCCATGAATCTCACCGTTGGCAGAGATTTCCTTTTTTGCTTCAAACAAGAACAAAGGCGCTGCGCCAGTATCGACTTCCTTGTCGAAGTCACCAGGGCGCGGGAAGGTGACGTTGCCAGCGTCGTCCTTTTGCATGCGACGCTTCATGCGATCCTTATTTCGGCAGATTCCAGTGCCAATATGCCTGAGAGACAGATTCGCTCGTGGCTCATATGGCAAGAGACAGAATGCGGCAAATCTGGCTCAATGATGTTTGGCGATTCGAACAGGGAAGGCTTGGATCTGTCGATTCTTTAGACTTTTGCGAGCGCAGACTGTCGGTGACTTTGTCGTCACCTCGCTGGTGATCGGTTTGACTCGGCCTGCAGTGTTACCTGTGGCCAATTGCGGGAAAAAAATGTCAAGGCTGTGCAAGAATCGGCGTTGACGTGTGTCTAATAGGTAGAGAACCACGGTTCACGCCGTCCGAATCCTCAACGTTGGCTGACCGCATCAAGGTCCGTAACGTTGCGGCGAGCACCTTTCTCTGGAGTATCAAATGGACATATGAGGAGCCCATGATTTCCAGTCCCCCAGACACGCGAGCCAGCTTGATTCTGCGTTTACCCGACGCGGCGGATGCGGCGGCTTGGGATGAATTAATAGCGATTTATGGGCCGTTGGTGTTTCGGATGGCTGTGCGTCAGGGGATGCAGGCGGCGGATGCGGATGATCTCGTTCAGAATGTTTTCGCAGCGATTGCTCGGTCGGTGGCGGAGTGGTTGGAGCGGCCGGATCGGGGAAAGTTTCGAGCTTGGTTATTGAGGATTGCTCGCAATGCGGCGGTGAATTTTCTGACTCGACGCGGACATGGACCGTTGGGAACGGGCGATGACCAAGTCGCGCAGATGCTGGCCGAAGTTTCGGCACCGGAGTCTCAGCTCTCCAGCGAGTTTGATCTCGAATACCGACGCGAAGTCTTTCGCTGGGCGGCCGAGCAAGTGCGAGACACGGTCGCCGACACAACCTGGCAAGCGTTTTGGCTCACTCAAATGGAGAATCTCTCGATCGCGGAAGCGGCCGAACGATTGGGGATCAGTGTCGGTAACGTTTACATCGGTCGCAGTCGCGTGATGACTCGGTTGAAAGAACTCGTGAAGCAGTTTGAGGAGGTCACATGAAACCCATGATGAATTGCAGCGACGACAGTTTGCGGCTGCTGTTGCGCGAGGACGAACAGAGCGACGACTATCGTGACGCGGCTCGCCACGTCGATTCATGCCCGCACTGCCAACAGCGAATTGGCGAACTCGCGGCAGAGGACGACGAGTGGCATGAAGCCCATGAGATGCTGCTGGCTGGCGACGAGTCCGGCACTGGCACCATCGACCGGCTATCCGCTCACGGGCGGAGTCGCCGGCGCTGGCAGCGACAACCGACGGCCTGGACCGAGGCGATGGCTCGGCAATTGTTGTCCCCACCGTCGCATCCGGAAATGCTGGGACGCATTGGCCGCTACGAAGTGGAACGGTTGATCGGCACCGGCGGCATGGGGGTCGTCTTCAAGGCGTTCGATTCGGAATTGAATCGGCCCGTGGCGGTGAAGCTGTTGACGCCGTATCTCGCGGGAAGTGGGGCCGCCCGCAAGCGATTCGCGCGGGAAGCGCGAGCGGCTGCAGCGGTCGTGCATGAGCATGTGGTCGCGATTCACAACGTCGAGACAGACGGGGAAGTTCCCTTTCTGGTGATGCAATATGTCCCCGGCGAATCGTTGCAGGATCGCCTCGATCGCGAAGGGGCGCTTGACGTTTGCGAGATTCTCCGGATTGGCATGCAGACAGCTTCGGGATTGGCGGCGGCACACGCGCAGGGGCTGGTGCATCGCGATGTCAAACCGTCCAACGTGCTGTTGGAAAAGGGAGTCGAACGATCGCTGCTCACCGATTTCGGATTGGCCCGTGCGAGCGACGATGCGAGTCTGACGCGCACCGGGCATCACTTGGGGACGCCGCAGTACATGTCGCCGGAGCAGGCTCGCGGTGACGCGGTCGATGCCCGCAGCGACCTGTTTAGTCTGGGCAGCGTGATGTACGCGATGTGTACCGGCCGCCCACCGTTTCGCGCCGAGACCAGTTACGGCGTGTTGCGTCGCATCACCGATGCCGAACCGCGACCGATTCGAGAAATCAATCCGAACATTCCGGAGTGGCTGGAGCGCCTGATTCAGAAGCTGCTCGCGAAGTCGTTGGTGGATCGTTTCCAAACGGCGGATGAAGTCGCGGAGTTGCTCCAGCAGTGCCTGGCTCACGTTCAGCAACCCACGTCCGTTTCTCTGCCAGTGTCCCTGGCGCCTCACGCCAGAAGCCGCCGTTCGTTTTTTAACCTCACTCGGAAAGGACTGATTGCCATGCTTGGATCTATTGGAATGACTTTGTTGGGGATGGTGCTGTGGCAAGCGACGGAAGCGCCCGACATCAGCGGTCAATGGACCAGCGATGAATGGGGCACCGTCGTTCTCGAAGCCAAAGGGGCCGGAGAGTACGCGGGGACTTTCACCGGCTCCGGCAAGGACAAACCGGCCCCGAGAAATGACCCACCCGTGTATGGTCCTGGTATGGGCGGTATTGGTGCTTTCGGCCTGATGGGTCCTGCTGTCAGTCCTAAGTCGGGCTCGTTGCATCTGAAGTGGTCGCGTCTCGAACGCCGCTTCAACGGCACCTGGGGAAAGGGCGCTGATCGCAGTGGCACAATGTCGCTACGGCTGGTTGACAAGGAAATTCGCGGCGGATGGACGACCTACGAAGATCTTCAACTTGCATCTGGTACTCCACTACTCGGCGATCTGTTGTGGACGCGAAGCCGAAATGCCACCAGCGAGGTTGCGAAGGCTCCAGCAGCCGATCTCGACGGTGAGATAGTCCCGCAACCTGTCTTATCCCACTTGGCCATTGTTGAAAAGACCGCGACGTTCCATGGAATGGGTGGAGACAATCAGGAATGCGTTCTGAGGATCGCAAAGTCTACGAGAAATAAGCAACTCGAATTGACTGCTTCTGTGAAGGGGCCGTTCACCGCAACGGTTTCGGCGCATGACCAGTTGCCATCTGACAATGGGAAGACAATCAAGGGGATCGTTCTAACGGTTCAAAACGCGACGATTGCCACGACGAGCAATATTGGCTTGTCAGACGGCGGTGCTGTTCCCGCTGGAGTCGTTCGTTTTCGAGAGGCGTCGGAGATCGATCGGGCTGACACAGTGGTGACCATTGCGGACATCCTCTGCGACGATGGGACCACGATTCCTGTTTCAATATTCTTGCGTGACAAGCTTGATCGAAGCAATGCCCGCACGGTTGTCGAAGCTTACATAGCGGCGGCCCTCACGGACGATACTCAGAGGGCGGCATTATTGGCGAAGGGCACCCCAGCGGAATCCCATCAGATTGAATCGCTACCGAAACTACTCAACGTCCAACACCTCGTCGTCAAGTCAGTCTATGTGGATGACCCCGCCAAGCCGACGACGGCCCTGGCGACTTCGGAAGCGGTGAAGCTCACAAAAAAGCAGCCCGATGGTCAGCGCGATGGATTTCTGGTTCTGACGCTCACCATGAGCGAAGGAGACTGGTGGGTCACTGACATCGACTTCGAGTCCGAAGAGGGTGCCGAAGATGAGTTGAAGAATTTCCGCGAAGCCCATCCGAACGCGGTCAATGCGCCGCCTCTGAAGGCGACATTGTTGCCCGGAACCGACAGTGATTCACACATCTTGGAGAAGGTGACTGGCAAGCAAAACGTTTTAGAGCAACTTCATGGTCGCTGGACGGTTCAACTTTGGTCACAGAACAACCAGTCAGCTCTCGATGACAAGGAAGTCGAATATGCCTTCGTCTTTGATGGCGATCGAATGTACCAAGTAGCTAGCACGAAGGACGGAGAAGAAGACACAGAGGCGAAAACACTATGGGGACGAGTTGAAATCCAGGAAGGCCACGATCCGATTTGGTTTAAGCTTGCAAATGAAAACGATTCGAGCGAGAAACTGGGTTTGATGGAGATCAAAAATGGAAGTCTGCGAATGGCCTTCAAAACGAATCAAAAAGGAATCAGTTCCGTTGAACGACCGAAAGCACTTCTGGCAGGTGTCGACGTTATTTACATTGAATGCCGAAAAACTACTGCTCATTTAAATTCAAACGTAAATTCCAATGATGCTCGTGTCGTGCCGCCGTTGGCGACTGTGCTGCCCGGAACCGACAAGGCGACAGGCAAGCAACTCGGCACTGTGCTCGGCAAGCCGATCCATGAGAGCGATCTCAACAAGAACACCAGCACCGGCGACAACCTGAGACGACTGTTACTCCAACCTCTGATTGAGAACTATTGTCAGAAACAAAATCTGGATCGTGCCGAGGAATTGCAAACGAAGATTAAAGATCAGAAGCGCCGCGCGATGGCACGACTCTTCGTGCTACCGGCGGAACTCAACCGGCACCTCTTCGAGAAACACGGGTTGGACTTCGGTGACGGCGTCGATCAAGTGTCGCGACAAGCCTGGCTGAAGTGGTGGGAACATGAAACGTCCAGCATCGACAACGCCAAAGAACGAGCTCGCGAGTTCATCGTTACTGGCGTGACCACCGTGAATGGTAATCCCATTTCAGGAGCCAACGTGCAGGCTCATGTCCCGGTCAAATCCAGTGGGCAATTTCAGCTGGCACAAACCCATTCCGACTTGGCCAGACGATTCGTATTGGCATTAGGAATTCCGTCGTTCGCCACTCCGGAAGAATCGACATGGAAGTTGTCATTCACCGTGCGCAACCCGCCCCGATTCGTTGCCGACCAATCGCCAGTCGTGATGACACTTCACCGCACCAAGGCGGAGGGCGCTGACGCGATTTCCGTTGTCGGAGAGGCTGCTCTTGCGAAGAACGACGACGCCCTCATCGCCGGTCATCACGTTGAAATGAATTTCAAACTCCGGCCAGCCGCGAGTCCGATGAGCCCAGCAGAGGCTGACGCGAGTCCGAAAACAGAACAGCCAGTGCCGCAAACGTCAGAGGACAAATCACCGGAAGAAACTCCCGACGCGAACGACGCACAATCCAGAACGAAACCGGATCGCGTGCCGACAACACAGTTCGCGATTGGGACTGTCTCGTACTCGCTGCCATTCAACTTCCCCTCGGTGGAATCAATCCTGTCCCATCTGCCCGTAGGAAAGGATCGTCCTATCAACGAACGGATTCAGTGCGAGTTGGTGAAGTCCCAAGTCTCGAACGCACGGCACTATCCACTCGTGGGACAGGCGCATTTGGTGCAAGCCCATTTCAAATCGACGCTCAGTTCCGATGCAGGCCGTGACGTCGTCTACAGCGACACCTCGCACCTGATTCGAACACAGCCCGAATGACCATTGTTGGCCGGGGCGCTGAGCTTGGCTGTCTTGGACGAACATCTGGCCGGTCTTCCGTGGCCCAATACCGAATCCCTCTCGAACTTGAAAGGCCCAAAAATGCGAAGTGAATCTATGGGCAGCCGAGACGATGGGGCGAGTGGACTCGGGCGCGATCCACTGGGGTTGTCGCTCTCAGACATATTGGTAAGCGTGTTTGGTTTCGCGGTTTGCTTCGCGATGCCGTTCGCGTTCCGCCCTGGACCGATCGCACACGTTGGCGCTTGGTTGCCACTCTGGTTTATCGCCTTGCCTGGCGTTATCTGTGAAAGGAAAAAATGATTGCAAAACGTAAGCGAACGGTCTTCGCCGTTGTGGTGAACTATGGGATCTTCACTACGATGTTGGTGATCTTCGGATGTTTTCTCTTTTGGCCTGAAGTGGACGCTGAGGCGCTGCGTGCTCCTGAATTTGATGACGTAAGCGCATTCGGGGAAAAGCGAAGTAATTTCTGACGACGAGATTCGTCAGATTGGTGGAGTCGAATTCAGAATGAGGAGATCACGATCTTGCTGACCGATTGGGAGAGCATTGTTGCAGAGCATGGCCGAATGGTCATTCAAGCGGCG
>JANMHA010000169.1:0-21692 GCA_031374925.1 Pirellula sp. | reverse complement strand
ACATCGACGTTGTACGGCGACTATTGGATGCAGGCGTCGATGTGAACGCGGTTATGGGCCAGGATAAGAGCCAGGGTCGAGGGCCACGACCGGGTACGTCCGCCTTGATGTTAGCGGTGGAAAGCGGACACTTTGAATTAGCACTCTATTTGGTGGAGCGGGGTGCCGATCCAAATGACCAAAGAAGCGATTACACACCATTGCACGCATTGAGCTGGGTCCGCAAACCGGCTAGCGGTGACGGTATTGATGGCGATCCGTCGCCTCGCGGCTCTGGCAATGTTTCGAGCCTCGAATTTGTCCGAAAGTTGCTCGAGGCGGGCGCGAATGTCAATGCGCAATTGGAGCGAGGACCAGCTGGGAAAGCCAAATTGAACATGAAGGGAGCGACCCCGTTTCTGCTGGCCTGCAAGACCGCCGATCTTCCGATGCTCAAGGTATTGCTTGAGTTGGGGGCGGATCCCACGTTGGTCAATGTCGACAACTGCACTCCATTGTTGGCGGCATCGGGAATCGGTACGGTTTCGGTTGGTGAAGAACCCGGTACCGAAGCCGAAGTCATCGAAACGATCAAGTTTCTGCTCGCGCTTGGTGCCGACATTAACGCAGTCGACAAAAACAAAGAGACCGTCATGCATGGAGCGGCCTACCGAGCCCATCCCAAAGTTGCGGAACTGCTCGCCCAACGAGGCTCCAAACCGTCCGTCTGGAATCACAAGAACAAACACAATTGGACCCCGATGACGATCGCACAAGGGAGCCGGCCGGGAAGCGTCAAACCGGACGCTGCTATGATGGCAGTCCTCGAAAGACTTTTGAAAGCCCAGTAATCGGCGAGGCAGCCTCAGGTTGAGAGGAGGTTTGCCTCCCTCAATCTTGTTTCGCGTCCTATCAACGTGGATACTACCCGAGTCACTCTCAGTCCACATCACAAAACTACCGATAGACCTGGATCCAATGACCAACGGAACGACGCTCGCCAGTACTGCTCTTGCACTGCTCCTGTTGATAGGGTCAGGAGTGGCGAGAGCACAGTTCGATGCTAGAGCCCCCGAACCGTTACCACCGCTTGAAGGGACTTTGTTTTTACATGGCGGCGGGATAGTGGCCCCTGAAATGCGTCAGAGGTTCACCAAATTGGCCGGGGGGAATGAAGCTCGAATCATTGTCATTCCTACAGCAGACCAAAGCGATCCCTTAAATTTAAAAAAGACTGAGGTTTGGATTGAGCATCAGCCAAAGAGCGTGGAGGTATTGCATGCAGAGCATCGAGACCACGTTTCCGATGCAGGTTTTGAAGATTTGCTTGCCAACGCGACAGCGGTATGGTTCAGCGGCGGGAAACAGTCGCGTCTGATTGAGATCTATGCAGGTACCATTGTCGAGGAAGGCATCATGAAGTTGCTAGCACGTGGCGGAGTTGTCGGTGGAACCTCCGCCGGAACAGCGATTGCTTCAAAAGTCATGTTGTTGAATAACGAAATACGAACCGGTTTCGATTTTCTTCCCGGTTCTATCGTAGATCAACACTTTTTTGCTAGAAAACGAACAGAACGACTCCATCGAGCTGTGGCCTTGCACCCAGACCGAATAGGCTTCGGAATCGATGATAAGACGGCACTCATCGTCCGCGGTCGGCGTCTTGAAGTCATCGGTGAGTCCAATGTAATGGTCACCATAGCAGCATCGGAGAATCGCGAAGCGCGAACTGAGATTCTTAAACCTGGCATGACGGCAGATTTGATTGCGTTGAGGCGTGCCGCGCAGGCTCGACAAGCTGCCGCGTTTCCTGGAAAGGAAATTCTTACGCCGAAAGTAGCCAACGGAAGTCTTCTCATTGTAGGTGGTGGTAGTCTTCCAGCGGAAGCACTTCATGCTTTTGTGCAGCATGCTGGCGGTGACAAGGCAAGGATCGTCTATGTCCCCTGTGAGGAAACGAAGACGATCGAACAGGAGCCTGGTATGGTCCGGGTGCTAGTTAAAGCGGGAGCCGGTCAAGTGAGCTGGTTGCATACCAAGGACCGAAGCTTGGCCGATGATCCAGTGTTTATTGAATCGCTTGCAACGGCCACCGGCGTTTGGTTTGGTGGCGGTCGGCAATGGAATCTTGTGGACTCTTATCAAAACACGGAGGCGCATCGACTGATGCATTTGGTGCTTGAGCGGGGTGGTGTGATCGGCGGCTCATCGGCCGGTGCTTCCATCCAAGGTGATTACATGCCGCGAGGGGATCCAATGGGAAACACCCAAATGATGGCGGAGGGATACGAACGAGGCTTGGGTTTCTTGACAGGTGTCGCAATCGACCAGCACTTCAGTCAGAGAAATCGGTTCCCCGACATGGCCTTGCTCAAGAAGTCCTTTCCGCAACTGCTTGGTATAGGAATTGACGAAGGAACTTGCCTGTTTGTGAAACAGAGTAAGTCGGAAATCATTGGGCCTGGTCAAGTCGCGTTTTTTGATCGACCCGTCGGTTCGGAGGATGTCGAAGCGTTTACAAGCGTCAAAGCTGGTCAAGTCTACGACCTTGCAAAGCGTACTGTAATTTCCGATGGCGAGAAAACGAAATAGGCGGTGAATACTGGTTGGCTTGTCATACCGTGGTTCATTCCCATCGAAACTAGAGTAGACTTTTGCACGCACTCGTCGAGTATTTGGATTTCTCGCTTTTGGCCATCGCTTCTGCAGTTACTAGCCACAAGGATGGCGCACCTATGCACAATATCCTCCGTCAATTGATCGCATTATTGTTCATTGCGATTCCTGGGTTCGCTATAGCGCACGATTCGTTCACGGCGTCCAACGTTCGTCCGCAACCAAAGCCAAACATCGTGTTGATCCTGGCGGATGACTTAGGTTACGGAGACGTAAAATGTTACAATCCCGAATCTCGAATTCCCACGCCAAACCTGGATCGGCTGGCGCTCGAAGGCATGCGTTTCACCGATGCACATAGTCCTTGCACCGTCTGCACGCCGACTCGTTACAGTCTAATGACTGGGCAAATGGCATTTCGAGTTCCCAACGGTGGTCGCGTCTTCAGTGGTGCTGGCGGTCCGTCGTTGATAGCCGTCGAACGAATGACATTGCCAAAAATGCTCCGAGAGCAAGGCTACTCAACCGCGTGCGTTGGCAAGTGGCATATCGGGCTGACGTTCTACGATACGGACGGTCAACCGATTCATAAAGGCGATCCCGAGTCGGTGAAAACAATCGACTATACGCGACGCATCGATGGTGGACCGCTCGATTGTGGCTTTGATCACTTCTTTGGTACCGCATGTTGCCCGACAACGGACTGGTTGTATGCCTTCATCGACGGCGACCGCATACCTGTTCCACCGAATGGATTGTTAGACAAAACGAATCTACCCAAACATCCCTATGCTAATGATAACCGTCGTGGTTGGCAGGCCCCTGATTTCGATTTGGAAGAAGTCGACATGAAGTTCTTGGGAAAGAGTCAGCATTTTCTGAGACAACATGTTGCCGAAACTCCCAACAAGCCGTTCTTTCTATTCCATGCTACACAGGCAGTTCATTTGCCATCGTTTCCCGGAAAGGATTTTAAAGGCAAGACGCAATCAGGGCCTCACGGCGATTTTATTTTTGAGTTTGATCACATTGTCGGCGAATTGATGGAAACTCTCCAGGAGTTGGACGTCGCTGACAACACGTTGGTGATCATTACCAGTGACAACGGGCCAGAAGTTCCTACGGTGTATCATATGCGCCACGATCACAACCACGATGGTGCTAGACCCTGGCGCGGAGTGAAACGCGACAACTGGGAAGGTGGTCACCGAGTTCCATTCATCGTCCGCTGGCCAGGCAACGTGGCACCGGGTTCGACATCCGCCCAAATTACGTCGCAGTGTGATGTCTTCGCGACTGCCGCAGAATTGGTCGGCGTGAAAGTGCCAAACAACGCTGCTGAAGATAGCTTTAGCTTGTTGCCTGTTTTGATGAGCAAAGACAACGAACCTATACGGCCCTATCTATTGCAGCAGGGTTTCTCTGGCTCTCGCGATCTTGCGATCCGCCAAGGCAAGTGGAAGTATTTAGCGCACAAGGGTTCCGGCGGAAACAATTACGAATCCAGCCCGGAGCTCAAGGAATATGCATTGCCTGATACGACCCCTTCAGCCATGGGACAGTTGTATGATCTCGAAAGCGATCCAGGCGAAACTAAGAACCTAGCTTTGATACATCCGGAGATTGTCAACGAAATGGAAACGCTTCTAAGAAAATCGATCACAACGGGACGCAGTCGACCATTGGCATCGAATATACAGAAGCCTTTCTAGTCAAGCTCTTGTTAAATGAACAACCTGTGGCTGCGAAACATTTTCGACCAGGGTTGAGGGGAGAAATCAAGTGACTCGCCGACGATTTGTCCAAGTACGACGTAACGACTGATTACTCGGACCGGTAATATCGACACTGCTGTACCGGCTGGGCGGGATATTTGGGCCAATTGCTCGGCGTCTCGTCCGATTGGCATAACATAAAGACCGATCCCTTACCCGATACAACGGTTCTATGACTGGCACAATTCAAACAAATCGAATTTACCAGCAATGGCTGCTTTGCGGCCAGTGCGTCAGCGAATCTAGCTCGTTCAGGATTCGTCCTTTCTGCAGGATCATTCGATTCGTTCATCTTGTTTGGATACTTCCTATTTTCTGCCTGGAATGGCTGTTGTCGGATCGTCTGGCCACGAGTGTTTTGGGTATCGTCGCTTGAGTTCTTTTTTTACAATTGGATAACCATTGGCCCAAAACGAAGCGAGGTCGTCGGTAATCTGTTGAGGACGCAAATTTGGCGAAAGCAGATGAAGCAAAACGGGCACCCGCCCCCTGGCGATTCGGGGCGTAGACTTCATGGAAAAGACCTCCTGAATCTTCACTGACATCGTTGGTGGTTTTCCAATCGCATATTGAATTTTGATCCAGCTGCCACTAGGAACCTGAATCCTGGCTGGGGCTTCCCTTTCAATCGCTTGCCACTGATCGCTGGTGAAACGAGCTTGAATCCAGTCGATCCAAGGTGCATCTCGAAGCTCGGCCAGCGAACGGCGATTCCGACAAAGCTCTTTGGCCACGTTCTGAAGGAAAGCGTCATCCAATTCTGGCAGTTCTAAATTCGGTAGCCATGTCCGAAGGCAGTTGACGCGGCCGACTAACCCTTGCACCCGCTCGTCCCCAACTGGAAAGACTTGCTCCCAGTTCTTGATTGCCGCCTGCCAGAGAATCGTTGCGCATTGATCAGCGTCTACGATGGCGGTAGGTGTCTCATTGAGAACCAGATCCAACCAAAGCACTTGCCGTCTGGCTACCACCTGTTTTTGGCTTGGATGAAAAAACAACTCGTCTCGGGTAACCATTTGGTCGTTGGGCAGCCAATCCAAATCGATCCGACTCGCTAGCCTGACGCTTGCATCACCCGCTCCTGCATCGATATCGATGCACAAGAACAGTTCAGCCTCGGTAACGCCGCTTTGCGTCGAAATGGCAACCCCCTTGCCCCCAACCATCAAACCGTGTGCTTTTCCGACACTTCGACGTTTGGCAAGTCGATCCGGGTAGCCAGACAACATGACTTGCATTATGGCTTCTGACATATCGGTTCGTTGACGTTCTCGCAGAATGCTTGAGCCCTTGAGAATGGAAATGCACTGTTCCTGAAGTTGCTGAGCCGCATGGACAATGGCTCGAACGCCGTTGCGATGGAGCGTTCCAAAGGGATTGTCGTCCGAGCGTCCGTTCAAGAAGTCTTCCAGTACAACAAGCCGTTCAACGCAATCGCTATCCCAACGCTTGGTTGCTCGCGTTTGCCCCAATCGGTTTTGCTGAAACGGATCGCGTTCGGAAAGTAAAGCCGATAGCAAACAAGTTCGCTCGAAACATCCGGATTCGAATCCCGCGATGACCATACGTGCGAGCCGAGGGTGGGTCGGCAGTCGCGACATGGCCTTTCCGATTTCGGTAATCTTCCCGTGATGAATCGCCCCCAATTGTTCAAGCAGACTTCGCGCACGAGACACAGAGTCTGGTCTAGGTTCTTCCAGCCAGGGAAAATCATCGCTTTCACCTTCTCCCCAAGCGTACAATTGCAGGATTGCAGAGACGATGTCCACACGCCGAATTTCAGGCTCCAAAAAAGGGGCTCGAGCACGTTCCGAGGCCTCAGTCCACAAACGACAACAAATCCCGGGAGCAACGCGTCCAGCCCGCCCTGCCCGCTGAGTAGCCGAAGCTTGGCATATATTCTCAAGCGAAAGCCGATCCAGACCAACATCGGGTGAAAACCGCATGACGCGAGCCAATCCGCTATCAACCACAATCCGAATCCCCTCAATCGTCAGCGACGTTTCGGCCACGTTGGTCGAGAGCACGATTCTCCTCTGGTTGCCCGGTTCAATGGCTTTGGCTTGTTCATCGAGTTGCATACCGCCAAAGAGCTTGACCACTTCTGCATCACGGCTCAATCGAGTCTGCAATAGCGAATCGTAACATCGCTGTATCTCGCCCATGCCTGGAAGAAATGCCAAAACATCTCCAGCGTTGTTCTCCGCGACATCTTGAATGGTACTGACCATTCGCTCCACGATGCTGTCATCCGGTTTCGAAGTGCAATAACGGATTTTGACAGGAAAGTTGGGGGACTCGACCCGCACGATCGGCGCGCCGCCAAGTTGCGATTGGATCAGGTTTGCGTCAATTGTGGCCGACATGATCACAATTCTCAAATCATCGCGCAATGCCTGTTGAACGCGACGGAGCATGCCCAACAGCAAATCGGAATCAAGCGACCGCTCGTGAAATTCATCCAGCAATACAATGTTGGTGTCGGAGAGACCAGCGTCGTCTTGCAATCGTCGAAGCAACACACCTTCGGTTGCTACAATGAGCTGTGTTTCTCTGGAAACTTGGGAGTCGAATCGCACTTGATAGCCAATTCGCTGCCCGATGCGACTGCCGTGCTCCCATGCAATTCTCTCGGCGACGGATTTTGCGGCAATGCGTCTCGGCTGAAGCAAATAGATCCTTTGCGAATCGGCAAATGGCATCTTCATGAGCGCGGGGGCGACGCGCGTCGTCTTGCCTGATCCAGGAGGCGCTTCGACAATGGTAATGGGATTGACTCGAACATAGTCGCAAATTGCCGACATATGAGAATCGATCGGTAACGGCTTAAGCATATCCGTACTTGGTTGCATAGCTTTGCCATGCAGTCATGATTTCCGCTTCTTCCTTCGGATCTGTTCCAAAACGATTGGTTTTGTATTCTTTTTCCAGTAGAGTTCGATTTTGAAGCAAAGGCTCAATTTTATCGAAGCCGGTCAACTCAAGCTGGTTGTAGATGTTTTTGCAAACCGACACGGGGTCTTTGGCTAAATCCTCGTAGCAAACATCGATGAGTTGATTCTTTGCCAGCCCTACGCGATCCATTTCAAAAGAACGATACATGATTGTTAGGGACTTAAGGACAAAGTCTTTCAACTTGGATTGATATTCACCTACCTGAATGGATTGAACTTGATCCAGTGATTTCCACATTTTCATGGTGGAAGGAAAGAGTTTGCGCGGGTCGCGCACGATGTGCACGAACTTTGCGTCCGGGTACATCGATTTGAGGATGCCCAGTCGGCCCGTATGAGGTGGGCTTTTGAGTATCAACGGCTTCTTTGTCTTGAAGGTTAGTGCCTTCAAGAACCAATCAAACAGGTATTTCCATCTTTCCAAATCCTTTGCATTGAAACCATCGGACGCAAGTGTGCTTTGGAACGGGTAGTCATGGCACGGAAATACAAGTCTCAAGTACGGGGTCGGAGCTCCCAAGTTCATTAGGGCAAATTCGTCTTCCTGCGGCAAAGCCCAACCAGCCTTCATGTTGTCCATGGGCCTTCGATTTGGAATCAGCCAATTGCCGTACTTCGCAAGGATGGACTCAGTTAGCAAAAAATGCGACGGTGCGAAGCACTGGTAGGTCGTTGGGGAAGCATACCGGTCATCCAAGCCTAGAAGCTCATGAAGTAGTGTGGTACCGCTCCGCCAATGCCCGAGAATAAATAAAGGCGGTCCCGCAAGTTTCGTCGCTGCAATTTGTCTGCCGTAAATGGCATGCTGAGCCAGTCCTAGAAGATCGGAAACCGGCATAAACGCGGTTACCCCAAAAGCAATGTGCAACCGTGATAGGGATACTTGAAACGAGTTCTTGACAAGTAAAGGCAACCAAACACGCGAGGGCATTCCGTGCCAGAATCTAGGTGAAAGAACTGGGTACTGGATCGTTTGGGGCGATTCGTTAGAAGCCATTCGCCGAATTCGTCGTTAAAGCTAATGCCATCAATTGGATCGGTGCGAATTCCAAATCCGTTTTGGGCACCTTGAGTCCGTACATTATCGTCCGCTTTCGGAAAACGATATAGACATCAACCTGGAAACCTAGGTAGTTTTCCAAATACTTGTCAGATTTTCTAAAGTTCTCTTATCAGGACAAACCTGGATGGATTTTTGGACCAAACTTTTCTTACGACACCGACACGCAATTGTTCCGATTGGAATCATCGCCTGCCTAGTCGTAATTCTGGTTCCACTTCCCCCGGCTTTGCTCGATGTGCTGCTTTCGGCGAATATTGCCATCGCGGTTGTCATTCTCCTGACCACGATTTACATCGAATCACCACTGGAATTCAATATTTTTCCGGCGATGTTAGTGGCTACGACACTTTCTCGGCTAGTGCTTAACCTGGCTACGACTCGATTGATCTTGACACGAACTGGATCCGAAGGAATTGACGCCGCGGGCCACGTCATTCAAGCGTTTGGAGAATTCGTTTCCGGTGACTCCCTCGAAGTCGGGATTGTCCTATTTATTATTATCTTCTTGATAAACTTTATTGTGATCACCAAAGGTGCTTCGCGAATCGGAGAAGTTGCCGCACGATTTGCGTTGGATGGTATGCCTGGGCGTCAAATGGCGATCGATGCCGACTTGAGCGCAGGTGCCATCGACGAAAAGGAGGCGCAACGCCGTCGAGAAGAGATCACGAAACAAGCTGACTTTTATGGTTCGATGGATGGTGCCAGTAAGTTTGTTCGCGGAGACGCCATCGCGGGAATAGCGATCACGTTGCTCAACATAGTTGGCGGACTCTACATGGGCTGTATGCACTCGGACATGACGCTCGCGCGAGCAGCTAATGTCTACACGAAGTTAACCATCGGAGATGGATTGGTAAGCCAAGTGCCAGCGTTTTTGATCTCCTTGGCTGCAGCCCTGTTAACAACCCGAAGCACACAGAAATCCGATTTTTCCGGCGAGTTCCTGAGACAAATTTTTTCTCGTCCTCAAGCGTTGATTATCGCGGGGGTATTTTTGCTCCTGATGACCTTCACACAGCTTCCTGCTGTTCCTATGGCAACGATGGGGGGTGGTTGTATTGGATTAGCCCTCATCATGCAGCGACAGAAAAGGCAAGATGCTCAAGTCATTGAAAAGAAGGGCAGGGACGCCGATACCGCCAAAAAGGCTCCGCAGGAAAAAAAGGTCGAAGACTACTTAGAAGTTGATCCACTGCGACTTGAACTGGGCGCCAAGCTCATCGTATTGGCGGATCCGAATCGCGGCGGTGACCTTATGAAACGGATCTCGACAGTTCGTGCAACGCTAGCTACCGAAATGGGTGTCTTACTCCCAATGGTACGCATTAAGGACCGAATGAGCCTTCCCGAATTTTCCTACGAACTCGAGATGGCTGGAAACCGTATCGCTACCGGCACACTTCGGCCCGATCGATTGCTTGCCATTGATACCGGACTTACCAAGGGATCCATCCTTGGTGACGAAACCACCGACCCTGCCTTCGGAAAGCGAGCCGTATGGATCGATCCGCGAAATCGTCAACAAGCTGAAATCTACGGCTACCAAGTCGTGGAATGCGGTGCAGTCCTCGCCACGCATGTCCAAGAAACCGCGCGAAAACACGCGGATGAACTGCTGACGCGTGAAGTTACGAAACAGCTTGTCGACCAGCTCAAGAAGACATCGTCGACGGTGGTCGATGAGCTGATACCAGGGCAAATGAAACTAGCGGAAGTCCAACAGGTGCTGCAGAACCTCCTTCGCGAAGATATCCCCATTCGACAACTCAGTATCATTCTCGAAACTCTCGGCGACTACGCTCACAGGATCAAAGATCCAATTTGGTTAACGGAATACGTTCGCCATCGATTGGCAAGAACCATTTCTCATCGTTATCGCGACAGCTCTGGTGTATTGCGAGTGGTAACGCTCGATCCAGCCATGGAAGATCGCATCGCCGCAGGTACCGAACAAACCGACCGCGGTATCTTCATCCGCATGTCGCCCGACTCGATTACCAAAACATGCAATCGCATTGCGGATCAAATCAAGAAACTCGACCAACTTGGAAAACCGAGATGTGTTGTCGTCAGTCCTAAGATCCGCGTGCCACTACGTCAAATAACGCAAGAAGCTTTGCCCGATCTTCGCGTACTTAGCTACAACGAAATATCGCGAGATACTAGCGTAGAATCCATTGCCATGGTCAGTGACCAGTAATCTAGTTGATTGAGGTGCAAGCAGATGAACATTCCCATTCGCATCAAGACCTTTCGATCCAAAACACTGCAAGACGCCTTCCAGCAGATTCGAACCGAATTTGGTCCTGACGCTTCCATATTGGAAACCAGGGCCGCACGCTTTGGAATCTTTGGACGTTCTCGAATCGAGGTGACAGCTAGCTCCAACACCAAGGACCTCGGTCTAGTTGATTCAGAAGGGAACGAAAATAATTCCGATGAACCACCGGAACAAGGCCAGGTAGAATCTTCTGAAAACCGTCCTGTCGCCGTTGCCGATTTTTCGGACCAAACGACAAAAATGTCGTATTCCAATATAGAAACGCCAATCGAGTCGAACGCGCCATCGATTGATTTCGTTAGGTCTGGCCGTGTGTTGGCGCAAGTTCACCAAGAACTCATCGACGCAGGCATCGATCCAGGCATCGCGAGCCAATGGGTCGAGGCAACTCAGTTTTCTAACAATCCCAAGGTTATGCAAGACGTTTGGACATTACGCGCCGAACTACTCGGTTGGATTCGTGACCTGGTTCATGCCGCGCCACCCATCACACTCAATGATGCTCGACAGCAGGTCATTGCATTTGTTGGTCCACCTGGTTCTGGCAAGACGACTTCACTCGCCAAGATCGCAGCCAATCTATCGATGGAACGCGGGCTTTCGGTCGGAGTTCTCTCGACAGACTCGATGCGATTGGGATCGAACCACCTATTGCAAAACTACGCGGAAGTTCTGGGTTGGCATTTTGATGTCGCCGAATCCATCGAACAAGTGCCAACAAGTATGGAGGGTTTAGCGTGCTGTCGATTTGTTCTTCTCGATACAAGTGGGTGCTCCCCAACCGATTCCAAATCGCTCGACAAATTAAGCCACTTGATGAAGCTGACCAAGCCTACGGAAACACATCTCGTCCTATCAAGCACTTGCAATGTTCGATCTTTTCTTAGGTACGAACAAGCATTCGCACAGCTTAGCCCAAATAGGCTTCTCCTGACCAGGCTTGATGAAGCGGGTGGCCTCGGGGCCATGTTCACTTGTTTACTTAGCAGTTCCTTGCCAGTCAGCTATTTGACCAACGGACCACAAATCCCGTCCGATCTCATTCAAGCGACCGAGATCCGACTGGCACAGCATGTAATGGCTCTGTCGGATTGAATTCGAAAACTTTAAGATTTTCGAATCCGGCTCTATTGGAAAAAATTGGATTTATGCTTTTTGTCCGTTTTCTCACGAATTGGACAAAGATCGATTATATTCATAGCGGTAATGAGTGTACTGGGATCGCAAAATGATGGACGTAGGTCCGCATCTCCGAGGCGGACATGCCAGCGCCTCGGAAAATCGACGCTACATAGTAAGTTTCGATCGCCACTCGCCTTAAAAAGAATTCGGAAATTCCATGGCCCCGACGGACGACTCGTGAGCTCAATTCTCTTCACCAATGGTACCGTCGTCTTGCCAAATCGGCTTTTGACAAATGCGGAGTTGGAATGCGATAAAGGAAGAATAATCTTTGTGGGGAAATCGCGAAAGCGATCAACGAAAGACAAGTGTATTGTTGATGCTGATGGGGGTTACATTTCGCCTGGGTTTATCGATATTCATGTCCATGGCGGCAATGGTGCAGATTTCATGGATGGTACCGTGGAAGCTGTTCAGACAGCTTGTCGGGCTCACGCAAAACATGGAACCACAACGATTTTCCCAACAACGACGACTGGCACTCAAGAACAAATCATGGCCATGCTTGAGGCTTGTGCTGCCTCGCAAAGGCGGACGGATACCGGCGCGCGGATTGCAGGCGTGCATCTATATGGACCTTACTTTGCTGAGAACAAAGTCGGTTGCCATCCGATTGACGGATGTCGCTCTCCGGCAGGAAGCGAGTTCAACCTCTACTTCGAAACGGGACTCATTAAGGTTGCCACCTGCGCTGCCGAATTGCCGGGCGCTGAGGCGTTCTACCGTGAGGCCAAGAAGCGTCGCTGTCTTGTCACCTGCGGACACTCGAACTCAAGTTGGACGGAGATGCAACATGCCTTCGACGCTGGGATGCGTCATGTGGATCACTTCTGGTGCGCTATGAGTTCCGTCCCCTCGATGCGTCAACGCTTCAACGTCCCCATGCAAGGCAGCATGGCGGAGTTTGTTTTGATGCATTCGGACATGAGCACCGAGATCATCGCAGATGGCTTTCATTTAGCGCCCGAGTTGTTGGAGTTTGCGTACCGAATGAAAGGGGCAAATCGCTTGGTACTCGTCACAGACAGCAATCGCGCACTCGACCTACCCCCTGGGCGATATCGATTTGGCTCCGCAGACGATGGCTCCTGGTTTGAAAGCGATGGAAAGGTAGGTTGGGCACCCAATGGGAGTCTTGCAAGCTCCATCATGGGGATGGATCACATGGTTCGGCACATGATGGCAAACTCGTCGGCGTCTCTTCCAGAAGTTATTCGCATGGCCAGCCTCACTCCTGCCGAACGCACAGGCATATCCAGTCAAACTGGGAGCCTAGAATTAGGAAAACGGGCCGACGTCTTGATCCTCAATACTCATCTGGATGTGAAACGTGTGTTTGTCGGTGGTAAGGAGCGCTTGCCATGATGAAACAACCAACAAAAGTAACACGCCATTGTCGCTTTTGCTCCTAGGCTGTGAATTTATTATTGTCGCCTTTCGCTCCGCGAAAGTTCGCCGCGTTAACGCACTTTTGCGGAGCAAAAGGCGACAATGGTGGTAAAATAAAATCAAATCCCAAAACGTTTGTAACCTATTTGCATAAGTCGTTGTTCATGCCGTTACTCTTCCGAAAAAAACCCTTTTTTGGACCTCTCTTCTTTTTCGCGTTGGTAATGGTATTGGCCGCGAGGACGCCAGCCGACTTCGTGATTTATCGATTGCCCGGAACAAAAATGGTAACGGTACTCGAGGGTAAAACCAAGATTCTGGCGGGCCGGCTTCTTGAGTACACCCATCCGACCTTTGGTTCTATGGCCTTGAACCTGGATGATGCAGTCATCGTCAAAGCTCCGACGCGACAGGAGGAGTTTAAGAAGCTCCTCAATCAAGCAAATAGGTCAAAGGAGATAAAAGACTACTTAGAGGCTGCAAGCCAAGCACTCAAACGAGGACTACTCAAAGAGTTTTATGAATGTTGCAGCCTTGCGTACAAGATCGAGCCAGAAAACCCGACGGTCAAACGATTAATAGAAGCAAGAGGCCGAGTCAAAAAGCCTTTGGGCGATCCCGCTGCTATAGAGCGGACTCTCCGTGAAGCCACGAACCTTACAAAATTGAAGGTGGAGACTAGTGCTCACTACGTGTTGTTGCACGATACGAGCGATGTAAGAGTCGGACGTAAAACCAGATCGCAGACTCGGCTTGAACTGTTGGAGATGGTTTTTGAATCGTATTTCATGAAGTTCGCGCTGGATGGAATTGTGCTTGAACCGCCCAAAGAGCACATGATGGTATTGTTGTTTTCTGAAGAGGATGCATTTCAACGATACTCGACTCTACTCGCGCCAGAACTAAAAATGGCCTCTGGATTTTGGTCTCCCAAAGACAACATTAGCGTGTTCTACGATCAGGGCACCACCAAGCAAATGTTGCTCATGACGGATATGGCCAAGGACATGCAAAAGAATAAGTTGAAGCTACGCGGGACAGC
Organism: Pirellula sp.; assembly: GCA_031374925.1. Taxonomy (GTDB): domain Bacteria; phylum Planctomycetota; class Planctomycetia; order Pirellulales; family Pirellulaceae; genus JBKCUI01. The sequence continues at coordinate 7,408 of JANMHA010000169.1, read as the reverse complement.
GGCTTCGCAGGACATGGCCCACTTAGCCAATTCATTTGAATTGTTGGTCAAGGTGGCCCGCGAGGAATCGGACATCGAAGTGGTTTCGCATGAAGCGACACACCAATTGGCAGGCAATTCGGGGCTGATGCCTCGCGGCATCATAGGAGCGAGGTGGGCTCATGAGGGATTAGCAAGTTATTTTGAAACACCTTCGGGCGCCGGCTGGGGTGGAATCGGGGCTGTCAATCAGACGCGATTGGCGGATTACAAAATCGTGTCTCGCGATCCTGCCAGGAGAAATTTGGAACTGATTATTTCGGATCGCCTCTTCTATACGGCCAAGAACCATGGGGAAGCCGTCGAAGCTTATGGCCAAGCTTGGGCGCTCACCTACTTTTTAATGGAGACGCGTTTCGAAAAGTTAATGGTCTATTATCAGAAGTGTTCTCAGTTTGAAAACGAATTGCCTGCTACCAGTCGTATCAAAGCGTTTACTGAGGTATTCGGAGATTTGCGGCCGCTCGAGATTGAATTCCAGGAATTCATGGGGTCGCTCAAGAGCGACCTAGATCGTATCCGAGACGCCGCTCGGTAAGTGTATTATTGTGGACGAGCGCGGCCCTTCGCTCGTTGTGTTTGTGATCTGAGCGAGGGCCTCGCTCAGCTACATAAAGAAAATGCCGAGCTACACTCATTCATTAATCTTGTTGATCAGCTGTCGCAGTCTGCCAATGTTTCGCCGATTGAAATGCAAATACAACCTTGGCAACTCATTGAGTTCCGGCTCGTTGGATTCCTCCGGCAAAGCATCGCGTTGTTCTATCGTCCCAGACAACAATATGTCCTCGAACTCCCTATTCATGGCTTCCAGTTTTTCATCGGACTGTAGTGAATTCATTCGAATGACGAGCAAGTCGTTCACGTAGCGCATGCTATGGTAAACGCGATAGAAACGAAGAATCTCCGCTACGGCTTGGTCTGCGCTATCGGTAACCAAATAGAGATGGACATCTTCGGGGCTGATCAACTGCTGGCTAAGTAAATGATCTATAAAAAAGGACTCAATCCCTGTCCAGAATTTCCCTCCAGGCTCATCCAGCAAAACCAGGGGAAACATTGCTTGCTTGCCGGTCTGCAGAAGCGTCAAAACCTCAAGTGTCTCGTCCAGCGTACCAAATCCACCCGGACAGCAAATCACGGCGCTGCATTCCTTGACGAACATCAATTTGCGTGTGAAAAAATACTTCAACGTGACTAACTTGGGATCGCCCTCGATGAATGGATTGGCCGACTGTTCGAACGGAAGCATGATGTTAAGCCCCATCGACATTTCGCGACCTGCGCCTTTGTGGCCGGCTTCCATTATTCCACTTCCGGCACCAGTAATGACCATCCAGCCATGTTCCACAATCTTTCGACAGACTTCAACCGCTTGAGTATAGTTTGGATGATTTGAATTGGTCCGTGCGGATCCGAAAAGCGTAACTTTTCGTCTTCGTCGAAAAGGTTGGAAAACCTTGAATGCATACCGCAACTCCCGCAATGTGCGGCTCAGAATCTTGAGGTCACCACGAGCGGTCCCATCTAAATACAGTCGATCAACCGTCCGACGCATCATGTCGATCAGGTCATCGCTTTCGAGCGCAGAAGGCAATTCATCGGCAGGTTGCGGTCGCGACTTTTCATCTTCACCAAGTGCTTCAGGTTGGATGGGTAGTTCGGGAGCTTCATCGCTCATGAAGAGTTTCCTAGACCTTGTCAAAGTTTCAAGCCAACGACGCCTCACGTCGCTTTTTCTCGGTCCAAGCCGGATTGCGGCTCCATTGTACTCGAATATTGAAAAGTTGGCTTGCAGCCAATGACCCCGAGATTACTCCGGGGATACATACAAAGTCACCCTCCCCCACGGAGCAACGCTGTGAAGCATTTTCACCAACAATTCACTTAGGTTGAGCGGGAGCTTGCCTCCCCTCAACCTTGTTTTGGCGTCCTACGTTGCCCGCTAACCGCTGCACTCCGCTCCCGCCTCGTCCGCCTAAGGCGGTCGAGGCGGGAGCGGAGTGCCGTACTTTTGGGCTGAGCCGCATTTCTAGTACGCCAAAACGGCGTCCGTCGGGGGCAAGCTCCGATCGGACGAAAATGCTTCACAGCGTTGCAGAGGGAGGGAGACTAAACCAGACAGTTTCCGGCAGGAGGGTGCAGATCAAAAAAAATAGGCATTGGTTTCCCAATGCCTATTTTAGTTGATTTATCGAACCGACGTCTACTGAACCACTGCTTTGGTTTCTGGCTTGGCTGGGACCATTGCCAAAAGCGCTGCCTTGTATTTGGCGCGAGCCAAATTCAAGCGTGCTGTTTGTTCGCATTCGGTTTCTTCGGTACCGACGACGAACAAAGTCTTCGCCTTCTTTGCGGCTGCCAAAGTCTTTGCTTCGACTGGGCAATTGCAGCTCTTGTCCCCGACTTTGTAAGAGATAGCGACGCTATCCATGGCCTTCTTGACCTTAGCTGCCACTTCGCCAGCGGCGACTGAGCAAGTCAAACACTCGCCAGCAATGGTCGTCGTGCCGGAAACGCTGCAAGTGCTTGGGGTAGCAAATGCGGAGACGAACTTTTCCGTCTGAGTGACAAGGCTAGCAAAAGCTTTGTCGGAGCTATCGAACTTTTCGGTGCCAACTACATACTCGACTTTGGCGGCTGTTTCGGCTGCGGTGGCTTTCGCGGATTCTTCGCAACAAAGCGATTTTGTGCCGACCATGTAGGAAAGCTTAGGAAGCTTTGCCATTCCTGCAGTCACAGGACAAGTTCCGGCGTCGGCGGCGCATGCCGCATCGCATTTGGCCTTAGTATCATCCGCTTGCAGCGTTGCGCCAGCTGAAACCAAAGCCAACGCCATTAGACCTAACTTAAAAGACTTCATTCTTGAACGTTCTCCTGAAAGAAATGGATGGCAGTGGATTGGAAGTGCCGTGCCGTTGTAAATTCTTTAGAATCCACACAATTCTCACGACATACGCAACCGCAACCGCATTGGTTCGAATTACGTCAATTACGCAATTTCTGAGGGGATTGTACCAGGAGGTCAATCGATATACAAGTTTTCAGGCGAGCGGCAGAGTGAAGTATCCCAACCCGAGGCGTAAGCGAGGGACAATATCGCAAGTCCCTCACTTACGTATCGGGTAATGATTGGTAGTCTTCCGCTCGCCTAAGCACCTTCGCGCGAATATCGGTCGGCGAAAGTAAGGATAGCACTCGGCATTGGTCTCGGAATGGGTGGTAAATAGTGACGAAATTGCAGCGTATTCTTGTTACTGGCGGAGCTGGCTTTCTCGGCTCGCACATGTGCGAACGGCTCGTCGACGAAGGCCATGACGTTATTTGCCTCGATAATTTTTTCACAGCTCAAAAGAGCAATTTGGTCCATCTGCTGCCCCGTCCCAACTTTGAACTGATCCGGCACGATGTGACCTTGCCTATTTTCTTGGAAGTGGACCAGATTTATCACATGGCATGCCCGGCCGCGCCCGGTCATTACCAGTTCAATCCGATCAAGACGATCAAAACGTCTGTGCTGGGTTCGATCAATATGTTGGGTATCGCAAAACGATGCGGTGCTCGAGTCCTTCTGGCTAGTACCAGCGAGATTTACGGCGATCCACTTATCCATCCACAGCCTGAATCCTACTGGGGTAACGTGAATACCATCGGAATTCGGTCTTGCTACGATGAGGGGAAACGGGTCGCTGAGACATTGTTCATGGACTACCACCGATCCAACAAAGTTGACATCCGAATCGTCCGAATTTTCAACACTTACGGCCCTAGAATGCATCCCTATGACGGTCGTGTCGTCTCCAATTTCATTCGGCAAGCGATTTTGGGGCAACCGATTACGATTTTTGGAGAAGGGGAGCAAACGCGGTCGTTCTGCTATAGAAATGACTTGGTTGAAGGAATTTTCCGTTTGATGAATAACGAAGAAAACTTCATCGGTCCAGTTAATATAGGCAATCCTGGCGAGTTCACGATTCGCGAACTGGCGGAGCTTGTCATGGAAATTTCGGGATGCAAAGTTCCATTGGAGAAACGTCCTCTCCCGCCCGACGATCCGTCTCGTCGTCGCCCGGATATCACACTTGCGAAAAAACACCTAAACTGGGAGCCGCAGATTCCGCTTCGGGACGGACTCAAGAAGACCATCGATTGGTTCCGGACCATCGATTTGGATCACTACCGCCCCCCGACTCCAAACTACGTTTCCTAACTCAGTTAAATTCCTTGTTGATTCCAAACTCCATCGAACCAAAAAATGTTTTGGCTGTCTCGACTGGCTGGCGCTTGCGAACTCGGGAATTGGTCTTCGGCCGAATGCCCTTGATCATGGGTATTCTGAACCTGACTCCCGATAGTTTTTCCGATGGCGGTCGGTTTTTTACGATTCAATCGGCAGTCGATCAAGCCAAACGACTCGAAGACGAGGGAGCTGACATTTTGGATATTGGGGGCGAGAGCACCCGCCCCTACAGCCAAGCTGTGGACATCGCGGATGAACTTCGCCGCGTTGTCCCTGTTTTGGAAAAGATCCAGGACAAGGTCAAAGTACCCATCTCCATCGACACGACCAAAGCGGGCGTTGCCGAAGCCGCCATTGATTTGGGGGCGGAGATCATCAATGATGTGTCCGGCCTCGAGGCAGATCCAGCCATGGTCGAAATCGCCCGAGCGCGGCAAACTGGCGTCTGCGCCATGCACATTCAAGGCACCCCGCAGACCATGCAGGACAATCCAAGCTACAACAACGTCGTCGCGGAAATTGTCGACTACTTAAAGAAACGCGACGAATGGCTGATTGAACAAGGTATTGCACCGGAGCGGATTTGCCTTGACCCCGGGATCGGGTTTGGCAAGTCGCATGTCCACAATTTGGAACTCTTGCAAAAAGCCAGCGAATTCCATGCAATTGGGCGTCCTATTCTGATTGGGCACTCCCGCAAAGGCTTCATCGCCAAAGTGCTCGGCAACAAGGACATCGATCGCTGTTTTGGCACGGTCGGCGTTTCTCTGGCTCTCGCCTTGCAGCGGATTCAAGTATTGCGAGTGCACGACGTAGCAGCCAATAAGCAGGCGCTGCAACTGTTTCTTGCAAGTATCGAGGGTTGAGAACCTACCGTTCGCCTTAAAGCAACCGTTAAGTGAATCGTGAATCTGCGACGAACAAGTCGGACGCAAGAAAATAGGATTCGAAGCCCCAAGGATTTCTTTGATTCTAACTTGCCAAACGAGATGCAGCCCAAGGGAAATCGAGCTCAAAAATAAATTCATTTCTTGGTGAGAGTTCCGCTCCATGTTAGCCGTTTAACGTTACACTCACTCAAATGTAATACGTTCTTGTGGATGAAGATTGAATCCGCAGTCGGGGCGCCGTAATGACCAGAATTCTTTTTTCGCTGATTCTTTTGTTTTGTACGCGCGTCGTGTGGTCGCAGGTTCCAGACATAGCAGACGCAGTTTCCGCAAAGGATAGATTAAGTGAAGTGGTCCCGTTTGTTGGACCGGAAAAAACGGGGACACTCCACTTTAGTGTCATACCGACCTCTAGTGACGTTGTAAATTGAGACTTAGAAGCACCGAAATCGCATGGATCCAATCCGTAACTGGGCGCGCTGCATGTTCTGAATACCGTCCGGTAGGCTGTATCGACGCATTGATCGCGCACTTTCAGACAGTTGTTGGTTCGGTGCCTGAGAATTTCTGTCGAAAACGCTACATCGCCTGGACCGGTTCCGGCTTGAGACGAAATTGAATCTTATGGATGACCGAAAAATAACTACCACCGGAAAAATGGTGTGTCCATTTGTCTCGCGCCACGTTAAGTGACCTGTGTGGGATGACTCGGATTCAAGACACAAACAGTTTGGTTGTGGCGACAAGAAAATCGAAGACCCGTTCTTCTTCGATCGATGGAGCGAGTTGACCGTCGTATATTAGGACGGTCCGAACGGACTGAGTCTTCGGCAATTTGAGAGCTTGGATTTTGTTGTCGACCTCCTTGATAACGGAAGTGTCGATTTGGCTCTTGAACTTCACTTCGCACAGATAGATGGAGCGTCTGGTCTGGATCAACAGATCGATCTGACAGCCTTTTTGCCGTTGAGTAGTGCGTTGGTGGTACGGGCCAGCGGATAGAACAATATGCGGAGGTATCTGAAGTGCCTTGAACAGCTCGTCTAGATTTTCCAGGATTAGATTTTCGAACTGAAGCCCCATAATCGTGTCCCATTGGTCTAGCTGTTCTAGCGCCGTCACTTTGAATCGGCCCTTGGCGATTTGATCACGATACGGTTCAACGTATTTGAGGTAGAATCGCAAGTAGTTATCCGATAGCCGATATCGGAGTTCGCGGTGCCGAAGTCCCTTGGACTTCGGCGTGACACGTGATAACGTCGTCGGAATATCTTTCGTAAGGAAACCAGAGCTTTCGAGTTCGGATAAAGCCAGGCTCAAACTCCCTCCACGTTCTCGTCCGATCCGCTGACTGATTTCATCGACACCTTTTGAGCCGTCGATGAGAGCGCGAACGATCTCACGATAGGTAGGAGCTTTTCGATTAAAGATATCGTGAAAGATACTATCGAATTCATTGAAGAGCATACCGCTGGGATGGAAACAAAGCCGAGCGATATTCTGTTCAGCCGTCTGCTTGGGATTCAGCTCTTCTAGATATCGAGGAATGCCGCCGGTCACGGCAAGAAACCGAAGTTTTTCGGTGGTACTGATTCTAGGTGCAGAGCGTCCCCAGAATTGCTCACACTCGTGGAGCGCGAGTGGTTGCAAATGAAACTGCCATGAGCAACGCCCAACGAAGCCCGTGTTATTCAAGATGTTCTCTTCGATCCACGAGGACACGGACCCGCAAAGAACTACCACCGTTTTGGCTCGCCGCGAAAAGTGTTGGTCCCACGCATTCTTGATGTAACCGGCAAAGTCGGGTGCACCGATTCCCATCCAAGAGACCTCATCCAACAAGATGACGGCGGTCCCTTTTGCAGGTAGTTGGCTTGCAAGGAGCTGAAAAGCGGTCGCCCAGCTATCCAAGATCAATCGTGGAGCCTTGGATTGTTTTGCAAGTTGGTCTGCGAATACAGCCAGTTGCTCCTGCTTGGTCAAGCCAGATCGCGGCGGAAGGCCAGAGAACTCGAAAAAGGAATCCGCCTCTGCAGCACATTCGCGAATGAATCGGCTTTTGCCTATCCGCCGTCTCCCTTGGCAAGTAACCAACGAGCTAGGCTCCGTTTCTAAACTGGTCTTGATTTGATTTTCTCTTATACGCCATATTGGTGGATAGGAGGACCAATTATGCGTCATGGATTGAGCGATGAACAGTGGAAAGCAATCGAGGACATATTTCCGGAACCAGCTTGGA
>JANMHA010000073.1:0-25251 GCA_031374925.1 Pirellula sp. | reverse complement strand
GTGCGAGGGGGGCTGAGCGACAAATATGCCGTAGACGAAAATGTGTTGATGCGAGTTACGTTCCGTACAGAGATCTGCCCTTCAGGTTGTTCGGAGTTGGCCAAAACAAGGTTGGTGGGGGACAAGCCCCCGACCAACCTGAAAGGCCAACTCCGAACAACCTGAAGGGCAGATCTCAGAACGGAACGAAACTCGCATCAACACATTTTCGTATACTGCATATTTGTCGCTCAGCCCACCTCGCACTTCCCACACCCACACCCACTCCCACTCCCACACCCACGCCCACGCTGCGCTTTGCGCGTGCCACACGTTGCTGGGCCGTTGCTAGGCTGTCTCGATTTTGGCAACAGCCTGCAATCCCAACTCCTCAATGCTCGTTTCTCTCATTTTGTACTTTTGGATTTTGCCTGTGACGGTTACTGGAAAACTGTCTACGAATTTCCAATAGTGCGGAACTTTGAAGTAAGCCAGATTGGACTTGCAAAACGCCTTTAACTCGTCTGACGAAGCCGATCGTCCTTCGCGTAGACGGACCCACGCCATTACTTCCTCACCGAATTTGCGATCAGGGACTCCAATGATTTGGACGTCCAGAATTGCCGGATGCTGGAATAACAACTCTTCAATCTCTCGAGGATACACATTCTCGCCGCCGCGAATAATCAAATCGCGAAGCCGGCCTGTTATGCGGTAATAACCATTCGGTTGTCGCACCGCCAAATCGCCGGTATGCAACCAGCCTTCGGAATCGATTGCTTCACTGGTCTTTTCCGGCAAATTGAAATAGCCCAGCATCACATCGTGCCCCCTAGCGCACAGTTCACCTGGTTGCTGGTCGACGAGTTCCTTGCCGGTTTCTGGGTCAATCAACTTGACCTCAATGCCCGGAAGGGGGCGCCCCACCGTTCCAACACGCAACTCTAACGAGTCGTCGGCGAGCGTTTGCGTGATCAATGGAGAGGCTTCGGTTTGGCCGTAACAAATCGTCAATTGAGAAGCCCCCATCTCGGTCGTCACACGCTTCATAAGCTCGATCGGGCACGGGCTGCCAGACATTATCCCAGTTCGCAACGACCTAAGATCGCGTTGCGGATAGTCAGCGTGCTCCATCATTGAAATGAACATCGTGGGCACACCATAAACAGCAGTGCACCGCTCCGATTCTATCGCTTGCAAGGTCGCGGCCGCTTGGAAATTCTCAGCTGGAAAGACCATCGTCGATCCGTGCACGATGGAACACAAAGTACCTAACACACAACCGAAACAATGGTACAAGGGTACCGGTACGCAGATCCTGTCTTGCCCTGTGAAATGCTGCCCAATCCCAGCGTAATATGCGTTGAGCAGGATATTGCGATGCGAAAGCATCGCGCCTTTCGGTGAACCGGTCGTTCCAGAAGTGTACTGGATATTGATGGGGTCCGAGTCATGTAGTTGACACTCTGCATCCTCGAGTTGTTGTGTTGAAATAGATTCCGACTTAGAAAGGAATTCCTGCCAAGAAATCGTCCCGATTGGGGGCTCACCTCGAAGCGTAATAACCCATTTCAATTTCGGAAACTCCGGACTGCCGAGCGATCCAGGTGCATGCATGGAAAGATCAGGAATCGCCTCTTGTAGTGACGTAAAGTAGTCCGTCGTTTTGAACTTGTCGATCAAAGCCAAACCCCATAAATCGGCTTGGCGAACAGCATGGGCAAGCTCATTCGTTCGATACGATGGGTTAATCGTAACCAACACCGCACCGATCCTGGCCGTTGCAAATTGAAGCGTAACCCATTCGGGAACGTTGGTCGCCCAAACTCCAAAATGATCCCCACGGTGCAGGCCCAACGCTAGCAGACTACGCGCTACACGATCCACCTCTGCATCAAACGCCGACCACGTTAGTCGATACTTTTGACCGCAAAAAACAACCGCATCCTGTAAAGGAAACTTCTTAGCCGTCTCTCGAAGCACCTGGCCAATTGTCAGGCCATCGACCCATGGTTTTTCGGTATTAGAATTGGATGTCATTTTCACCGCCGTTGAGGAGAAGATCAACCGAATGAATACTCAATCGTGACGATTCGTTCTAGCGGCTTGGATCGACGCTAGCATGCGAATATTGTAGCCAACTCGCTCGCCACATGTAGCCAAGAAGGGCCAAGAAGTGTAAAGCCGCGCGGCCTATCGGCTTCCTCGCTCCAAAACGATACATCCGTCAGTTCCGACAGACTGTATCGGATTAGTTCAGCGATTTCAAGAAGTCGATGGCTTCTTGTTCGGAACTGCTAGTAAATCCTTCATCCATCACTTTTATCAAAACCTCACGCAACTGCGGCATCGCTTTGAGTATCGACACTCGACCGCTGGCTCGCATTTTTGCGACGTATTCGAACGCGACATCATCCGCATCGCTGTTATGCAATTTGTCGAGCCTGCGAAAGACACGAATCAAACGGGGTTCGTTACGACCAAAGCTAGCCAATTCATCCGCCAGCCCACTTTCATCCATGTTTAACGTCATGGAATACGTGCCCACTCGATGGCGGTTGATGATGAACGCTGCGTCCTCCTGTAGATAGTACAAAAAGCCATGCGTTAACGGGTTCAAGTCCTGGAGAAACACGAGAACTCCATCCTTGAACGGATCTTTGGTAAGTGCGGGTACACCGACTTTGGAAATGCTCCAACTCGGAATGGGATCCAGGAGCGACACCGGATCGAAGGTAAACGCATGAACGTAATGTTTGATGCCATCCGGCCACACGATGGCTGGACTACCAAACGAATATACACGTCGGCCAGCATTACGCCCCCTGCCGTAAACGACCTCCAAGGCTTGAAGGGCATTACTTAGGATTAGATTCCCTTGGCTGTGAGCGAAAATCGGAATATCATTCGAACTGGCTTCGCCCGTCGCAAGCAGCCGAAACAATGCGGCCGTCGCAAGGTTGCCCAACATACCTTGACCAAGTATCGCTTCCATAGCCTCTGCCCGCCTATCGGGACTTGCATTTCCTAAGTAGTGATTGAAAATCGCAGTGGGATTGGCACCCTGGAAGATGAACTTGTCACGCATGCACTGAGCTAAGTCACCGAATAAATCCGATTTTCGGTTGTAGACGCCGATGACCGGACACATCTGAATAAGCGACAATACGCGGGCCGACTTCGCATGATCCACACCCGTGTTCCCCATGCCGTTCACGAAAACCACGCGGCGTGTATAGTCCAAGTTGGAGGCCATTTCCGCAATATTGTCGACGTACTTGGCTAGCTCGGCTCCCGGCAGTTCTGTAAACACATACGTTTCAATTTGACCGTCAGCCCAAGGAGTAACTGACTTGGTGTTGGTTATGGATTCGTTAGCCGTTGCATTCTCACGACTCGCCGCCGCTGCGGCGCGAACCGACTGCGAAACGGTCTGTTTTTGCTGAATCATCGTACTTACCGGACGAGATTCAATTCTCAATCCGATAGGACCGGGAACTCGATAATGAGGCATGTTCGACTCCAAATTCGAGGTAGGGACACATCGTTGCTGAGACTATTCGACCTCATACGCGAACTCTTGTTGAGGTGTAACGACGACCTTGACGCTACCGATGCCTTTGCTTTCGGCCAAGCGACTAAGCAGGACAGATGAAAGATCTGGCAGCAAGGACTTGGTCAGGATGTGATCGATATTTCGCGCGCCGGTATCAACCTCTTTGCATCGATCTGCAATCAGCTGCACAAGCTCAACTGCATACGAAAACTTCGCGTTGTAATTCTCTTCAACTCGCTTACCGATCTTACCAAGCTTTAGGCCGATAATTTTTCGAATGACGTGATCGGGCAATGGATAATAAGGAATGAGCGCGACTCGTCCCAAGAAGGCGGGTTTGAACGTCTTGAGCAGCTCAGGAAAGATAGCTTCCAAAAAATCTTCAGGCTCTGGGGTCGTATCGGGATCGCTGCAAATTTTCTTAATCGCATCTGTGCCCGCGTTTGTTGTCATCAGAATGACCGTGTTTTTAAAATCAATATCGCGCCCTTCGCCGTCTTTCATCGTACCTTTATCGAACACTTGGTAGAACACATCCTGCACGCCTGGATGCGCCTTTTCCATTTCGTCCAACAAAATCACGCTGTACGGTTTGCGACGAACCGCTTCCGTCAATATCCCACCTTCACCATAACCAACGTAGCCCGGCGGTGACCCCATTAATAGCGATACTTTGTGTTCCTCCTTGAATTCGGACATATTGAGGACCGTCATGTTCTGTTCGCCGCCGTAGAGCAACTGAGCCAAAGTGATAGCTGTTTCTGACTTGCCCACCCCACTCGTTCCAGCCAATAGAAATACGCCGATGGGCGCTCGAGGATCGTTGAGCTGTGCCCGCGACGTGCTGATGGACTGAGCAATGCGTTTGAGGGCATGCGATTGGCCAACGATCTGCTTTTCCATCAAATTCTGTAAGTTGAGGATGGTCTTGAATTCGTCGGCGACCATGCGCCCCACTGGAATACCGGTCCAAGCGGCCACCGTCTCGGCCACGGCGTTTCGATCGACAAATGGGAAGACCAATGGCGATTCGCCTTGGAGCTGAATCAGCGCCTCTTTGCGATCATGGAGTTGATGCTGCCATGCCGCGATCTGTTCCGGAGTAGCTACTGGTTGCGTACCTGGCGTAGCATTGACTGAGGCTGGGGGCTCTGTTGCGGAGGTTGAGCCCGTTGCCGACGCTGGACCCTTTGCCGACACTGGACCCGTTGCCGACGCTGGGGCGGTTTCCGGCGATGAAGTGGTTGCTGGTTGCGAGTTCTGCTGAGCGGTCGGCGAGGTTGTTTTTTGAGGCGAGGCCCCCGTGTGGGACGCATATAGCTTGGCGGTCAAGTCATGCACTTCGGTGACGATGGCCCGTTCGTCCTCCCAACGTTTATTCAGTTCGATCAATCGGCTTTCCAAGGCGACGATCTGCGAGTTGATATCAACCAGGTGAGCAGCATGATCGGTGCCGGTAATGGATTCGCGTTCCAGGATTTCGCGAGCCAGAATTCGCTGTGCCAGTTCGCGTTGGGCATCCTCAATGGCAGGCGGCGTGGCTGACTGACTGAGATTGATTCTAGCGCACGCGGTATCGATCAAGCTGATCGCCTTGTCCGGCAATTGACGGCCGCTTATGTAACGACTGGACAGTTTTACCGCATCGATGATTGCTTCCTCGAGGATATATACTTTGTGATGCTTTTCGAGAGTCTTGGTTAGGCCTCGGACCATTTCGATAGCCATTGGAACCGTGGGTTCTTCGACTTTGACCACCTGAAAACGACGGGCAAGGGCCGCATCCTTTTCGAAGTATTTCTTGTACTCCGCCCAGGTAGTAGCGGCGATCGTGCGGAGTTCACCACGGGCGAGCGCAGGCTTGAGCAAATTGGCCGCGTCACCTTGCCCAGCCGTTCCGCCAGCGCCGATCAGCGTATGAGCTTCGTCGATAAACAAGATGATTGGTTTAGGGGATGATTTGACCTCTTCAATTACGGATTTTAGTCTGTTTTCAAATTCGCCCTTGACCCCGGCACCTGCCTGCAAAAGTCCCAAATCAAGGGTTCGAACAGCGACTTCTCTCAAGGGGACCGGTACATCGCCAATCGCGATTCGCATAGCGAATCCTTCCGCAACAGCGGTTTTGCCAACACCAGCCTCTCCGGTAAGGATGGGGTTGTTCTGCCGCCGACGCGTTAGAATGTCGATCACTTGCCGAATCTCATGGTCGCGCCCCAAAACAGCGTCGATCTTTCCATCGCGCGCACGCGCCGTCAGGTCGATCGTAAACTGATCCAGTGAGGGTGTGGATAACCTTCGTCCGCCGGTCGAAGGTGCAGTACTGCCACCCACGGGAGCACCAGTCGAAAGCGAAACGGATTCCCGGTTTTCGCCCGAATCTGAACAGAGTTCATTCAGTGACTTACGAAGCGCTGGGACACTGATCTTTTCGAACTCAATGCTCGCACCAAGAGCAGATCGACGCAATGTCTCATTGGAGAGCAAAGCGATCAATAAATGCCCTGATCGAATTTGACCTGAACCGTAATCGATCGTAGCTAACGTCCAGGCTTCCTTGGCGACGTCGACCACATCTGGACTTAGCGATGGAGCTTTGGCATTGCCGGTCCGCAATCGATCCAACGTACGTGTTAGATCGCTCTGAAGCTTGCTCAGCTCGACGCCGAAGGCTTCCAAAATCCTGACGAAATCCGAGTCTCGATTTTCGAGCAATCGGATCAGCCAATGCTCGATCTCAACGTTATAGTTGGTTCGAGTCATGCATAGCGCTGTTGCTAATTCCAACCCTCGGCAGCTAACCTGGCTTAGCTTGTCAAACAACTTCTTTAAATCGATCTCGATCACGGCTTGATCCTTTGCGAGTTTTTGTGCTTGGTGAATGCAATTTGCTTTATGGAAACAATATCATACTACTGCCGAAGAAACATCATGGTCCATTACATCCGATAGTTCGAAAACAGCTTGGTCCGCATCTAGCGGCGATTGCCATTCGCCTAGCCAGGTATTCCAACCTAGAAAGGAAGTAGAATCGGCGTCCAAAACAACTCCTTGAACCGAATCGCGACTCAAGATCACTTGGACGTCGAAATCGAACTGTGGGCCCACATATCTGCGAACGAAATCGGTTAAAAGGCGAAGCGGCTTATTGGGCGGGAGGTATTCATTAAATTCTTCCCAATCCACCGGGCCAATGACAACTCGGAATCGGTTTTCGGCGTCCCAAACCCGTTCCCCGACGATCGAGTCTACACCGAGGGCGTTGCTCAGCAAGGCTCCCATGGATGCCGAAGCGACCTGCGTTTGCTCCGATAATTCCAACGTCAACCATTGCCCTACGAGCGATTCCACTCTCGCATTGATGCCAGTAAAATCTTGGACGCACGCGCGTAAGGATTCGGCGGTCGGTCGGCGCGAGGCAAATTGACCACCGTAATACAACAAGACATCATCATCAAAGGACAATCGAGCACGGGAAGCATTCAATCGATTGCCGACCAAGGCCCACATGGCGCGTTTTAGCGTGTCCTCCGTTTGACATGCGTTTGCCGTTTCGAAGGCGACAGGAAAAGAGTGCTTTTCCCAGGCCCGATAGAACAACGACAAAAGGCGATGATTGAACATGTCGAGAAATTCTCGCAACGTCTCGTCCTTCTGCCGAACGCGTTCCAGAATGGTCTGCGTGTAGTGGTGCGGCAACGAACCACTTGGTCCGAACAACCCAAAAAACGAGACGGCTAACTTGGGTCTTGGTTCAGAATCCGTCCAACTTGCCAATTCGTTTGCAGGAAAGTTTGCGTCCAAATCGGCAACCAATCGTACCGGTTGTTTGCCAATTTCGCGTTCCATGCCGATTTGTGAGCCCTGTTCAATTTGGATGCATCGCATCAATTGACAGAAGCTAACGGAATAGATTCGCTCAATGAGTTGTTCGGAAGTGGTTTGGTTAGTCGACATGGTGGCTTCTTCTAAATCAAGTACTTGGTGCCTGACTTAGGCTTGCCCCGATACAAAACGTGCGAACCACCTTTGGACCTCGCTATCAAGCGGGTGAACGAATTGATAGTGGCAAACCCGGAGAAAAACTGATCCAAAACCGCCATGAAAAGATACGCCCCGATTCCCTCGAGTCTCTCGTCGTCGACCTCCAGATGAATATCCAGACCTCGGCAAATTCCAGGTCCTTTGTCGGTATTAGGAATCCGCGCCGTGGAACGTTGGTAGCTCACTCCCAATATCGCTTCGATGGCCTTGTGCACTTCTTCATGTTCGTTTGTGTTGTAAAGCCGCAGCACCTCTCGCAATAATTCACCATCGGAATCGCTTGCAAGCGACAAATGGTTTAGCGACAAATGGGAAATCAACCGCCACAACCAATCCTCGCGCTCGATCGGGCGTTGAGTTGGCGTCGGCGAAGTACGAAAGAGGGCACGCACGGGACCTGCGCCAAAATTCAGCTTCGATTGTACGCCCAAATGCATGACCAGGTCGCGGTTGCAACAAAGCGTTTGCACATGCAACGTCCATTCATCAGAGGGGCGCGGTCTGGAATGCAAATCGACGATCGTCATGTACACTTCGGTGCCGCGATCTCCTTCGTTGGTGGACTCAATTCGTCGTCGCCGTGAAGAGTGCCAGTACCGATCCTGTTGAGCCGAACTTACGCGATGCGATGGTTGATGAAAAGGCAGGAACGAAATATCCCCCTCTCCGTCCGGACGTGAGGCGGAAACCGATTCAATCGAATGAACCTCCATCCCCGTAACGGTTCGATAACTCGGAACAACACGATACTCGACTTTACTTTCCGTCAACGATATGGGTTCGGCTTCTTTGGCAAACAAGTTCACCACCGGCGAGCATCCCAAGATTATGGAATCGATCGAAATGTTGCGTTGAATGATTGGATGATTGCGACGTAAAAAAATGACGATGCTCCTACGATTGCCCTCGACCTTACTCCACATGGATTCAAAATCGATTTCGACAAAGCGGAATTTTTCTGGCAAAGTGAAGAAATCCCAAATGGTTTGATACGCCGAGAGGGTCCTCGCATCATGATTCAGAATGCCTTGTTCCGTGCTAAAACCTGCTGGAGAAAGGCAGCCAGACGGCAGGAAAACGCCCTCAGGCCTAACATCGGAAAAGAGTCCAATTCCCAGTGAGTCTCTAAAGATGGCTTCGTACATTTGATTTCCACATATCGTGGAACCACCCAGAAAAAATCGCAATCGGCGTATATCGATTTTCTTCCAATCCACCTTGTCATTGATCGTGGAAAGCTCGATTCGAATCGCGGCCTGCACGCTATCCGACCAGGTCGCCTCCGTAGGGAATGGAAATGGAGGTACCAAATACTCTGTTTTTGAAACTCGAATCGGTAGCAAGTCGACATCGAAACAGGTTTTGAAAAAACATGCTTGTCCGTCAATCTCATCGGTCTCAAGTGGCGTGCCGCGATCGACACGAAAACCTCCGGTAAGCTCTGCTCCGGAATCATCCAGTTCCATTTGGCAGATGGCCGTGGAAGGTACAGGGGCCAAATACTGTGGGTAGAGCGCTTGAAGCATCGACTGACAAATTTCAGGAAATTCGTCCTCAATCTTGAGGCGCAATCTCGCAGTCAACAACGCAAACGAATCGATTAGCCTTGAGACATGTGGGTCCTCGATGGAATCTGCCGACAGCCTTAAACGCGCCGCCACTTTGGAAAAGCGTCCGCCAAAATCGCGAACTTCCTCGCGGATAAAAGCCAATTCCTCGTTGAAAAGCCCATACAACCGTTCACTCATTACTGCGCCTCATGCACCCGGAATGCGTTAGCTATCGTGTTTAACTGTGTACTAAAGGTTACGGGTTCGGGAGCCGGTTCCGCATAAAGAACTCCATCGATTACGAATTGTATCGAGCGACTTAATCGATTGTTGCCGCCGAAACCTAGCTCAACGCGGACAAACTGAAAGCGTGTTTCGAACTGCTTGATCGCCTCCTCAATCGTTTTTCTCATCAACTCCATGGAATTAGTAGATTCCAGAATGGCGTTTCCAAAATCAGGAATACCATAATTGACTAGCGAAGATTCTAGGTGCGTAAGATCCTTGGGAATGTACGGTATCAGGATGCGTGTGTTGAGCAAGTTCTCAAGATCGCGTCGCACGCTTGCCTTAAGGTCACGCAACAATTGCGCGCGATCGCGAGGGGCCTCGTTGCGATTGTCGGGCTCAAAGTCCAACAGGCGATCCAGCACGCTTGGTAGCAGAAGTTGGTCCGGGCGAATACGACTCATATCATTCCTTGAATTCGGCTCATTGTGAACCCTCTTGGCTTGAGTCCATCATGATCTGGCCGATCTCGAGTAGAGGAATTCCATCCTCCTCAATCAGAAGCGTCCGTTGGCCAATACCAGTCACTATCCCATTGGCGTGCTCAACCCAAGTGGTTGTTCGACCCAGTCGTTGTTCATCCGTCCAACCAGTTGGTTGGGGATAACGCGTCGGGATGTAAACCTCCCCTTCAGGTCCGTCTTTGACGCTGATCGCTGCCTTGCGCCAAATCAAATCCATCGGGCGTTCTGGTTTTGAGAACTCAAGCGATTGAATACTATTCCACGGAACCCAAAAATACTTGCCGGAGGCAGTCAAAACCTCAGCTATTCCCCGCAGTCGATCATCGGCATCCAAGAGAGTTTCAAAACTCTTGCCGTCGCAAGTTCCATGGACGAGGGGTCGTTCCTGATCAGCGCGTTCTAGGATTTGTCTGCAATCCGCATATTGACCCAAACGCAACGCGGTGCAAGCTTCCAGTTGCAGCTGGCAGTCCTGGGCCAAACTGACCACCAATTCAGGTGCGCGTCCCTCAAAAAAAACTTGCTCGCGCAGAACCTCTGCACGTACCAATTGTCGAAACAGGAGGGGTAACATCGCGACCTTGTTGTCCTGCGAAGCGATCGCATCCAACTGTCGGTCAACACGATCCCAGTCACCTTGGAAGGAAGCCAACTCGGCGAGGAAGAATCGGGCGTGACTATCGGATGGATTCTTCTTGACAAAGCTCAATTGCGAATCGACAGCTTCGGCGAGTTGCCCTGACTTGAATAAGGTCTCAGCTTGCATGGTTTGATCTCTCCTATCTCAACGGGTTTGAAGGCGGGTTACGAGTCGCGTATCGAGCTTCAAAGATGCTCGTACATCATCGAAACTGTGGAAGGGCTCCAATTGAATCTCGCAGTCGTACTCGCCGGATCGACCCGGTCTCGGACGCACTTGAACCGATGCGTCCAGCAACGGTTTTTCAGCGCGACGGGTTGGACTGGCGTCGGGATCTCGATTCACGTAATCGATGAGCCAGTCGGACAAAAACGACTGAAGATCGCCAGCATCCATACTTCCCCCAATCTTATCACGCGTTATCACCTTGATGTAATGCGCAAAACGGGAGGCGCAAAGGATATAGTTGGTTAGGGTTGAAAGCTCTGCATTCGCGCTCGCTTCGGCTGCATTGTAACGTCGCGGTTTTTGCGCCGACGGACAGGAATAAAAGGCTCCAATCGACGTATCCTTGCATGCGCAAAGCGCCATAAAACCAATCTTGGAGAATTGGCGTTCGAACCCGTCGGTAATCATGATGTCGGTTATTGGTTTGGGAGCATTGGCATCTGGTTCTGTCATGAACTCGTCTCGCGTAGGTCCGACAACAAGACCGCCAGAAACGATGCCGCGTTCGACCCCGCGGATGTTGGAAAACCAACCCGACTCCGAGAAATTGCGGATGAGTACCTCACCTATTCCAAAAACAGCACCACCCCACAGATGATCGTGCCGGTTCTCCAGGATTTCCTCAAATGCAAATCTGAGATGATGGTTGCTCTCAGGTCGATAGGGCTTTCGAATCAACATCCGTGGCAACACCACAGAGACAAAACGGGATTCCTCCGTCTCGCGAAATCGTTGCCAACCAAAAAAATCTAGCTTTTGGTGCAGCGATTCCAAATCAAGCGTTTGTCGAAGCTCATCGAATGCATCGACACCGAACATGGATGGTGATGCGTTGATGAAAAGCGGAGCAAAGGCTGCAGCTGATGTCTCCGACAATCGCCTCAGAATGGTGATGTCGTCAAAGGGATGTTCACGCGAAGGTCGCGGGTGAAGGTCGAAATCGAGAAGGATGGCGCTAAACGGAGTACCGTTAGGTGTGCCGATCCCCTCCTCGTAAACTTTTTTGAAAAACAAACTTTGGTCAAACTCGATTGCCCCCTCCTGGTCATTGCGTAATTCTGGCCACGAAACATTCCATACCTGCAATCGTACCTGCGCTGATGGATTGTAGTGCTGCTCCTTGCAAGCCACCAAATAGTCCAGTCCACGCCAGGCTGCCTCAAGCCGTTTGAATTTTTCGTGATGGAGGATGGCGTTAAGCTGACTTGCTATCAACTTGTCAATGCGCGCAATATCCCTGGAAATCTGTTGGCAAACGGCCTTTTTCGTGGAAGACCATTTTTGGACGTTTTCAGAACCAAGCCACAACACCAACTTGCGAGTCCAAGATGGTTCCGCTAGGAAAGCGTCCAATGCTCCAATCAGGCTGTTAGCCTGTTCACTATCCTCTCTCGACGTCGCGATCGAACGAATACTATCGAAAAGAGGACGAACGCTTGGGCCGGCCGAATCAAGATCCGGAATAGTCGACGGCTCATCGCTGAGTTGAGTTTCGCGGTGAAGAAGCTGCGGTTGCTGTTCCTGATTTCCCACGAAACTCATACGCCGATTGCCGTCTGTAGTTGGTCAAGATCCGATTTGTGCCTTACGTACCTTGCTTGATCTTGGCAACTAATCGCATTGAGGTTGTAAGTTCTTCGAACTGCAACCAAGGCCTGAGCAAGGCAACCGCCGAATACGATCCTGGTTGTCCAGGAACTTCAGTAACCATAATTCTCGCGTCGGCCAGCGGATGGGTTGCTTTCTCTTCCGCAGAGGGTTTGTTCGATGCCGTCACGTAATTCATGATCCAATTGTTAAGCCACTGCTCACATTCGTCTCGTTCCATAAATGCACCGACACGATCACGCGCCATCACCTTTAAATAGTGTGCAATCCGCGATGTCGCCAAGATATACGGAAGTCGAGCGCTAATGGCGGCATTCGAAGTTGCGTAGTCTCCATCTTTGCCCTCGTATTTCTTGGGTTTTTGCGTCGTTTGACCACCAAAGAACACGGAGTAGTCCTTGTCCTTGTAATTGCATAGCGGCAAGAAACCGCAATCGCTGATCTCCTTTTCTCTTCGATCGGGAATCAGTACTTCGGTAGGGCATTTTACTTCGGTGTCGCCATCCTCGCCTTTGACTACGTGAGTCGGCAAGTTGTCTACCCGCCCACCACCCTCGGCGCCACGAATGGACGTGCACCAGCCATACTTGGCAAAGGCATCGGTCAGTCTTGCGCCCATGACATAGGCTGTGCTCATCCAACAGTATTCATCGTGAGCGACGGTCTTTGGCTTATTGTCGGCTCCCAACGCAACTTCCTCGAATCCGAATTCGTCGATGGGTTTCGTGTGAGCACCGTAGGGTAATCGAGCAAGCGTACGTGGCATCGTTAACACGACAAACCTAGAATCCTCTGTTTCCCGAAAGCTTCGCCAGCCAATGTAGCTCTGGCTATCAAAGATCTTTGCAAGATCTCGAGGAGTGTTAAGTTCCGTCCAGGAGTCAAATCCATAGAGCCCACAGGCGGCCGATGCAATGAACGGGCAAAACGCTGCTGCTGCAACGCTCGAAACATTTCGCAGCATCGCAATGTCATCAGGATGGTTCGTAAATTCGTAGTCCCCAACCAAGGAACCATAAGGAATTCCGCCAGGTTGCCCAAACTCGTTTTCATAGATCTTTTTGTACAACTGACTCTGATCAAACTCGACCGCGTCTGCCAGATCTTTCTGTAATTCTCTCTTCTTGCAGTTGAACACTCGAAGTTTGAGTTGCGTTCCAGTTTCGCTATTCATTACGAGGTAACTCAAACCTCGCCACGACCCCTCAAGTTTTTGAAAACCCGGGTCGTGCATAATGGCTGCAAGTTGCTTGGACACGACTTCATCAATTCCAGCAATTGCCTTGGCTATCGATTTGGTAATGTTCTTGTCAAAGGTCACCGTGCCTTCCAGGGCTTGCTCCGTGAAAGTCTTCAACAAGGCTTCCGCGTGGGATCGCTCTGTTTGTTTGGTGGCCTTGATTGCAGCTTCAAGAAACCCAACTTTGGTTTCTGTTGTGGCCTGTTTAGTACTAGCTGCTTGCGGATTGGTTTCTGCCATGGAATTTTCCTAAAACCTAGCTACTCGAAATTCAGGACTTCAACATCTTATTGTTTTAGCAGTATTCCACAACATGGGAGTCGCTGCTTTGAAATACCGTAGAAACAGCAATCCAATGTCACTCGGGCTTTTCGTCTTTCGAAATGCCAAGCTCCTTGGCCAACGCTTGTACGTTCTCGGTGTTCTTTAAGACTTCTTCAAGGGTTGCATCCAGCTTGGAACTAACATCGGCCTTCGTCAAGAGTTCGCTCAACTGACTTCGGACATCGAGCAGTTTTTTGAGTGCCGGCACCTGCATGGCCACTTGGGCTGGATCGAAATCTTTCAACGATTCGAAAGCCAAATTGACTTTCATTTTCGTACCATCTCCCTTGATGGTGTTGTCGACTTCCATGGACACGCCTGGTGTCATTTGTTTCAGTACTTCATTGATGTTGTCTCGATCGATATTAACAAACTTTCTATCGCGAAGACTTTTTAATTCGGCAGGTTCATAATCGCCGCTGCTATTACGTTTCATTGGGTTGCCAGAAAAGTCACCTACCACTCCCATCAAGAATGGCAACTCCTTCTTTTCAGTCGCATCGCCAGTATCCACGTTGTAGGTTATGTGGACGCGAGGTTTTCGGACGCGATTCAGCTTGTCATGGACAGAACTCATAGATTCCTCAAGTCACTTTACAAGTTGCAGAGAAAGGACACCGATAGTATTAAGTTACCAGATTCCCCCGTCGAACATAACCGAATTTGAATCCATTTGCAATTTTTAATTGACTTCCTCTCGCGATTTTTCTTGGATTCCCATTCGCCGAAACATTTCCTCTCGCACCTCATCGTTTCGCACCAATTCCATCAGCAGGTCTGGCAAAGGCATTTTGCCCCAACGAACCGACTGTTCCAATGAGTAAGAGAGCGGAGAATGCGGTTCGGTACGTCGGAAGTAACTCGCAACTTTCACCAAACTACTCAGCGCCTCCTCACGAGATTGATAAACCCCTGACTTGGATGCAGGAGATCCTTTGTTCTTATCGGTTCCGGCTATTGCGGCAGCATCGCCCTCTTCCGTTGTCTGGGTTGGCTCTGCATTTTCCGCAAGTTTGCTTTGAGTCAACTCCTTAAACCATGTCCGAATCGTTTGTAGCTCGTTTCGGATTCGGTTAAAACCGAAACCAGCTTTTCCTGAAAGCGTCGTCAATAGACTGTCCAGTTTTTCGGACCGCTCAATGGCTTTTTCTATGTCCTCCAGATATTCCTTGAGCTCGGACGCCTCCGATTTTTCGATCTCCGCTTCGATCTGATCAAAACTCAGTATCCCAGCTTCTTGCATCTCAGACCTTTGGTCTGGTGAAAGACTCTCTAAATGCCTTGCTAGTAATTTCGACGAATAACTTACGCTGGAATGCGGCGTCACGGTGACTCGACCAAAACCATCCAATAGACTCGAGGACTGATTGAGTCGGTCTAGAAAGCTAATAGCGTAGATTGGGTCGGATGGGTCGAATGGGTAAAGTCGGTTGGCGTGGGCCTCGACCAAACCATTCACGGCATCTAATGCTTCGCTAAGGCCGCGATAGCCGTGTGCACGCAGCATTGCTTCGACAAGCCAGCCCAGAACCCGAGTATCCTTGGAGTATTTTTCAAGTATCTCTGTGCATTGGAGCGCAACAGAAGCCCAACCTGGATCTTTCTTGGGATCATTCGAGCGACCTGCCAAATCTCGGATGACATCGGCTCGCATCGTCGACGGCAGCAACTCCAGGTCAGCCCGCGCTTTTTCTATTTTGCGGGCGGTCTCACCCGATTGTTGCATGAGCGCAAACGCATTCAATAGCTCCAGACTATCGCTCGTTTCCTTGCACAAACCGCACGGTTGATCGGGCGATATCGGACTCAATATCAATTCTAAATTCAATAATCCCATGTGTGCCTGCTCAATCGTGCAAATCCAGCCGCCTCATTTCAAGGGCGAGATTCTCAAGCACTTTTGCGTGAAGTCGACTCGCCCATGATTTACTGAACCCCAGTATGTTTCCTGCATCTTGCAAAGTATAGCCTTCAAAATAGACCAATTGAATCAATCTCGATTCCGAAAGTGGTAGTTTCGCTACAAGCGCTCTGACCTTCTCACTCACCTCTCGATGCATGAATCTCTGAGCGGCGCTTTCATGTGGATCCGGGGCCGTATTGACGGAGTCGACATCGGAATCGACTCCGCTCGCCAAATAGACCACCGCAAGCTGTTCCGTGGTTCGTGCGAACCAATCTCCGTACTCCTCGACCGATGACAACTTTCCCGCCGATTTTTCTCGCTCCGACTCCAAAACATGATTGGCCATACTTTCGCATCGAATTCGGCGATACCGAGCACGACTGGTCCATGTCATTTTGGCCATGCCATCATAAATCGCGCCGCGAATTCGATAGTACGCGAACGTACTGAATTGATTACCTCGCTCCGGGTCGAAATCCCGTGCCGCTTCGGCTAGCCCCAACTCGCCATATGCGATCAAGTCTTCAAGATCGACTTTGACGGGAACATTCCGATGAATCCTAAGGGCCAACGACCGGACCAACGCTCGTCCGTCGGAGATAAGTTCGGCAGCCCCTGTCGGAGATTCAGTTCCCACAGTTCATTCCGCGAAGGTGTTGATGGAAATCCACAAGGCGTTGACGCGAAAGTGGGTCACTGCAAAGCGAGTGACCAATGGAACGACTCATCTGCTTGAGACATACCGAAATAGTAACCGTCGCAGGAAATCGAATCGCTAAAAACGTTTCCACCAGCGCGACCACGAATTCCTCAAGCGTCGACTGACCTCCGTCAAATTCCTTCGCCACTTCGCACAGTTTAGACAGCTCAAGTTTGCTGAGTGAGCGCGCGCGTTGGACCAAGGTCGATTCCAGCAATTGGTTCCATATTTTCGAATTTGCGGATCCCGAGTTTAGCTCGTTCATCTGCAATTCGATTGATTTTGCTGGCTGTTCCTGCATCGATTACTTCACCTTTTGATTGCCTTTCCAAACATCCTGAGACAACCATCCAAAAAGTCTGTTGCTCCGATCGGATGTCATGAGCGTTGTTCCATCATTGCTAAACGCGATGCACTCGATCCCCGCCCCCTGATGCCCTTCCAGGTCAAACAGGCGACCGGCTTTTTCCCATGTGGGACTTGCAAACCAAACAGTTACCGTTCCTGAATCTTCTCCCGTCACAAAGACAGAGTCGGTGGGTGATGCCGTCAGCTTCAGTCCCCGCCCTATGCCTTGTTCCCATATCTTATTTTCGCCTTCCACCTTGTCGGCCCCGACGTCGATAGGGACAAAATGGATTCTCCCATCCGCCGCATCCTCCGTCTGTAACATAACATATCGAACAGCTGGCGTCGCGGGGTTGCTCCAATCCTCCGAAAAGAAATGGAGCGATTTGACCCCACTGCCGTCCTTGATGGTCACACCCCTTAAATCACTCTTCCCCGCCTTGCTCTTGAGTTGAAGCCTTCCGTCCGCAAACGCGATGCCTAAGGTCGATGCCGACTGAGGATCCCAACCGATAACGGCCACTCCGGCCATCTCTTCGATACTTGCTCCAGTGGCTGCATTCACGATCTTGAGATTCCCGTCGGACGCATTCAACAATGCAAGTTGCTCGCCATCAGGTGACATGTAAATTTGAGTGAATCCAACTCCCGTATAATCGACACGACTCCATTGCCCTTTGGCTTCCGAGGTGAGTTCAAATTTCCAAAGTGCCCCATCCTTGTGCAGCGTCCAAACCGACTTGCCCTCGCGATCACTCGTCGCACTTAGCATCGGCTGGCGCCCCAAACTGACCAACTGCGTTGATTGATCAACCAGATCGTACACTTTGGCTGAACGTGTCGATACCAAAGTATGTTCCCCTACCTTGACACGCGAAACGGCGCTGTCCTTGCTTTTTCCGCCAAGACCAAATCGATCATGAATTTTCGCCGCGAAGATGGGTGCGGCATGACTCGGTTCGTCCAACCAATAGGTTCCATCCTTCTCAGTGGTTTGCATATCCCCAAACGCTAACGCCCCTCGCGATATATCCACTTGGGTTTGACGCGATTTTGGACTAATACCCGGAATACGCAAATTCAAATAGAGTCGATCCGAATCCTTATCGATAGCAGAAACAGCAATGTCCAAATCATAATGATGGGGCACTCGATACCCGGATCCAAAAAACGCAATCCAAGCCTTATCGGCCTCCGACGCAGCGTGGATCAGACGGAGTGAACTACCATTTCGTTCGTACACGAACACTCGACCATTGTCGTTGGCCAAATATAGCCGGTTGCCATCTTCGGTCCATACCGCCTTCGCGGGTTCGCTATCCCTTTCTTCGGACGTGAAAACGGAAGTCGGTGCATTCCAGCCACTCCTGCGATCCCACAACCATGTCAAACCAGACCGCTTTATCATCGCTACCAAGTTCGGGTCTCGAGGATTCGGAACCGCAAAATACGTCCCCTTTTCTTTGTTTGCAAAAACAGATTTTCCATCCAGAGCAACGATCCTTGTTTCGACGTCACTCGCGATAAGTATCTGCTGGCCGTCCGCAAGGAGCGATATCCTCGGGGCAATCGTTTCATCGGATGAATCAAGCCACCGATGCATCATGTTTCCGGTCTTCAGATTCCAAACACAAAACTCTCGCGTTCTAGTCGGGTCAACCAAATAGCGTGTCTCAGCTTTCCTGAGGGAGGCTGAGGTAACGACAATGCCCGCGTTTAAGTCGACAGCGGAGTCGACAAACTCGGCTCCCGGCGTGTGTCCGTAATAGCTCCAACGCCCCCCCTCGATCGCGCTGGTTCGACCGGATTGCAAACTCCAAAGATCTACAACCCCGTTGCTATCGACAGCAAAAGCCTGATCGCTTTGGCCTCGATTGAAAACATGAACGATGGGTGATGGGTAGGATTCGGCACCTCGTTCCGAGGAACGGGTAAGTTGGCGTCGTTGCTTTTGACGTTCTACGTCCCACAATACGGCCGACCCAAGCTTGTCGATGCCTGCGATCAATCCATCTGCGATAATTGTTGCACGCACCAGATTGTTGGTCGATGCAGAGGTACTCGGCACTCCCGACAAAAACGTATCGTACTTGATGCTGCGATCTTCGCTGACACGCCAAACATGAGCCACCGGTTCGTCGCTAACCGAGATCAATTCGCCACTGGGATGGACCGATATTTGAGTGATGGCCGTTCGATGTTTCTTGGGTAGCTCGGATAAATCGTTAATCGTAGGACGACCTTCGGCATTTCCGGACACCACGAGGTCTCCCGATAGAAGCCTGCCATCGCTAAGTCCAAACAGAATCCGACTTCCTCGTCCCGTGAACGCGGCCACGCGCAACGTCGATGCGAGACTCTCTGGCAGATCGACCGACCTGCTTGTTTTGGCTTTGATATTGAGCATGTACATGACAGGCTTGTCGAGCATGGATACGGCCAAGGCTGTGTCCTGATCGATCCACTGCAATTGAGTCAATCGGCCCTTTACATTGCTGAGGATCGCTTTGTTGAGGATCGCGATCTGCTTGGCCGATGTATCGGAATACCATTTGCCCTCTCGTTTCCAACTCCAAATTCCACTGTTGATGCCAGCGACCAATTGCGTTCCGTCTGGACTGTACATCAATTGCTGGAACGAACGATTCTCCATGATGGACACTCTGAATAATTCATTACCGGAGAGTGGCCATGCACGCATCTCGCTTTGGCCGTTGCCAGTCAAAGTCACTACTGCTTCGTCTCCTGTTGGCGAAATCGCGACGGCATCGATTCTCGATCCCGGTACGGTAAGCGTCTGCTCCACTTTGAGTTTGTTGCCGTCCAAGGAGATCTTATGAATCTTTCCATCGGCCGTTCCGGCGACTCCAATATTGCGACCTAACGCAAAGTCCATCGCCGTTACCACGCCACCCAACTCTTCCTTAGGCAAATCTGCATTGCTAAGCAAATTGACACGATGCAACGGCCAAGCGTCAAACCGAGGTAACTTGTCGCCGAAAATCGAAGGCTCCACGGACTTGACTTCGTCCAACAGCTTCGATGCCCCCTGTATATCGAATCGCTCGAGCTGCAATCGAGCTAAAGAGGTTTTGGACTGCGCATCTCCGATTTGGACTTGAGCAGCACGTTGCTTTGCTTCTCGTTCTGCAATTCGAGCGAGTTTTGCAGATTCAACAGCAGATTTTTCTGCATCGATTGCCTTTAGCTTTTGCTCTTTCTCGCTCTCTTTCGCTTTTAGGGCTTGATCTTCCGCAGCGAGTGCTCGCATCTTCTCTTTCTCTTCCTTTTCCTTTGCCGCAATCGCATCCTTCTCGGCGGTTTGTGCTCTCATTTTCTCCTTCTCTTCGTTTTCTTTGGCTTCAATCGCAACTTTTTCCGCAGCAAGAGCCTTCACTGTCTCTTGTTCGGCAACTTTTCTAGCATCGATCGCTTTCGTTGCCTCTTCTACTGCTTTGCTCGTTGCAACCGCCTCTCCTCGCCACTTCAGTGATGCAAAACCAGCCAACGCCGTCGAGATTGCGAGGAAACCCAAGATCGCAACGACAAAAACCCTTCCAAGAGTTTTGAAACGCGACTCCCGTTGCTCTACTGCCAACTTAGCCTTGGCAGCTTTTTCATACAGTTTCAATTCTTTTTCAACGGTTCGGTCCAAGGTCTGCAAAGCCAAGTCATAGTCACCCTTGTCAAACGCGCATTGACCATACGCATAGCGAGCACTTTGCAATCCCGCTTTGGCAGGGTTGTTATCGCTCCACATATCGATCGCATCTCGGAATCCGAAGATAGCCCGGGTAAACCGATCATAGTCTTTAGAACTCTCAGCGGACTTTGCGGTCTCAGCGGATCGCTCGGCCAAAGCGATGCTCTCGGCATGCCGGCGGACTTGCCCGATGGCGGCTTGCAACTCACCTATCGACGCATAACGGTCAGCAGGCGCAGTCGACATGGCGGTCATTGCAATTTCAAGCAACGGATCGTCGGAATTCGTGGGGACAATCTCATTTCGTTTGGCCGCATCCAATCGATCGAATGGCGTTCGACCAACGTGCGGTGGCATCCCTGTGATCACTTGAAAAAGGATCCCGCCCAACAAATAAATGTCGCTGGCTTTCCCTATTTTGTCCGAGCGATTGGCCGCCATCTCCGGGGACATGAAATCTGGGGTCCCGCCGAAATCAATGGCCTTGTTTTTGCCTAAATTGATTCCCAATCCCCAGTCTGTTAAATACACCTCACCGAAAGTACCCAGCATGACGTTGTCGGGCTTCAAGTCTCGGTGAATTACATCTCTGGAATGGGCAAACGCTACCGCATCGGCAATCTTATTGTAAATCTCCAAGTTTTCTTCGCGAGACTTTTTCGGCAGCAGCTTTTGCCACTCTGTTCCCGCAATCAGTTTCATCGAATAGAACAGCAAGCCGTCGCCGGTCGTCCCCAATTCGTAAATCGGAGGTATGTTAGGGTGGTCCAACTCGGCAGTGATTTCCGCTTCATAAAAGAACTGCTTCCTTGCTGTCTCGTTGCCTCGCTTATCGGCGCGAATCGATTTGATGGCAACGATTCGATTGACAGCGGTTTGAATGGCTGAAAATACGATTCCCATCCCACCTTCGCCAACTTTGTTTTGGATCTGGTAGTCCGCCGCCGCCGATTCCTTGGAGTTGGCATCGGCTACTTGGCGTGTTGCGACTCTTCGGAACACCGAATCCGAAGCTTCGGCGCGTTCGTGTCGCAAGGATTGCTTAGAGTCCTTTCCGGAGGAACCGATGGCCGCTTCCCAAACGCGCTTGAGCTGGCCCTCGGACCCGGAATT
This sequence comes from Pirellula sp., assembly GCA_031374925.1. Classification (GTDB taxonomy): domain Bacteria; phylum Planctomycetota; class Planctomycetia; order Pirellulales; family Pirellulaceae; genus JBKCUI01. The sequence continues at coordinate 3,560 of JANMHA010000073.1, read as the reverse complement.
GCCTTTGCCCTCGGAAAGGCCTTTGCCCTCGGAAAGGCCTTGCTTTTCATCGTCGCCGTAGACCCAAGTACCAGGCTTGTCGTCGGCTTTGGATTCACCCTCCTGTTCCGGCAGAGAAACGGTTTTGCGTTTGTCCGATTCAGCCTCGTCGCTAGGCGCAGCTATTGGCTCGCTGGCAACACCAGCCGCAATGGTGCCACTCTCCAGCGGAGGGACGTTGGCGTGCTTGAAATCAGCAGGATCCAAAGTTCCGCCCTTTTTCGGACTATCACTCGCATTCGGATCCGACGCCATCTTGGCAAAATCATCGGGATTGAGCGTACCAGAGGGTGACGACGGTACACTCAAAGACGCGCCGCATTTAGGACAACGAATCGCCTTGAGCGTTACTTGACTGTTGCACTTGGGACATTTTCCCATGAATACTCTCCGCTAGAATACCAAACACTGTATTGATCAATAAAAATCGGAAACCAAATCTGCGATCGAACTAGCTTCCTAGTTTCGTTCGCAATCGACGGTGACGCCGCTCACTTGAGCTAAAACCAATAGAATCCATATCCAAGATCGAGGGTGAGACCGCGTCCTCCTTGGGCTTTGTTGTTTCACGAACGATCCAAAGAGAACCAAAAAGCAGCCCCGCCGATGCGAGTCGCGATCGGCTGGTCTGCTGGCTTGAGCCATTGCCCTCATCCAAATAAACGACCTGTTCGTCGAGATTTTGCCACGCTGGTGGCAGCAAACTAGCTTCGTCGTTAGGTTTGCCTTTGGGGGCGGGTTTCGGATCAGGGATTGCATTCGCTGGGGCTTCGGTCAACGGCACAATTGGCAATTCATTACTGCCTTCGGTCTCTTTGTCTTCCCAATCTCGTACCGAAAACACTTCAATGACTTGCTCTTTACCATCTTGTCCCTTTTCCACAATGGCGTAAGCACCGCTAGGTGATTCGGGGTCGGCGCGAAGCTGTGCTTTGAACGCTTCTATTTCCGCAGGGGTTGGCGACAAAGAATCTTTTGTCTGAATCGTTGCTTTGATTTTGCCAAACTCTTGGCCAAGGACATTGGTGTCCGCGGATCCATTGACTTGTTTCAGCACTTCCTCCGAGGTGGGTAGTTCCTCCGGATCCGCTTGCCCATCTCGGTCCACATCGATGTAAATGACTCGATAAACACTGACTTCTTTGACTCGCTCAAGCGTACTGACCAATTCAATCTCAGGCGGCTTAATAAACGGGAGCGGGGCAATAAGGACCGGAACGGCGAACGTGCCGGCGATCGGAGCCTTGGCTGGTTGGATATCTGGCGGCAGCACCGACCCACCCAATCCTCCTAGCGATGTAACATTGTCAATCGAAGCTGCTTCAAAGGTCAAGTCCTTGATGCCTGCCTCTGTCGAAGCGGAACCGTTCTCAAACAAGAAGAAGTCGGAAGCTCGCCGCACAATCGCGTCCGTCGGCAGTATTTGGTGTTGGATTAGGAACGTCTCCGACAAGACCACGGAACGCGTAAACACGGCCGCATCGACAAGGCTTAGCGGGTAATTGGTTATTGGGGCGGCGTTGCTGGTGCGCTCCGATCGCGTTCCTTGATCTCCAGCCGTGTCGAATATCTCCGTATTCGCGTCGGCATAGCCTATGATCGTTACAAAGCCCGCTTCACCTGCGTTGCCAAATTGCAGTACGACCTTCTGGAAAGCATGTGTTCGAAAGTCTACGTCCGCCCCAATGCCACCTGCGTCAAGCGGAATCACAAATCGCGTGGTAGTCAATCGCGGACTGTCGACTTCGATGCCTTCACCGCCATCAAAAAACTGGCCGTTCAGGTAAGTCACGTCCAGGCCAATTTGTTCGATGGTCTGGGTGTAAAGGGGCGTTTGCGTTTCCAGCTTGGCGGTCGCCGAAACGTCAAGAATCAAATCTCGACCTCCGATCAGAACGATACCGCCTTCATTCAACGTGGTACTTTTGGTGATAACAGGCCCCGAAATCCTCAAATCTGAGCTTCCTTTGGTCTCAACGTATACGTTTGGATTCGCGCTTGGTCCCGCAACGATATTGTCGACTATCAGGTCACCTGAATTGACTAGAAACAATGCATATTGACCACTGTACTTATCTCCGAAACGATACGTACTGGCCAAAGAAGGATCAAGCGTCGGATTGGGTACCGTGGTCAAACTGTTTAAGAAATCGTCGCCTCGGTCTGACGCAAACGAATTGATCGTTTGCCATATTTGAAGAGCGCCATTCGAGCCTACGTTTGCGTTCAATGTGCCAACTGCGGTGTTGCCAACGTGGGCGAACATTCCAGCTACTACCGTTAAATTGGTCCCAGTCACTGTGACTGCTGTAACTATAGCGTTGTTTGCTAGAGCAAAGTCACGGAGAAGACTAGACGAAAGTGTTACGACGTTTCCGGTAATATTTGTTACAGTAAATGGTTGGCTGGCCGTATTGTTCGCCTGCAATATGATTTTGTCGCCAACCGCGAAGCCACTAGAATTTTCCAATGTAATTTGGTTCTGGCTGGCAAGACCACTTACGTTGAGCAAGATTCCCGAGTTATCTCGTATCGATCCATTCGCCACCAAACTTACGTTGCCGAGACCAGCATCAATTCTGGAAAGAAGAATGTTGCCTCCATTGTTCGCAGTTACCGATACGTTGCCACCGCCTGTGGTAACTCGCGTGCCCGCGGATAGAGCAACGTTGCCAGCATCGGCGTTGAGCGTTACGGCACCTGCGCCGTTAGCGGTGACGACGGAATTTACGGTTAGATTTAGATTACCAGCGTCGACATCGACGTTGATATTGCCATTGCCACCAAGTGTTCGTACTCCCGTTCCACCGATGGTCAAGCCGTTCGTTTCTTGAACGAAAATATCGCCGATGGTGCTGTTGGTTGCGACCAAAGTGCCGATCGTTGTGTCGATGTCGACTGCACCAGCACCTCCTATTCCAAGTGCCGCGGTGAGGGTCGCGGTTCCCGTCGTAATCAAATTGGATGTTTCAGCTGCCGTATTGTCGGTGATCGCTCCAGTAGCGTTAGCATCGCTATCGGCAGTTACGTTGATGGCCGCATCGGTACTAATCAATTGGCTAAGTGCGACATTCCCTGTTGCGCTGTAATTGATCGCTCCGTTGGCTGTCGTCGTCGTCGTGCCGTCGACCATCGTGATGTTGCCGTTGTCGGCTGTCACGGTTGCGGTTCCCAGCCCGCCGGTCGAAATATTCCCACCGGCATTCTGATTGATGACGTCAGCAGTTACGGTGATCGCGCCCGTTGTTGAGTTGACTGCCGCGTTTAGATCGATCGTTCCCGCATCGGCATTGAGCGTTACCGTGCCTGATCCGTTGGCGGTAACCACCGAATTAACAGTTAAATTACCAGCGTCGACATCGACGTTGATATTGCCATTCCCGCCCAGTGTTCGTACTCCCGTTCCACCGATGATCAAGCCGTTCGTTTCTTGAACGAAAATATCGCCGATGGTGCTGTTCGTTGCGACCAAAGTGCCGATCGTTGTGTCGATGTCGGCTGCGGCGACTGCTCCTATTCCT
>JANMHA010000051.1:0-2795 GCA_031374925.1 Pirellula sp. | reverse complement strand
GCGCGACATCACGATGACCTTGTCGCACAGGCCCTCCAATTCAGCCGCGTCCGAGGAATTGACAATAACCGGCGTACCAGCGTTGGAGATGTCACGCAGTATACGGTAAATCTCTGCCCGCGCACCGACATCGACGCCCTGAGTCGGCTCATCGGCCACGATAAGGCCCGGCTTGGCCAGCAAGGCGCGCGCCAGCACGACCTTTTGCTGATTGCCGCCTGACAAAGATGAAACCTCGGCTTCCATGCTGGCAGCTTTGACGGCCAGCGAACTGAAGGTCTCGCCGACACGCTTGACCTCCTTCTTGCGGCTGAGAGCCCCGAAACGGCTGAATTCCTGCAGCGCCGAAAGGGCCGCATTCTCACGGATCGTCAATCCTGCCGCTAGCCCTTCGGCATGACGATCCGACGGCATGAACGCCGCCACGTGCAACAGGTCGTGATGAGTCAGGCTGCGCCCGGCCAGCGTGACAGTGCCGGTCGAGGGTTCCAATCCGGCCAGCGCGCGCATCAGGTCGGTCTGGCCGTTGCCCGCAACCCCTGCCACGCCGATGATCTCCCCGCGCGATACCTCGAAACTGACATTGCTGAATTTCTGCCCGCCCAGAGACTGGACCGAGAAATTGACCTCACCTACCTGGACTGCAGCCTTGGGCGGAAAGGTCGATCCCAGATTGCGCCCGACGATCATGCGCAGGAAATCCTGATCGGTCAGGTCGGCCACCATGCCGCTTCCCGCCAGACGTCCATCGCGCAGCACCGTCACGCGCTGGGCGATTTGGCGCACCTCGGCTAGGCGGTGGGTGATGTAAATGACCGATGTGCCGCCCTTGACTACCTCACGGATGCGGCCGAACAGCATGTTGGTAGCGTCACGGTCCAGCGAGGCGGTGGGCTCGTCAAGGATCAGCACCTTGGGATTGAGCGCCAGCGCCTTGGCGATCTCAAGCAATTGTTTCTGCGCGACACTCAGTGTGTCACCCCGCGCCTGCAGCGGAACCGACAGGCCAACCGCGTCCAGAATTTCGCGGGCGAAATCGCGCGCTGGACGGCCCTCGAACAGTCGGTCAGGAAGCGCTACGAGCAGATTTTCCAGCACTGAAAGATCGTCCAGCACTGCCGGGTGTTGGTAAGAAATCGCGACCCCAAGATGTGTTGCCCCTTCCGGCGTCAACGTCTCGACCTGCCGCCCGGCGAACTCGATCGTGCCGCTGCTCTGCCGGAACACGCCTGAGATGATGTTCATCAGGGTCGATTTTCCCGCGCCGTTCTCGCCCAAAATCGCGTGAACCTCGCCCTGAGAGAAGTCGATACTGACATCCGACAAGGCAACGACACCCGCGAAATGTTTCGAGACGCCGGACAGGCGCAGAACCACGCCGGCCCGCGCATTGGCGGCATTCATCAGATGGTCCGAAGAGGTGGGCATTGCAGACAACGCGACATCCTTTTGCATTTCAGGGCCAAGATTAAAGGAGAAACGGCCCCAGCGGCTCGCGCCGTCCGGGGCCGCGATTTGGTTTACTGGCCGATGGCCGCAGTCTGGGCTTCACCGGTCGATTGTGCCGACAAGTAAATAGCGCCTGGAAGGTCGCGGTTGCACTGAACCGCACTCGGGGTGCCCGAAACCGAGTTCTCGAACATCGGAGCCTCAAAGATCTCCGCAGTCGGCAAAGTGCCGCCCGTGGCCGAGGCAACTGCCCATTGAATGGCCAGACGAACGTTGTCGTTGCCGGTGGCTACAGTGAACAGTTTGAAGTCCGGGTTGGCTTCGTGGTTGTCTTCCCAGAAGCAGCCCAGAACGTTGCCATCAGAGGTTGCCAGCGCCGGGATCGACTTGCCGAAGTCCGCGAAGGACGGCAACGCGCCGACCAGCGAAGGTCCAAAGTCCGAGATGATCACGTCGATCTTGTCATGCTTGGCAATCGCCGCCGTCAGCACCTGTTGGGTCAGTGCCGGGTCCCAGTTCGTCACTTCGAACGGGGCGGCGTTGACGAAGACATATTCCGGGCCAAGCACCGATTGCAGGCCCTTCAGCTCGTCCAGTCCCTGGCTGTTGCCGGCAGGGCCGCTCAGGAACAGCATGTTGCCGCCTTCGGGCAGAATGGACTTGATCCAGTTGCCCCAATTCACGCCGTCGTTCACAAAGGACGCGCCGATGAACTTAGTGTAGTTCTTGCCGGCTTCGCCGCCAACGTCCACACCGTAAGGCACAACGACCGCACCGGCATCATGTGCAGAGGTCAGAGCTGGAAGAACGGCAGGACCCGCGTCGCCAAAGACGACCAGTGCATTAACGCCACGTGCGGCAAAGCTCTTGATGTCCGAGATGGCTTTCTGGGTGTCGCCCTGGCCGTCAGCATACAGATATTCGGTGATGCTGGCGCATTTTGCGACTTCTTCCTTACCGGAATTGGTCGTGATCTGGCGCCAGCTGTTACCACCGAAGCCGTCCAGCAGTGCCAGCGAGGCCGGGTTTGGGCCACACCACGAGGGCACGTCTTGTGCAAAAGTTGCCGAGCCTGCAACGGCCATCAGGGCCGCCGCCGCCAGGGTCAGTTGCCCCTTGGGAAATGATAGTTTCATTCTTGTCCTCCTCCTTGGACGGGTTTTTTCAGTTTCTTCGTGCCTCTGGACCACCGCAGCGAATAGACCGCGATGCCAAATCCAAGCGCCAGGGCCTGAATGATGGTCTGGGCCGAGTAGGGCACGCCGATGGCGAGCGCGAACTGGCTCAGTTGATTGAGAAAGAAGGCCGCGATTACGGTCGAGACGGGAAAGCCGCGCCCCCCAAGC
>JANMHA010000042.1:0-4585 GCA_031374925.1 Pirellula sp. | reverse complement strand
TGAAGATTGTGTTTGAATCCTTTGTTTCCCAACATATTCAACACGTGAGCCGGTCAAACGGTTCTTTCTTCAAGGAGCTTTTTTGCGTTTTACCCAATCTTTTTATTGGTCAAATGAATTTACGGACAGACACTAGCTAGTGACTCCCACGCCCTTCGTAAACTCAGGGACGTGCCACACGAGGGTAGGCACCCAGCGAATAATTTCACAGCCTAGGAGCGAACGACCACAATTCACATCGTTTCCAAAACTGTGCAACTACAAGAACTGTTTGCAACCTCTTTGCCGCGATCGTCGGTGACTCTGCATTGAACGAAGCCAACTCGCAGCCCGCGTTGAATCAATTCACCTTTGGCCGTTAGCTTCTTTCCACGAACCGGCCTCATGAAATGAATATGCAGGTCGATCGTCGAAAAATCTTGATCCGTATCGAGCGTACGACCAAAAGCGATGCCCATTGCGGCATCTGAGAGTGCAGCCAAAATTCCGCCATGCACTCTTCCCATGGGGTTGTTCAAACGCGAATCAATTTCCAGTTCGACGGTTGCCCTGCCTAACTCTTTGTCTTCCGCCGTAGCTGGCAACACTCGAAATCCAATGAGCTTGGATATGGGGGCTTCGTCAAATCTATCGGACATTCTTGCGAATCGTGCTCGGGGTAGGTTCGCTCAAATTGAATTCCTCGAGCGCAAAATCAGCGTCAAATCGACGAACGCTTTTCAGTTGGATATCGCCTGACGATGGATCGATATGATAAACCGCAATCGTAGTCTTGGCGTGGTCCACCACGGCTAATTGCTGAAATCCGTTTGCCAAAATCACGCTCGCCATCATAGCCGAACCAGCGGACGCGACTTGAGCAGGGGCTATCGCACGGTTAGCAGCCATAAACGGCTGTTGGCTTAATTGTCCAATCGGGTTCACTTCGCCTTGACTCCAGCTCGGGTTTTTCTGCATTGCGATCATCCCAAGGAACCCCAGGCAGCAAGTGATTGCCGTTGCGCGTGTCCAATAGTTTCTTTTCATGATGCCTACATTGTCTTTTCGACGAGTATTGAGGATTGTTTGCTTACTTGTCCGAATTTTGGATTTTCCAAGATTAGTTTCCCGGAGCAATGGAGGCTAGATCACCTTTCTGGCGTATTTTGCTGACATTTCGCAGTGCCTGGGGTGTTTCGAGTGAAATGGTGGATGCTCAGGTTTACTCGATCGCATATGATGATCGTCTTGTTACCGACCGGGAAAAACGATTCATTCACGAGATGACCACTTCTAAGCACGACAATCGGTACATGCAACGCGTTGAAGAATTATTGTCCGGCCGCTCCAATTCACTTAGCTCGATATTAATGCGGGCAGGGTTGTGGTGTCTTAGTCAACCCTATACCGCAGTTATCTGGGCCAGGAATGTCGCTTACGATAAAAGGTGGAAAAAGGTTGGCAAAGCCTCCGTGCCAGTGGTTTCGATTGGCAACTTGACAGCAGGCGGAACAGGGAAAACCCCAGCAGTGGCCATGTTGGCACGATGGTTTCGTGATCGCCATATTCGAGTTGGGATTCTTTCCAGGGGATTTGGGGCAGGAATCGATGGCCGAAACGACGAGGCCAAGGAGCTGGAGGTATTGCTGCCCGATGTCCCTCATTTGCAAAAACCCGATCGCCTTGCGTCAGCTGTTATCGCCACGGAGGAGCTGGGTATGCAATTGCTGCTCTTGGACGATGGATTTCAGCATCGAAGAATTCATCGCGACCTTGAAATTGTATTGCTAGATGCACGCGAACCGTTTGGCTTCGGTTATATGTTGCCTCGCGGGTTGCTGCGTGAACCAGTCCGTTCATTACGGAGGGCAGATATCGTGATGGCGACCAGAGCCGATCAAGTAGATCCACAGAAATTGGCAGAAATTCGCACACGCGTCCAGCGGTACAATCCCAAGGCAGCTTGGCTCGAATCGGAGCACAAACCAATACGCCTTAGAAACGCTTCAGGGGAATACCAGTCGATTGATTGGCTTTGCGGCAAGAATGTACTAGGGATGTGCGGCTTAGGAAATCCAATGGGTTTCATGCAAACTTTGCGGAGTTGCGGAGCAAACGTCGTGTCTATCAAGACGTTTCCGGACCACCATAACTATTCATCGCATGATATTCAATCTATTGAAAAACAAGCCAACGAATGCGATATCCAATGTGATGCAATTATCTGCACAGGCAAGGATCTTGCGAAAATCGACTCGCCCCGTATTGGAAAGTTTGAATTGTGGAGCTTGGATATCGAACTGACCATTCGTACTGGATCGCCTATCCTTGAAGAATTCTTGGAACGCATCATGGCCGGAATTCCGACCGAAGAATGAGCCTGAATTGTGCCGTGTCGCTCTTCTCTCAGCCACCGTGGCGGATGCTGCCAGCATCCGAAACCGTCTCAGCCACCGTGGCGGATGCTGCCAGCATCCGAAACCGTCTCGGCCACCGTGGCAGATGCTGCCAGCATCCGAAACCGGCGCTAGCAGCGTCGACACCGATACGGCGTGCGGCGTGCCCCGCGACGGTAGGCATAAAAAAAGCTCCCGGAAGTGAACGAGTCCTAGGGGGGCTGAGGACAAGAGCTACATTTCCGGGAGCCAAGTTTCGAGCGGGCAATAGCAGCATCCGTGTGCACTGCCCGCATGAACCCACTTTGTTTTTCACCAGGCATCAGCACATCCGTGTGCGGGTGCCATGGCGCGATTTGTGATCAGCAAGAGAAATAAATTTCAATCACTTCACGCATATCCAACTTGGTGGATCCAGACTGATTTGTAAGTAAAAGATCGGACTTTTTTGGGCGAGCGACTCAAGTCGTTTGGTTGTCGAAGCTCTTTGCTGCGACGGCGGTAAGATAGACCCGACCGTCCCTTCGGGTCAATCGCGATTCTGACTTTTTTGGAAATGGATTTTGAAGTTGCTTGAAAAAAGGTCGTCCATTTTTGTATTTACAACAATACAGTCCAGATTCGACGAATGATGGCAATTCATGATTCTGCATTCCGCCTTGCGAAAGAGCTATCTGACTGGCTATAAATCCTTTATCGAGCAATTGTCGATGAAGGAGTGAACGTTGGCATGTCAGTTGCTTTCGAACATGTCCAGTACGACCGTCGCATTGTTGCCAGGCATCAAAATCGCTTTAGACACTGCTGTTTGGCTATTCATCACAAAAGGAAGGGGATAGGATTCACTGGTCTAGTTGGATGAGTCTTCCGATAAGCAGGTATGCTTTCGCTCGAAAGCAGCGTCTTCGCAAAGTCGCCTTGACCTGATGGATTCGGAAGGTCTTTTCTGCGACACGGACTGCGTTGGAAAAAGGGATCGGGCACGAGAATTTGATTCTCGTCTTGTCAGCACGGTAGCAGTCCATGTAAACCTCGGTCATTCGATTGGGCCAAGAGTCCTTATCAAACAGGGAAGAAGACATCTTATGCAAATATCCGGAAATTTCTCGGTCTCTGGAGTTGACGTTGCGCGCACCGCAGGACGCAGCAATGCTCCTGCGCAATCGGCGGCCACTCCAGCTGCAACCATTCCAACTCCTGTCGATCAACTTGACTTGTCGCCCGAAGCGCTGAGCTCCGTCAGTGCGCAATCTTCAGGTGAAGTGTTTCGATCGGATAAAGTGGCCAGCCTAAGGGAAGCGATTTCTCAAGGCAACTACGACACCGACGAGAAGCTATCCGTGGCATTGGACAAGTTTCTGGATCAGCTTGGTTAGTGGTCGGTAGCACTGTTCATCCAATTTCAATCAAGAAACTCAGGGGACCCCATGGTCCCTTGTTTCGTTTCATTCTGCCAAATTGGCTGAGTGAGGGCTTCGCTTAGGAGACTGGTCACCGCCACTCTTGCAATACGAATTCCACGTGAATGGAACGTGTCATAACGGACTAATCGTTAAAGTCGTCAGACCTCCTAGATCGATCTGGGGCAACCCGTGTAAATTACCCCGCCTGTTCAATTTTCCTGGTCCATGCTTCTTGACCAGTCGATCTAAGTCGCCTGTCGGGAAGTAGTTTCCCAGCACGAAGAGTCCAGTTCCACCCAGGGGCTGGTTGCTCCGGTCTCGTCAAGAACGCCCTCGAAATGAGTTCGAGCGGACGAGTCGCTCCGAGCACGCAGACCTTCCAACACGTAGAGCCGCAACTGGACGTGTAGGGAGACCGCGATGCGAGGGCGTCCATGGACGGGATCGACCAGAGCATATTTGTTGGCAGCCCTTTGCGGTTTAGCCGGACTCTTGGAGAAAAGAAACTACCAACCGAACAACAACGGAGTGGCGAGCCGCAAAGCATCGTCCCGTCTGATACTAGTGTCCTGCGTGGTTTTGCAAACGTTCAAGGGAGAATGAGAATGAAAAAACTATTGGCTCTTCCAGCGATTGCGGCGATGATGGCTGCATTCAATGCTGGTTCTGTTCAAGCTGCTTATAACGGCGCGATCAGCTACGAAAACTGCGGATGTAATGTTGTGGACTCGTGTGGTCCATCAACATACACCGTGATGAAAACCGTCAAGAAAACCGTCTACGAACCAGAAACGGTTACCGGTACCA
>JANMHA010000029.1:0-11807 GCA_031374925.1 Pirellula sp. | reverse complement strand
GACAATCTGGCCAATACGATCGGCAAGTTCATTGAGGTTGTCGGGCTGAAGAAGTACTCGATTTATCTCATGGACTACGGCGCTCCGGTCGGGTTTCGCCTTGCGTTGAAACATCCAGAAAGAGTTGAATCGCTGATTGTTCAAAACGGCAACGCCTATGACGAGGGGCTCGACAACGATTTCTGGCAACCGATCAAGGCTTACTGGAAAGATCGTTCCGAAGAACAAGGCAATCGTTTGAGATCTTTTCTGACTCTCGACGCGACCAAGTGGCAGTACACGCATGGAGTTCGTAACGTCGAAACGATTAGTCCCGATACCTGGGGTCATGTTCAACCGTTGTTGGACCGTGGTGGCAATCAAGAGATTCAACTTGCACTGTTTTTTAGCTACGGAAGCAATCCTCCTTTGTATCCACAATGGCAGGCGTATCTTCGAAAACACCAACCGCCGACGCTGATTGTCTGGGGCAAAAACGACCAGATCTTTCCCGCTGCGGGGGCCGAGCCTTACAAGCGTGACCTTAAGAACTTGGAGTTCCATCTAATCGACACGGGCCACTTCGCCCTCGAAGAAGACGGGATTGCGATCGCACAGACCATTCGAGCCTTTTTGGGAAAGAGTACTTCCACAAATACACTTGAAGCCGGTTCCAGGTAGTCGGTTTTTTTCTCGATCCAAAAGCGAATTGATAGGCAACAGCCATGACCGTGATCCGACCACCATTCACATTGGAAACCGCCATCGCCAAAGTGCGAATGGCCGAAGATGCCTGGAACAGTCGTGATCCACAACGAGTTTCGCTCGCGTACTCCGAGGACTCGGAGTGGCGGAACCGTGATCGTTTCCTTCAGGGGCGAGACCGGATCCGTGAATTCCTCAAAGGGAAGTGGGAGAGGGAACTAGACTATCGATTGGTCAAGTCGTTGTGGAGTTTTAGCGACAACCACTTGGCTGTCCGCTTTCAATACGAATACCATGATGCGCATGGCCAGTGGTATCGTGCCTATGGAAACGAACTCTGGGAGTTCGACGATCGAGGGCTACTGACGCGGCGAGAAGCGAGTATCAACGATGTTGTTATTACCGAAGCCGATCGAAGGTTCCATTGGCTGGCACCCGGTCCGCGGCCAGTCGAATATGCAGGCATCCCAGGGGTCCATTGATTTTCGAGAAGTACACAATCAATCCTACACAAGGAAGACGAACCATGCATCAGTATCCCAGCGACATCGCGTTCACCCCGTCCGTGAAAGCGATCCAAACCCAGAAAGGTTCGCGGTCCAGTTATTCCCGCATGGAAATGGGAGGGAGCTGGGAAACGACTGTATCGGAAGAACTGCGCAAATTCCTGGCCGATTTGGACATGTTCTATCTTGGGACTGCGAACGCCCAGGGCCAGCCGTATATTCAGTACCGCGGCGGTTCACCTGGGTTTCTCAAGGTCGTGGACGAGAGGACGCTGGGCTTTGCTGACTTCGGCGGCAATCGACAATACATCACACTGGGTAACATCTCGGAGAATCCCAAAGCGTTTATCTTCCTCATGGACTATGCGCACAGTCGTCGCATCAAGCTCTGGGGAAACCTTCGAGTGATTGAAGGCGATGCAGTGCTCCTCGACAGGCTTCGTGATCCCTTGTATCCGGGGAAGGCCGAGCGAGCGATCTTGTTTGAGATTGAGGCCTGGGACGTAAACTGCCCTCAGCACATTCACAAGCGATTCTCTCAGAAGCAAGTTGCTCCGGTTATCGAGCAACTCCAAGCCAAAATCATAGAACTTGAATCTAAGCTGAAGGCCGCTGAAAACGGACGAATCGAATAGACGCCTCTCCGGTTTAGATGACATTAAGTGGTTCTGGTCTGTACTTTGCCGCGATTCGAAAAGTCGTTGCGGGCAATTTCAACCGCCTCGGCGATCTCCCCCGTCCAAGGATTTCCGTGTCCTGGCAAAATCGTCACATGTCCCATTTCTATTAGCTTGTCGAGTGAGTTGCGTGCTTGTCGGTCTGATGTGTTAAGCAATCGATGTGGAACTTGAGGCCCACCATCAACACCGGTGAACAAATTCCGGGTTACGAGTGTGTCACCGCAAAAGGCCACTTGCCGTTCAGGAAGAAAAAAACACACTTCGCCAGGGGTGTGGCCGGGGACGTGAAGCACTTGTGGGCGCCCAGGAACTTCGAGAATGTCACCATGTTCAAATACAGTGACCTTTGAAACCGAAGGTAGCTGAAAAACGCCGTTCCAGGTTGCATGGAGCAACATCGAACGAGTGTATGTTCGCCATGCGTTGGAAAGCAGACCATACCAAGGCAGGTTCAGAGGACGGGTTACTCCCGCCTTGTCATCGCGGTGAATATAGACCGTCGCGTCCGACGCACGCCGCAAACGCTCCGCGAAACCAGTGTGGTCAGCATGGGCATGTGTGAGAATAATCGCATCGACGTCCTCAATCGACTTTCCAATCTCCTTGAGTCCCGCAATGAAGATCGAGTAGTGGCCAGGAAACCCTGCATCGATCAAGGTAATCCGCCCTGCTTCCTCCAATATATACCAGTTGAATGGGCCCGTATCGAATTTGAAAATGCCTGGTAGAATCTGCATGAGTTGCCTTTGCCTGAATTGTATTGCGAAATCTTTTCCTCGATGTCGTATCCTAGTGCAACTAGGTTTCGCTTCAAGAACGCACTTTACGGATAGATAGTTACCAAACGGATACTGGGGACAAGAATTGCCAATAAAACGCGAATGTGAGTATGATGGGTGTCCCGTCGAAGCTGCGATAGATCTGATCGGCGGCCGCTGGAAGACGATGATCATGGCACTGTTACTTGAAAAAACTCTTCGCTTTAACGAGCTTCAGCGTCAGCTAAAAGGCGTGACGCATCGAGTTTTGAGCGCGCAGTTGCGTGATCTTGAACATTGCGGTCTGATTGGCAGGCAAGTTTTCGCAGAAGTGCCACCCAAGGTTGAATACTCAATTACTGAATTAGGTACTTCACTTCGTCCGCTCATTGCTGAACTGAGGAAATGGGGCACCGATTTCGCGATCGCCGCAAAGAAGAATTCCAATAAAACCGATTGATTGGCTGCACATCGCCTTGCCTAATCTCAGACACCCTCAGAGCTGAACTTTCCTTATGCTCCGTATCTTTGCCGTTTCTGGCAGTCTCCGCGCTGTCTCGTCAATCTACGAGATTCTCGCTAACAAACGCCAAACAAACAACATTCTTTTGACCTAAAACATGATTGCAGTGAACGAGCTACCTAAATCCTTCACGGACGGATCGCAATGGATCAAATAGCTTGTGGACGATCATACCAGGAATTTCATGAGTCCGCCTTACGTTACTGTAGAGCGAGCGCCTTCTGCCTTTGTACCGACAAGCTTGAAGTCTGAAAGTCACTTAAGTCGTACTAGTCGCCCTTTGCGTTTTACGATGTTCTTGTAGTCCCACTGAATTTCGATGGCAAGTTCAAGCCAACGCTTGAGCGCTTCTTTATCCACTTGAGCCACCTCAGTGTACCGTACGGATGCTGCTTTGAAGTTGCCGTCCGCTTTCAGCAGCGATTCTTCAAACGATTGGCCACTCCAAAACATCAGACGCACGCAGTCCTTCAGCTTGCTGTAGCCGACAATCGGATTGCCATCTAAAAACCAAACAGGATGAGCGTGCCAAATCTTGTTTTCCGCTTCGGGCAAATGTTTGTTGATCACTTGCGCAAGCAAATCGCAAATTGCTTTTTCGGCTCGAGCAAGGGCCTCGTTGTATTTAAAAATCGCTGGATTCATCTTGCTATGATTGCATTGAATGTTGCATTTGGGAAGAGTAGGAGCTCATTCCATCCGTGTCGCGATCCACCAAGTGGTGCCGCCAGAATCTCGGATGCCACCTCGTTTGTCTTCATCATCCTTTTTGACCGGCTCTTGAACGGAAACCGCACCTAGCTCAAGTGCCTTACCATAAGTAGAGTCAACATCCTTTACATCGGCAAGCATCAGAACTGAGTCGTCAATTCGAACTTCAGCGTGCATGAGTCTTCCGTCGTTGCCAGCGAAACGGCGCAATTCGATTGCGCCGAATGCCTGTTTGAGAAACTCGATCGTTGCCGCGGCGTTATCGGCAATGAGGTACGGTGAGACGGTGGTGTATGATTCAGGTTTAAATTGGGGCATTTCCTGGCTTTCGTGAATAAGCGGTATGACGGGCCGAGGTCTTCAGCGTGAGGTACTCGACCACGCCTCTCAACGATGGGACTCCCGCGGTTGGCGACATCCGCCGTCCAACAACCAAGTCTTTCAATCCCAATGCCATAGTCAGTGTTTCCCACGCCTTTGCGTCGGTACCTGCAAAGGGAGCCATCCATTTCATAACTGTCGAGTTCTGGCCTCGGAAGTGCTTGAGATAGATCTGCAGGATACTCAGGAAACTAGCGAGTCCAGTTTTAGCACTTTCTAACTGGTCGTCCCAATCGTCCGTGCTCGCAAAAAGACTTTGGACAATGCGTATAACGCAGACGCCTTCCCCGCGTGCTTCGACGATCCATTCATTCGCGATAGGCGGCGAGCCAGGGTGACCAGCCTCCGTTGCGAACATCATAGGCGGCTCCCATGCGGTCAAGTCGGTGCGAATCTCCATGCCCGGACCGAAATTCAATTTCATGGAAACGGGCTTCCCGTCACGCTCTTCAAACTCCGTTGGAACAAACCAAGATGAGATACCTGGTCCGGTTGCAATCGCTTTCCAAACTTCTTCCGGCGTGCCATGCACCTCGAATTCGATTTGCACAGAACGTCTTCCATTGGCTTCTTTTTTAGTGCTCATGATGGCTCCTTGGGTTTCGATTTCCGCGGCTGGTTTTTGGCCGATGTTGAACGAATGATTACGGGCCCGCTGCCAATTTCTGCGAACGGAACGTGAGTACGAGCAATGGCGTCGACGATCAAACACTCAACCGCCGGGAGAGCAAGTGTCGACGTGCCATCCAATTCAATGAAGCGAGTCTGCGCAGACCCTCGCAACAGTTTCTCAGGATCCGGCAACTCCTTGCCAAGCGTGAAGTACAGTCTCACTCCGTCTGCGGTCGCGCGAATTCCAACGACGCCATCGTACCCGTGCTCGTTCGGCGAAAAGCTCAACACCACTGCACCTAGGTTGCGATACTCGTACACGACCTCGTATGCGGTTGGAAGAAGCTTGCGAAGTGACCGTCGAACTGCGGTTATTAGCCGAAGTTGCGAGGGCGCAAACTCGTCGATCAGCCCACGCAATTCTGCCTCTGCTGATCGCCGTTCGACGGCAGACTGAGTGCTCAGCGGTAGCTCGGCCTTTGCCGCGACTTTGCTGCCTGCTTTTGCTACACCCTTAGCTCCGGGTGCGGCTTTCTGCGATCCAGTTGCTGCTTTCTTCACTCTGATAGCTCCTTGGATTGGGAATGTTGCGCTGATAGCAAACTAGCCATTGGTATTGATTCCACCGTTTCTCGGCTGTTCACTCCACTAGTTTCTAGAAAAACCTGCAGACTTCGCTTGAGTTGTCAACGACTTCCGATCGATCCGGTCCGCTCCGGTTTGACACGCCGGAGCGAGGAACCACCTGGAGGAGGCCTACCCTTAAGAAGCCGCCTTGCTAAGTTCTCTCAAGGAAGTTTTTCAACTGCCCCAGTGTATCGTCCCATTGTCTCGCAATGACTAGCAGTGCGGCTTGTGCTCGTCGATTCCTGCCTGCCTCGCTACGAAGCGACGCTCGCGGCCATGTGGTTCTTGCGTTACTAAATCCGCTTCCTCCAGCACCCGAAGATGCTTCGTTACCGCTTGACGTGAAACGGGTAAGTCGATCGACAATTGCTTGATCGACTGAGGCACACCCGTACTGAGTTTGATCAATAACTGCAAGCGAGTTTCGTCACCCAACGCCGCAAAGATCGCCGCATTGCGTTGCATGAACGCCTTGCTCGGACGCTTAAGGGCTTGTTTGGACATGGTCTCGAATGTTCTTGACTTGTGCAGCCCAGCCGCCATCGTTCATGCGAAACGCTTCGTCGCGACGATGGGTAGGAATGCCATCGAAACCAGATTCGGTTACATGCACTAACGTCCCCGTAGAAGTTGCTTCGAGCCTGAACTCGACCAGTGTTCGAGGCTCAGCCGAGTAGTCAACGTTCGGATCAAGCGCATAAGGTCGCCACCAAAACGCGAATCGATGTTCAGGCTCGAGCCATGTCGATTCGAGCTTGGGAAAGAACGCTCTACGTGGAGACTCTTGAGACTCTTGGGGACACTTGGGGACACAGCACTTCTTGAACAAAAAGAGCGAGCGGCGAGAGATGCCTTACAATAGATTTCATTCCGTCATTCACCATGACTTTCTTTCGAAGGGGTGTTTCACCGAGGATCGTCGAGGACGAGGAGCTGCCCAAGGTAGTGTGCCCCCGTTTGCGTAAAGCTTTTCGGTATCTGAAGAAGGGGAGCATCGTCTGTGTGCTGGCAGCTCGACACCGCATAACGGCGAATGTCAGGCTGTGCCGCCTCCAGTAAGGCAAGCACAGCCGATTCGTCCCCAGATCGGGCGGCGTCGATCAACACAACATCGTGACGCTATGCTCGTTCTGTTTCCAAGTGATTTCTCAACTCTGAGTTTTTAGCTTTCGACCAACCATCGCACACATCGGACAGAAACCTGCGAATCCTGACAACGCCGTCATGACACCCATTCCCGCCAGCACGTAGCCACCTATAGTTGCCCCGAGAACGGAAAGTCCTCCGGCGACCATCCCAAGGCCCACTATAACGCGCGCGGCCCGTTCCCAGGCTGGTAAATTCTTTAGATAGAACATGGATTCTTCCTTTTCACTGTACTTGGTATGAAACACCGCTTCATCGAATTGATTGCGGATCAATGACTTTTCGCCCACGTCGGCATAAGGTCAACATTAGAGAGGGCCGCTCCTCGCGTTTCGGTTTGACACAAAAAAACTATTTTGGCTGGCTATTGGCAAAACCCTGTCTATAACTCAAATACTGAATTAGAGACTTCACTTCGTCCGCTCATCGCTGAACTGCTTAAATGGAGCACCGATTTCGCGATCGCCGCAAAAAAAGGAATCCAATAAAACCGATTGATTGGCTGCAAGTCGTATACATTGCGATTGCGTGTCGCTCATTTTAGGCCACATCGCGCAGGGGGCTATTCCGCCACTGATCACCGCCCTGATTGCCGTACTCATCGTCGGCTGCTCCTCTCGACTTAGCCACATTCAACCTGCATCAAGTACCGACTTCATGACCAAGCTCGCCATCCAACCCAACAAATGATCAGCATGAAAAACAGACTCATTTTCCTAACACTTACCGTCGTTTTCGCGGCGCATGGCTCAAGCTTCGCTGCAGACAGGGGCCAGGAGTCGGCGATACCCGATTTCACCAAGGGCGAAAAGATCCCGAAAGGCGCGAAGCACGACTGGAATCTCGGAGGCACCGGGGCGCGCGGTTGGATTTATTGTGACAAGATGGTGACTACAGATGCGCGCCAGATTGCAATCACCAAGGTCGAGAAGGGTTCTCCCGCGGACGGCGTTCTCGCGGTCGGCGATGTGATTCTCGGTGTCGGCGGCAAGCCGTTTTCCTATGACCCACGCACCGAAATGGGCAAGGCCCTGACCCTTGCCGAATCGGAAGCGGGCCAGGGCAAGCTCAGCCTGACCCGGTGGCGCGCAGGCAGTTCGGCGGAAGTCGTGCTGAAGATTTCGGTGCTCGGAACTTACAGCGCCACCGCTCCCTACAATTGCCCCAAGTCTAAAACAATTCTCGAACAAGGGTGCAAAGATCTTGCCAAGCGGATGGCGAATCCCTCCTACGCCAAGCGGCTTGACCCCATCCCCCGATCGCTCAATGCACTCGCCCTGTTAGCCAGTGGTGACCCAAGCTACCTCCCGCTGATCAAGAAGGAAGCCGAGTGGGCCATGAACTTCAAAGACCAAGAGATGGCAACATGGTATTACGGCTACGTCATGATGTTCCTGGCCGAATACAAGATGGCAACGGGCGATGATTCGGTCATGCCGGGCTTAACGCGGCTCGCGCTCGAAGCCGCCCATGGCCAAAGCGCAGTGGGCTCGTGGGGCCACAGGTTCGCTCGGCCCGACGGACGACTTTTCGGCTACGGAATGATGAATTCCCCGGGTTTGCCTCTGACGATTTCGTTGGTGATGGCCCGTGATGCGGGCGTGAAGGACCCGGCGGTGGACCGTGCCATCGAACTCAGCGTCCGCCTGATGCGATTCTATATCGGCAAGGGAGCGATTCCCTACGGCGACCATCATCCATGGATTGAGACCCACGAGGACAACGGCAAGTGCGGAATGGCCGCCGTGCTGTTCAACTTGATCGGTGAATCGAAAGGCGCGGAGTTCTTCTCCCGTATGAGCGTTGCCTCTCACGGACCGGAACGGGACTCGGGACACACCGGCAATTTCTTCAACATGCTTTGGGCGATGCCTGGTATTGCCCAGTCGGGCCCGGAGGCCACGGGTGCATGGATGAACGAGTTTGGCGCACGGTATTTCGACCTTGCCCGCGGTTCGCAAGGAAATTTCCTACACCAAGGCCCGCCGGAACCTGAAGAAGACAGCTACGCAGGCTGGGATTGCACTGGCGGCTATCTGCTGGCCTACGCCATGCCGCTGAAGAAGCTTTATCTCACCGGTAAAAAGCCTGACGCAGTGCCGCAACTCGATGCCGCCGCCGCCCAATCTCTCATCGTCGACGGGCGTGGCTGGAACCACAAAGATCGCAACAGTTTCTACGATGCGCTTAGCAACGAACAACTCCTCGAGCGGCTTTGCAACTGGTCGCCCGTTGTGCGCGAGCGAGCGGCCATGGCTCTGGCGCGTCGCAAGAACGCTACCGTAGCACCTTTGGTCGAGATGTTCGATTCTACCAGTCTCGACGCTCGCTACGGCGCCTGTCAGGGTTTGATCTTCCTTCGCGGACGGGGAGCACCAGCCGTGGAGGCCCTGCGGAAGACGTTGGCTGACCAGGACCTGTGGCTGCGCATCAAAGCTGCCGAGGCACTCGCAGCCATCGGTGCGCCGGCTACAAAAGCAGTGCCGCAACTGCTCGAACTGCTGGCTCAGGTGGATGTGAAGAATGACCCGCGCGGCATGCAGCAGCGTTATCTCTCCTTCGCACTGTTTGAGCGTGACGGAATGCTCGGCCGCTCGCTGGAAGGTGTGGATCGCCCCTCGCTTTACAATGCCGTGCGGGCCGGGCTGACGAACGAGGACGGACGTGCTCGCGGCAGCATTGGTTCCGTGTATCGACATCTCTCGCTCGAAGAAATCAAGCCTCTGCTGCCTGCCATCCACGAGGCGATCGTCCAGCCCGCGCCGAGCGGCGAGATGTTCGCCGACGGGATTCGCGTTGAGGGCCTGCGTCTCCTGTCGCAGCACCACATCGAAGAAGGCATGGACGCGCTCGTAAACTACACCCGAGATCAGAATCCATGGGAAAGCCAAATTCGCACCCCTGAGCTGATGCAGATCCTCCTCACCTACGGCACCCACGCCAAGGTGGTCATTCCAGAGCTGACTAAGATCGCGCACTACTTCGAGAAGGAGGAGAAAGATTTTCCACGGGCGCTGATGCGCATGAAGGCCAAGAGCGTCAGCGATACGATCGCCGCGATTGAAGCCTCGACGGACACCCCGAAACTCATCCGACTCAAATAGGGCAAGAGTCCCTACTGAATCGTAAGTATTCGCCATGGATTGACCGGACGGAACACCATCAGCACCGATTCTGGTCCCGTCCTCGATCGTGATGAATGGATCGAGCGTTCGTGGTTTATTTGACATGCACGGCAACGTATTTGAGTGGACGCATGATTGGTCCGTCAAGCAGCCGGAGGGAGAGTAAAACGATTGTCCCCAATCGTTTCGGAGCACAAAATACCTCAGCCTACCTTACTATTCACCTTACACAAAATCGTTTTTTTGTGGAATGGAGCTGGGGTAATGGAGTTGGCATTTTTGAACGACGCGTTACAAAGAACCATCGTCAGAGTGAAACGGTTGTTCTCGGTCGTTTCTCACGCTCAAACTAAATCAAGCGATAGACGATTGTTGAAAGCAAGTAATACAAAAAACTATCAAAACTTAGTTTAAGCGATTTTTGTGCTCCCAAGCGATTGGGACAATCGCTCTACTCTACTCCAAACCATGAACGAGAAAGTTACCTTCAACGCTTTCGATCGCGATGCGGAAGTCGAATTCTCGGAACGAAACCTTCCCCACTGGTTTCAGGTCGACTCTGCTATGTTCGTCACCTTTCGGACCGCTGACTCTCTCCCTCGCGAAGTCCTCCTGCGGATGATTCGCGAACTTGAAGAATGGCTAACAATCAAAAAACTCCCAGTACAACTTGCCGCTTCCACCGTTGGTCCCAAACTACGCAACCACCAACTACTTCTAGACACGCTCGGGACCGCTGCTCGCAATCAGTTTCGAAAGCTTGCGGACCAGCTTTATCTCGGCGCGCTAGACGAATGTCATGGCAAGTGTGTATTAAAACGACCCGAACTAGCAACCATCGAGTCAAACGCCATCTTGCGTGGAGATGGCGAAGCGTACGATGTCGATTGCTTCGTTGTGATGCCCAACCACGTTCATGCAATCGTCCAGTTTCGTACCGAAGCTGGTAAGTCGATCATCGGTCAAAGCTGGATGCGATTCACTGCCAGGCAAATCAATCCATTGATCGGTGCGTCGGGGGCTTTTTGGCAACCGGAAACGTTTGATCACGCCATTCGCAGCGCTGAACAGTTTCAATACTTGCAGAAGTACGTCGCCAACAATCCTGCCAAAGCGAAATTGCGCGACGGTGAGTTTCAATTGTGGCAGAGACCAGAGTAAAACGATTGTCCTCAATCGTTTACCGCGCTGCGCATCCAGCCAAAGTATTTGCAAAGGCTCAAATTATCGAAATTCAATTCGGTCAAATGCTCATGCCGGACCCGAAATTGCGTCGCGTGTATTCTGCTTGTATAGTGTATGCATTGATTTGCGTATGCAAGGGTTCAGTCAGTGCTCCAAAGCGATTGAGGACAATCGCTCTACTCTGAGCATAAAATAACTTTCCCCGAGACGACGGTTGAGCTAGAAATGAGGACGCAGTTCTTTCCAATGTATGATGATGAAAAAGAGCTGCCCCGAATTACCCGCGCCGAGTGGAAGCAACTGAAACGCTGATTGGAACGAAACCGACATGAAGAGAATAAGCTACGCCGCATGGCTGATTGGATTCATCTGGCTACTGGTATGCCCGCAGGCCGGGGCCGAAGAGAAATTGGTGCGAGGAAAGGACCGCATTGATGTGCCTGCCATCGGGGACGGGTTGTGCCTGCACAATCTGTTTCAGTCCGGCATGGTGCTGCAACGCGACAAGCCGATCCGGATCTGGGGCTGGGCGGAGCCCGGTGAGAACGTGAGCGTGACCTTTGGAGAAAAAACTCAATCAAGCACCGCTGCCGCCGACCGATCGTGGAAAGTCGAGCTGCCGGCCATGACCGCCAGTTCCGAGCCGCACCCGTTGATCGTCCAGGGCAAAGCCACGACGCTCAAGCTGGAGGATATCCTCCTCGGGGATGTCTGGTTGCTCGGCGGACAGAGCAATATGGAGTTTCCGATTTACAAGCTGGATGGCGGCTCACTCGAAATCGCCTCGGCCAATTTCAAAAATATCCGGCTCTCCACCGTTCCGCAGTTGAATGGGCCTGATGAGAAGAAAGCCTTTCCACGCCTGTATC
>JANMHA010000028.1:0-1563 GCA_031374925.1 Pirellula sp. | reverse complement strand
CCACAAACCGAGCATCCGCGCATGTGACACAGTTCGCTGAGACTTGCCCTGCTCCGCTCGATTGCTACGCTGCGCGCACTCACTATGGCAACGATTGCAATTCTCGGCACGATGGACACCAAGGGCGAGGAACACGCCTTTGTCGCGGAGCAAATCAGGGCGCGCGGACACCAGACGCTCGTCATCGACGTCGGCGCGCTCGAAGCGCCGAAGCTCAAGCCCGACATCACGCGGGAGGAAGTCTGCCACGCGGCCGGTGCGGACTACGCCACGCTCCTCACAAAGCGCGATCGTGGTGAATCCGTCGCGGCCATGTCGAAGGGCGCGCCCATCGTTCTCGCGAAGCTTGTTGCTGAAAGGAAGATCGCCGGCGTCATTTCGCTCGGCGGCGGCGGCGGCACGGCGATTGGCACGGCGGCGATGCGCGCACTGCCGATTGGTTTTCCGAAGCTCATGGTCTCCACGCTCGCCAGCGGCAACACCGTGCAATACGTGGGCGTGAAGGACATCGTGATGTTCCCGAGCATTGTCGATGTCGCGGGGCTGAACCGCATCTCGCGCCAGATTCTCACCCGCGCCGCCGGAGCGATTTGCGGCATGGTCGAAGTGGAGCCAAAGGTCGCCGAGGACAAGCCGATCATCGTCGCCAGCCAGTTTGGCAACACCACCATTTGCGTCGATCACGCGCGGAAGATTCTCGAACAGGCCGGCTATGAAGTCCTCGTCTTCCACTCGACCGGCACTGGCGGGCGCACGATGGAATCGATCATCGAAACCGGCATGGTGGCAGGAGTGCTCGACATCACCACCACGGAGTGGGCCGATGAACTGGTCGGCGGATTCCTCGGCGCGGGCCCGACCCGCCTCGAAGCGGCCGCGCGTCACGGCGTGCCCGCCATCGTCACCCCCGGCTGCCTCGACATGGTGAACTTCCACGGACCCGACTCCGTGCCCGCGAAGTTCAAGGACCGCAATTTCTATCAGCACAATCCGCAGGTGACGCTCATGCGCACCGACGCGGAGGAGTGCGCGCAACTCGGCAAGATCATCGCCGAGAAGGTGAATCTATCGACTGCGCCCGTGACCGTTCTGCTGCCGAAGAAAGCCATCAGCGTCATCAGCGCGCCGGGCCAGAAGTTCCACGATCCCATCGCGGACCGTGTGCTCTTCGATGCGCTCAAGGCGAATCTGCGCAAGGACATCGAAGTCGTGGAGATGGACAACGCGGTGAATGACCCGGCCTTTGCCGAAGCATGTGCGCGGGCGTTGTTAAAAAACATCCAAGCCCGCAAAGCATGAGCCTCGATCCCGTCCAATCCGCCGCCGCAGAACAGTTCGGACGCCAGAGCCATCGCTACGGCAAGGGCCACATCCTGGCGGACGTTGCCGATGTCATCGCCGCGCTGAGCCGCTTCACCCTGCCTACTCCAGCCCGAGTGCTGGATGTCGCCACGGGCGCGGGACACACCGGTCTTCATTGCGCCAGCCTCGGTCATGACGTGACGTGCGCGGACATCGCGCAGCCGATGCTGGACCGCGTGAGCGAAGCGGCGCACGAACGCG
>JANMHA010000452.1:0-34864 GCA_031374925.1 Pirellula sp. | reverse complement strand
CGGTACGTGCCAGGTCCGAGGTTTGCAAAGCTATAGGAACCGTTGGCAGTCGTAACGGTGGATAGTTCGCCTGCATCGAAGACGCCGTTCAAATTAGCATCGATAAATAGGGTGACACCAGCAAGACCAACATCTCCAACGTCCTGGATTCCGTTGCGGTTGAAGTCATTGAACTTGAGACCCCCGATGATGATAGGCTGAAAAATACTAGTGAAATTGCCGAAGTTTACATTCGAAACGTTACTGCCACTATTGGCCACAATATCTGCTGGATTAGGGGTCGTTTGCGTGGAGCCAGCCGGGCGCACTTCACGAACACGATACGTGCCAGGCCCAAGGTTTGCGAAGCTATAGGAACCGTTGGCAGTCGTAACGGTTGATAGTTCACCTGCATCGAAGATGCCGTTCAAATTAGCATCGATAAATAGGGTGACACCAGCAAGCCCAACATCACCAACGTCCTGGATTCCGTTGCTGTTGACGTCATTGAACTTGAGACCCACGATTGAAATTAACTGAAAATTCCCGAAGATAACATTGGATATATGGTCATCATTTCCTACTAAGATATCAGCGGGGTTAGGTGTGGTTTGTATAGAACCGGCGGATTGCACTTCACGAACACGGTATAAACCAGGGCTGAGATTGGCGAAGGAATAGTTTCCGTTGGTGCTCGTCACGGTTGACGCTTCTCCGAGATCCAACACGCCGTTCAAGTTTGTGTCGATGAATATTGTGATTCCTGCCCGTCCCGAGTCCAATGCATCTCGCAATCCATTTCCGTTAAGGTCGTTGAATTTTGTGCCAGAGATGCTGCTGCAATGGCCAATCGTGATAACGTTGGTATCGAGTGTCACTGCACCGTTTCGTGCCAACGCTCGACCAGAGATGATGCTCGCAGCAGTATTAAGTGTGATACTGGTGAGCGCGACAATGTTCCCCTTGAAGGCCGTTCCGGTTCCAAGCGTCGCAGAACTACCGACCTCCCAATAAACATTGCAACTATCGGCACCGTTGATGAGATTGATAGAAGAGTTGCTTGCGGTCGTGATCGCCGAACCAATCTGGAAAATAAACTGAGCATTAGGGTCTCCTTGCGCGTCAAGAGTAAGAGTGCCAGTCAATTGGGCGGACGACGAAAACGTGTAGACGCCAGCGACGAGCGTGAGTCCGCCTAAATCCTGGCCACTTAGGTTGGAATTGGATGCTCGGCCAGCGAGATCATTGAATGCAGTGGTCAAATCATTTTGCGCTTGCAACGCGACCGCATCCGTTTGATGGACATTTCCATTGAGCGTAATACTCGCCAATCCTGTGATCGACGTTCCAGGAAACAAACCCAAATCTCCTGTTAATGTCGTTGGACCCGTGTTTGTCACGGTAGACGCACCCAGAACTGCGAAACTCTCGGCAGTACCAAGAATTCCAGAGAGCATTCGGCGATCCTCGAGACACAGAAAGCCTAATGTTCGTCTAAAACGATTCCGAATATGCGTCTTGTGGGTGTTTTCGAGAATTCGTTTTTTTCCAACAATTGCCTTGGGCCACAGATGGTACACTTTTCAACTCCTTCTTTGACTACTGGAATATTGGGTACCTCCTCCACAAAACCAGAATCACTTACGCATTTCCTTCATAGCGACAAGCAACGATCTTCGATTTGGAAGGACGTCGAATGTTTGGCCAAAAGATGTTCGCGGTTTTGGGGGGCGTTTCGGTGGAAACAACTGAGTCCCTAACTCGATACCGAGTCATGTCGCAACATTCGTACCGAACGAACGTCAAAACGCGGTTATTCAATTGATTGTTGTCGCACTAGTTCGACGGCTCTGTCTCGAATGGTCGAATTTGACTCATGATCGACCACAAGAGTACGCTGGGCAACCATGCAGACAGCACTTTATTGATGCAGTTGGTCGATTACTGACCAGTGCAAGTGTGCTGATCGCGTCGTGCAAGCACACTATCAGTTGACATTTCAAGTGGCGCTACGGAGCCAGACAACTAGCATGCATGTTCGGGCTTACTTTTCTTTAACCGCGTCTTTTAAGTCTCGACCGATATCCTTGGCTGCCTTTCCAATGTCTTCGCCAAGATCACGCATCTCCTCATTCGGGCGAGCGTCTAGCGCATCTTTTATCCCGTCCGTTTTATTGGCACTGGGATGTTGCTCGCACGCAGGAAGTGTGAGCAGCGAGGCAACTACGAGGATGAATAGTTTACGATGTTTTTCCATGAATATTGACTTTCGAAGGATTAGCGGGTTAGTCTCATGAAGCTCCCCTTCTTAGAGAGCCTCCCACCAATGAAAGTACAGCAATAACGAGGAAAACGAAGAACAGTATCTTGGCCACACCTACAAAGGAACCTGCGATTCCACCAAAGCCAAGTAATGCAGCGATCAATGCGATAACGAGACACGTAATGGCTAACTGTAACATGACTAATCTCTCTTCCAAAAAAAGGGGACTCTACGACTTCAAAACAATCCCAAACTGCTTAGGATTTCCCGGAAACTTTTTTCACGGCGTCCTTTACCGAGTCCGCTACGTTTTGGACCACTTCCTTGACTTCACCAACAGCTTGGTCGGTTTTGCCTTCCACGCGAAGCTTATCATTGCCAACCAAAATACCTGCGGCCTCTTTAATTCGACCTTTTATTTTATCTGTCTTGCCACTCATCGCTTCAACTCCCGTTCCAAGTAAACTTGTTAATCAGACCAATGCCTACTGCATTTGTTTACCTAGACTCAATATGCATAGACCGTGCCAATGAAGTCTGCAATGCCGATTTTGGCACGAAAATACTCTGTTTGAACCAGTCGTTGGTTACGCATCCTCAACGCCAAGCCTGGAGGAGAACTCAACGCAAGTTGCAGTCACGACGAATTGAGAGTCCCACTATTTTAAGAAACCTTGGGACTCAGATTGTTCTTTGGTATTGGCAGCGGCTTCATTTTCGGACGGCAATTCGGAGTTGGGTTTGGCGTTCCTTGGGCACAAGGCTGCCCACGACACAATACATCGATGCCGTCAATCAATTCGAATTTTGGTCAGATCGTGGGAACGAGAATACTTGTTCTTCTTGTCCGCCTCCGGCGACTTGATAGACGGACTCAGGGCCACCCGGAAGCCGTAGCTGATCGAGCGGTACGTCGGGTCGTCCGAGGAGCGGTCCGCCGCCCGGCAATACGCCGCGCCGTAGTCCCAACTGCCGCCACGGTTCACGCGGTACGTGCCCACTTCGGAAACGATAGGATCCACTACCGCCGTTTCTTTACAGTCACTATTCCAATCATGCGTCCACTCAAACAGGTTACCGTGCATGTCAAATAAACCACGAACGCTCGGCCGAAGTTCACGCGGCGCGTGAACCTGCTTACCACTGTTCTCTTGGAACCAGCCAAAACGACCCAGTAGGCCTACGTCGCTGCCATAGCCATACGCCGTCTTGCCGCCCGCACGAATCGCAACTTCCCACTCTGACTCCGTTGGTAGCCGAAAGCCTGGTTGACCTAATCGCATAGGCCAATTCCGAGGGGCCCAGTTCGCCGATGGGTTCGGCTCCAGCGGATAATCCTCCTTCGCCAGTGATTCCGGATCTGCGTACGACTGATCTCTCTCCGACATTCCAGATTGCTCACCAAGCCAACGACAAAATGAAACTGAATCGTACCAGTCCACGGCGAAGCCCCCATCCGATGGTTTTGCGGAAAATTGATTAATATAACCCGCGTAAACGGGATTAAATGCAATTAGCTCCTCCATCGTTATCTCACGATCCAACAACGCGAATGAACGTGTCAATTTCACACGGTGACGAACTTCGTGATTCTCCTGTTTACTTCGATCCGGTTCATCACTGACCGAGCCAATCTCCGACTCTCCAGCCGGAAAAACGACAAATGTGTAGTAAAAAGTCTTTTGTGGTAACGGCTCCGGATTAGCGTCTTCCCCTTCTGCTTTTTTCGCTCCATCGCCCTCCACAGGTTGTTCGGCTTTAGATTCCTTTTTACCTATGACTTCAACCAGTTTTTCCTTCGGCTTGGGTGGCGACGTTGGCGTTACCGTGATCGCTAATGTGAACCATTCGCGATCGGTTGAATACGGGACGGCGGTTTGGTCAACCTCCCGCACCGCTTCGGCTTGGCTCCATTGTCGCAGTAACCAGCCTGCGGCACCATGCACGCCCGAACTGGGGTCATTGCGGTAAGAATCGACTAACTGCTTCAGCAGAGCCTCACGCCGCGATTCAGGAATCTCGCTGAGCGCGTATTCACCAAGCGCCAGAAGCAGTGCATACAGCCTGTGCGACTTATCGTAACCCGACGCATTAGTGAGGGATGACTTACTGGATTGTGTCAGACCGCGATCGGATGGTCCCTCGCTTCCGCTTCCGGTTGCGAGTTGGAACAAGTCCAATAACTCGTCCACACGCACGCCACGGTCGCGGCAACGGAAAATGAATTGTGTGAGAGCTTCCGGGTCATCGGTCATATCAAACACCAACAGGACTTTTTCACGCACACCGAGACGCAACAAAGTTACCGCCGAATTGGCACGCCGCTGACCATACGAAATACGCTCCACCGAACCTAGCTCCGTTGGGGGAAGCGTCGCGACGATCTTGCCGAGATCCTCCGCAGTCGAAGGTGCGGGAGTGGCCGCGACCAGTGGAAAGAGGACCGCAAACTGCTCTGGAGTCGCTACCGACAGTAACTGTGACAACTTCGGGATATCGCTGGCGGAGTAATCAGCAAATGCATTAGCGGCACTCAATCTCTGAGCGTCGGTACTCTTTGCGTTGCCAAAGATCTTTTCGAGATCCGGAAGCAGCCTTTTGCTGATTGGTCGCAGATTCTCACGCAGCAACGGCTGGAATTCGGAATTCTCAACGACCAGTTGACCAGCCACAAACTGCAGGTCCTGTTCGGTCCATGAATCTGCATCCGATTCTGGAACGTAATCCGCCAACGCCAACGCCGCTCTGAAGCGGCGTTGGATCCCGGCTTTCTCGTCACGAAGGATCGCTCGTGATTTTTCTGCGAGTTGCCCCGCGTACGGACGTAGTTGCTGTCGAATCGGACCGATGTACGCGACCTTATTGGCGAGCAGCTCTTCTAATAATGGTTCGACGAGTGACTTGTCACGAGAGACCATCGCGAGGCGTGCATGCAACTGCGAGCGTTTTTCGTCGACTGTAGTCGCTTTAGCAGATAGAAACGGTGCCAGATGCGTTGTCGCGACCTCTGGATTCAGCTCCAGTTCCTTGACAATGGGGGCCCACACTCCGGGCAACAATGCAGATCGGATGAACAAATCGTTCGGTTGACGATCGAAGGACGGGGCGCCTGCATGCCGGCATTCCGTGGTACGCTCAGTGTGGAAGAGACATGGGCAATGACGAGGTACTTGCGAACCTTTGGATTGACTCCGAGGAGTGAATCTATTCCGGCATCAAGTGCACCCGTTTCACCCAAGCCGACAGCTGTCCAAAAACGGACAACCAATTTGAAGAACTCACTTGGTAAGGACAACTGATCGCTCCGGATAGGCTCGATACTCGTCAGGAGAGACATCATGTTCTCGTAAGTGCTCGTCCAGCCTCAGTCCAACCTGTGGAAGCGGCAGACTTATTTTTGCAAACTTCCGAGCAAAGTATCCAAGTGTCAATTCCAACGGTTGTTAGCCACGGATGTACACCGATCAACACCGATGAAAGAATCCAAATCCGTGTTTCATCCGTGCAATTCCGTGGCCCGAATTCAATCCTGCGCCACGATACTGAAAGATGGAAAAGATGGGAATACGCCAGTGGTGGTCGCAGTTTAACCCATTGACGGAAATACCCCATAACGCGGAGGACTGACGACATTGGTTGGCTGTTGGCAGTTTGGTTGGATACTGTAAACTGGAGAATCGGGCGAGGGGAAGTGAACGATGTTCACAAAGATCTGAGGTCGCTTGTCCTGAACCAGCCTGTGGAGGTTGTTGGTTGGATGGGAGTGACTGTCAAAAAAGCAATATTCTCTGGGCGAAGTTTCCGGGGGCTTGAACTTCGGTGCGACTGTGACGGACAGAATCGTTGTCTGACAAATCATATTGCACGGCACAAATGCTATTCCATTCGGCTTGTCCTCGCGTGAAAGTGTGCAAGGTTTAGAGGTTCCCAATGCATATATTTTGATCAAACATAGTCTCCGCTCACTTGGTGTTAGTCCGTTTCGTTACCTTCTCAATGTTCTCAACCAATGCAAGTCCACAAAATGATTCGATTCGTTGGCTTACTCGCAGTGTTTTCTCTTTTCGTTCCTCAAATTTGCATTTCCCAAGATGCAAACTCAAGGGCGGACCTTATTTCAGCCATCGACAAGCTTTCAAAACGGGACGTATCGTTAGTTGGAAACATTGACGAAGAAGTCCTGGAACAGCCTGTCGCGGTCGTTGCTGGCGGACCGCAACGCGTTGTTTTTCGAGGTATGCCTTTTGGTGCGACGAATGAATACCGAGGCGACGTCGAAGTCCTTGTAGTCAAGAACGGCGAATTGGTTATCGCGTCCAAGGAAGAATTACCTGGAGTAAAAGTTTTCAAATCGGGCGAGGACATCTTGAGCCTGCAAGTGCACTTGGAAGAGCCGTTGAGCACGGCAAAGCTAATTAGCAACGTTTCGAAGCTCGTGGATTGGATCGCATTGGGAAATGCTGTTGAATCCGCTTCGGAAATCCAGACAAGAGTGAAAGGTAAAGATACCGAATTCCGAGTCATTTTGGATGGCAGCTTCATACCAAATGAAATCCCTTCCGCTGCGCCTGCTATGCCGGCTGGGATTGCGTTTGCATTTCCAATTGCTGGTGGTGCCGCGGGTGGGAACGCACAAAATGTCCGAATCGGAGGCAACCCCATGATGCCAACCATTGTCGAACTCGCCGTAACATTCAAAATGAACGCGGCCAAGGAAATCGTTGGTTTGGAATACGCCTTGCAATACAACGACCCCATAAAAGGCCTTATGTTCCAAGCCGTGAACGCAGGAGGGGCCGGCGGAGTCGTTCAGGTCAACAAGAATCCAGCCGGCGAGTCGGAATTGGGGAAGCTGATTGTGTACGACTTTGATGTGGTTGCAAAACCAACCGAAAAGATAAACGAATTTGTGAATCAAGCTAAGACCATGCTCAAGAATCGCAAATAGTGTTGTCAAACGCCCTTGCTCGCTCCATTTGGAAGCAGACCTGGACGTCCGATGGTACCATGCCGCTGGGATTCGAACTCCAATTTTGCGCACATTGCTTCCGTCTTCACTTGCAACCTGAGCCGCGGGCGCTAGCGAGCTAGCTAGACGAGTTTGTTAAGCCTGAGCCGCGGGTATGCGCTAGGTCGTCTAATCAAAGGCTTCGGCAGCTGGGAGACTTCGAATAAATCGAATTCGAGATCGCCCAAGACTAGGTCGTGACTCAGGGCGTGCTCTTTGGACGCTATGTCAATTTGTAATTCGTGGTACGATTCGCCTTCACCGCCGCCGGCATGACGATTCACGTAGTTGATCACGACGAGAGCGTCGAGCGGTGAGACGAAACCGTCAAGGTCGACGTCTAAACGCGGTTGGTCGGGTGGAGGTGGTCCGCCAAGTTTTATGTTTAAGTAGTTGATAATCACCAGGACATCCAACGGTGAGACAAAGCCGTCCTGATCGACATCCTCGGGGAGACTGTTATTGGCAATCACAGTAGTAACGCTGTCGGCTGAATTGGGAGCCAGTTCAAGATGGCCAACATTATCTGTGGCTGTACTGAAAAAAGCATATTTGTGTCCCAATTGTCCGGGAAAAACTGCGGACACCGAACTTGTCGATCCTTGCCAAATAGAAAATGGACCTTCGTTGTCGGAAACGAAAATGTCGAAGTGGGCGATGCCAGATCCGCCAATATCGTCATTGCCACTCCATGAAACCAAGAACTGTGTCGTGGTAACTGTTAGGGGCAGCGGTTGGGTACTGGACGACGGTGCCCCGGCGTCGATCGTATTGAATATAGCCGGCGTGTCGAGCGAGGCATTGGTGTCGAAGATTACGTGCCCCTGTGCGTCGAACCTCGTCCCGGTGGCCGCGTTAGTCTTCGCGCGGATCGAGTAACTGACAAAACCTTCCCCCACCGGAGCCACTTTGTTTGGCGGCAGGAAGCCGATGCGCGGATCGACCGGCAAGTCGAACGTCGTCGGATCCACGGACGAGAAGGTCCAGGTGGCCAGGCCGGTCAAAGGGTTGAAGTCGGCGGTGATGTCCAAGAAGATTCCGAGCCGATCAAGCACGTCGAAGCGAGCACTGAACGATTGCAAGCCCGGCAACACTGCGAACTCCAAGTCCCCGAAACTTATATTACCCAGTTCGAACGTGCGGAAGTCGAGGTCGGCATCGAGCTGCTGCGTGACGACAACCAACTGGGCTGGCGCGGTCGCGCTGGCGATATTCTCGAAGTGGATCGTGTATGGCAAGGAGAAGTCCGGTGTGATGAAGCCGTCATTGCCGAAGCCTCCAGGGCCCGAGATGTCGTTGGGATCCTGAGAAGATATTTGAAACGTGCTCGAACCGTCCTTGGTATCAAAGGGGGAAGGGAAAAGCTCCGGGCCACACGCCCCTGGAGTTATGAGACAACTTACGAGTGCGATAGTATCGCCAATGCCGCCGCCAAGCTTCCCAGGCTCGGGAATGACAATTAAGAAAACGGCACCAAGTACCGCCACAAATTCGCCAGCGCCGCCCACCACGACCAAGCCTGTACCCAGTTCCGCGACTGGCGGTATTGGTGTCCGAATTCGAACAATCTGCGTCACCTCTCTCTGTAAAGCTAATTTGGCCTCTAATGCTGCACGTTCCGCAGCGTCAGCAAACACTTTCTCTACAGAATCCGAGTACAAACTTTCTAATACCTCCTTGGTGACAGCCCTTTGGATGGCTTGAATTTCTGCATGTGCTGCCCTGATAGATGCCTCAAATTCTGCAGGTGTAAGGTGGCCAAGGCTCGACAAGCCCAAAGGGTCGACAAAAATCTCTGGGTTGTTGGCCACATATCGGTAAAGGTTTAGACCGCCCACTATGCCGATTGGATCCGCGCTGATAAATCTCCCCTCGGTCGGCGAATAGTAGCGTGCCCGCATGAAGTCTAGACCATTGCCTTCCTGCATGACGCCGAGCTGGCCGACGAATTCGAACGGGTTGGCAACCGTTTCCTGCGGCGCGGCGAGCGGCTCGCCAAACGGGAGATAGTTGTACGTGTTGACGTAACTGCCATTCGTGCCGGTTAGTCCGGCAGTGGAGCCAGTCGCGTCGAAATCGTAGAAGCTGGCCGTGCCGTCGGCGCCCACGCGACCGGCGAGCCCCAGACCGTAGGCATAATGCGCGAGGGCGCTTCCTGTGCCACTGTACTCGCCGACGACATCCACCAGCCCAGTCGGGTCGAGCAAGTATTCCGTCCGTTGGCCGTTGTGGACGCTCGCGACACGGCTCCCTAGTACATCGTACTCATAGGCCCATGTGCCAGCCGGAGTGGTCACGCGAACCAGGCGACCCTCATCGTCGAACTTATTGCTAGTCCCGGTCGCACCGCTCCCGACTGCGATCAGATTTCCGTCGGCATCGTAGCCGTAATTGGCCCCGCCCACGAGCGTGTACTGATCGAGCATGTTCGTCGTGTAGGGTGTCACGATGCCGTTCTGGGTCGTCCGAATTCGGTTGCCAGCCGGGTCGTACTCGTATTGTAGGTCTTGGTTGGGGATTCCGGCGTTGGCCGATGCAAAGACGGCGTGAATGATTTGCCCCAAAGCGTCGTGCCCGTAGGTCCAGACGCCGTCGAGCGTGATCATTTGCGTACGGCGTCCGAGGCTGTCGTAGGCATAGTCGAAACGCGAGTTCACGGAATTGTCGGGGGCGAAGTTCACGAGATGAGTAACCCGGCCGACCGCGTCGTGCTCATAGGTGGTGAACGTACCGTTGGCATGGGCTTGACGAATTAACCGACCGACGGGGTCGTACGAGTAGCTCGCCAGCGTCGCGCCAGCGGCACCCAACACGCTCGACAGCCGACCAGCAGCGTCGTGGGTGTAGGTCACGGCGAATCCGTCCTGAGCTTCCAGCCGGGTCAGGCGGCCGACGGAGTCGTGCGTGTAGGCAAGGAAACGACCGTTAGGATAGATCACGCGCGTCAGTCGGTCGCCAGTATCGTACTGGAATGCAGTCGTGCCATGCACGTCACTTGCCGTCAGAAGGTTGCCGCGATTGTCGTAGCTGTAGTCCTCATGCGTGCCATTCGCGTGGGATTTTCGAGTGAGCTGTCCGCGCGCATCGTGAGTGTACGTAATGATCTGGCCGCGGCGGTTGTGAGAGTCGCTCAGGTTCCCCACAGCGTCGTAAGAAAACTGGGGCGAAGGGCCTTCAGGATATTGGATCGAGCGTAGATTGCCAGCTCCGTCATATTGGAAGTCCGTTCTTATACCGAGTTCATTGGTGATCTGTCGCAAACGGAAGTTTTGCCTAATGGTCTCAAACCCCGGGATGTGAAAAACGCTAGTTGGGCCAAAGTTGAACACGACGACGTGGCCCGACGGATCGAAACGCCGTTTGAGAAATCCCTGCTGGTCGATATCAAAGTCCACCGTCAAATTGCCGGGAAGTCGTTCGCGGTCCAAGTGAGAATCCTTGTCGTAAGCTCGGGTCACGATTTGACCGAGCGCATCGCGGACCTGGGCGGCATGACCGACACTATCAAAGAGCACAGTGCCCGTCGCCCCTGCGGCATCGGTGTATGCTACGGTGCCCTGGGGGCCGTAACTGAGCGAAACAGCCTCAGCGCCGCCATCGATCTCGCTGTGGACAAGGCGGCCCTCGCCGTCAAAGCTGTAGAAGACGTGCGTGCCGTTGTTGTTGGCGACCGACGTGATGGCGTGCTCGCTGGCGGCACCGTGACCGGTGTCGTAGGTGTAATCAATATTTCCCTGCGGGCCCTTGACCTGGAGAAGATGTTCCCCTGAGGCGTCATAGAGGTATTCCGTCGGGCGATCGGCTTGGTCCTTGATCTTACCAATGTGTCCTTGGGCGTTGTATTCGAAGGCGAATCGATCGCCGTTTGAGTGTACCGCGCTTGTAAGCAAACCATTGGTGTAGTTGAGGCTGACCCTGTTGTAGTTCGAATCATTGATTGCGACAAGACGCGTCGCGTCGAACGTGTAAACCGTCCCCTCAGTATCAATTAGCCTGCTAAAAGAATTTCCTATTCCCAATTCGAGTCGTCCCGGGTCGCCGAATTCGCCAATGAATAAATTGGGAAGGCTGCGTTCTCTTGGATCCGAAATCTTCCTCTTGAACGTTCGCTCGCCACCGGGCCCATGGATGATGACATGATCCGCGTCCACCTTGAGCAGAGTCATCTCATATCCGTGCAACCATCCTCGCCCGAATGCACCGATTTCGTAACGGCGCGAGATCAGCGAGGAAAAGACGCGGGCCATCGTCAGGCCTGCCGCAGGAGCAGCTGCATCAATGCTGGCGGCCAGGATTCCGCCGGGATAAGCGTTATCTGCCTGCTCGAAGATGAAGGCTGTCAATTGAGCGACATCTGTTGTTGTCTGCCCAATGAGGCTTTGGTAATTGGCCACCTCATCCAGCGCGGTCTGAAATTCGAGATCGGTCGAGCCCACGCGGGCGAGGAACTTGGCGAAGAGCAAGTCCCATGCTTCGGGTGAGACCCATCGTGGCCGGAGAGCTTCCTTCACCGCATTCCAGTTGTGTGGGCTCGCCGGCAACTCATCAACAAATGGCGTGAAAATTAGGAGTGGCGGACTGGGAGTATCCGAACCGAGAAAACTAAGCCCAACTGCGCCGTGCCCCCCTGGGGACAACACTCCCCCAAGGCCGCCTCGGTCGCTTGCCAGAAATTGTTGTTCGAATAAACCGACCGAACTTTGGGCTCTAATCGGGTTTTGAGAAGAGGGGGCCAGGACACCAGGGCCACCGCCGCCACCACCACCGCTACCGTTGGAGACTAGCGTAATTCCGGGAGGAGCCACCTTCACGTTCCTGCCTTGAAGCCGGACCAAGGGCGCGGGCACGTCAGTTTCGCCGTCGTTGATGTAATTCACAAACATGGTGCCAACTGTCCCTGCTCTGATTACTGGTGGACTTTCGACCCGAAAGCTCACGTGACCGAGCTTGCCGTCCGTTACACTGAAGGCCATCGGGTTTGTAACCGCACCCACACCCCTGGTAACCTTCAAGTCATAACTGCCGATAGCCAAACCTGTCAGGTCGAAGGTGGCGAACAGCTTATTGGAGTCTTTGAATAGGACGCGCTGGGCCGGGCGGGCCGCGCCTTCACTATTCTGCAAAACCACCCCATCCATCGGTGTGAAGCCAGCTCCAGCGACAGTCACCGTGACCTGGCCCCGGTGGCTGCCGCGGTTCGGGACAATGTTCTGAATCGAGAAAGCGAGAGTTACGGGCGTCAGGTCGATTGTCTGCATGTGGCCCGCCGGGTCTGGGTTGCGGACAAGGACGTAGTGCGTCCCCGACCTGCCCAGGAGCAGCAGGTCCTGTTGCAGAGCCCGCTCGTTCGACGCAACCTGATCGAAACTGCCCGGCGTGGGAATCTGTCCAAAAAGGACGAAAACACCGCTGGTGGCGAATAAGGCGGCCTGGCTGAATTTTAGGCCGAGTTGAAGGTCGTTGCTGGCAGGCACGTCGAGCCGGAAAAATTTCTGCTCGCCGCCGTCAAGCACAACTGTCGTGGTTCGATCCAGCGTTAGGATTTCGAGCTGAGTCCGGATGACAGAGTTGGAAACGGCGGTGTTGTTGCGCCGTTCACGGTCTGGCACTAACCCTCGACTATCGGCAACAATGATCAAGCGGTAGTCTCCTTCCAGCGTCCCTGGAAGTGGGAAATTG
This sequence comes from Pirellula sp., assembly GCA_031374925.1. Taxonomy (GTDB): domain Bacteria; phylum Planctomycetota; class Planctomycetia; order Pirellulales; family Pirellulaceae; genus JBKCUI01. The sequence continues at coordinate 21,935 of JANMHA010000452.1, read as the reverse complement.
GCGGCTGTCTTGTAACTTGCCAAGCCGTCGAGTCCGCCCGTGTGTTCGACTCGAGCGACCAACGTATCGTTTGCATCCAGAAACGCATCATTGGAGAGATAGATCGAGTCGAACCAGTTCCCCAGCACTGGCGTTGTGCTCGAATTTCGAATTGTGTAGGTAAGCGGCACATCTTCGCCGGACGTCCCATTTGGCTGAATTTCGATCGAGTTGGCATCCGCCTCTAGGTCGCCGGCATCGGCAATGGCGTTGAGTCGCACTTTGTCGTTCCCGACGACCACGTCGAAGACGCGCACGCGACCGAGGTTGAGGCCCGATAGCGTGGCGAAGTTGCCGGTATGCACGGAAAAGTTCTGCACGGCGAAACTGTGTCCTTGCTGAGGGCCATAACCGTTTACCAAGCTGACTTGAAAGGCGCCGTCCAGGTTTGACCGTCCCGAAACGATGATCCGACCAAACTGGAAACTGTTCGGGTTGCCGCCGATCTCCTCATCAAAGCTGCCCGTGGCCGTTTGGCTGTAGTCGCCCGTAATCGTCAGAGTGCTGCCTGCTCCGATGGCGAGAACGCCGGCATTGGTAACGGCTGCTTGCGTGTCCATATTGGCACCGTTGCGGAGAGAGAGGCTGGCGCCGGCGAGGTTATTCGCGAATTCTCTCAACGCATTGCCATTCGATTGATTCACGATGCGAGCCCTTACTCCATCGAGCACGATGTTCGCCGCGTTCGTCGCGATGGTGGCATCGGTGAACTGAAAAGTGCCTGCGACTAGGTATGTGCCGCCGGTCAGCGTGCCGGCACTCAGGTTCTTGAGCGTCCCGTTGATAATTGCGAACGTCCGGCCATCGGCGATGTTGATGGTGCCGGTGTTGTCGAATGTCGGCGTGGCACCCGATTGCGACAGCGCCAGACTACCTCCTACGACGTTGATGGTGCCGCTGTTGACATGATGGGCCCCGACGGCATTGTTGGTCAGGACGATTCCGACGTTGATCGTTCCCTGGTTGTCCAACTGGGCGTTGAAGGCGCGGAGGCCACCCGTGCCGGCCAAGACGTCGATGGTCCGGTTAGGAGCGTTGGTGAGCGAGCCGTTGGTGACGTTGAGGGTGGCCGACTGTTCGTTGCCGTTGATCGATGTCAACTCGATCAGGCCGTTGTTGGTGAAGCCATTGACGACTGTCAGCGTGGAGCTGCCGATGCCATTGTTGGCAAGCACCCGAATGGTCGAAGTGCTCGTGGTCGTAAACGCCCCTGCGGCGCTGCCAATGACGCTGAGGCCGACGGGGGAGCCAGCCAGCACCTGCAACAACCCTTGGTTCTCCAAGGGAGCATTAAGAGTACCGCGGCTGAGGGTCAGCGTCCTGTTGGGGGCGTTGGTTACCGTGTTCAGCGAGGTGAAGGTCGAGTTGATCACCGACAGCGACGTGGCGGTGAGGGCGGGCTGGTAGTTTGCCGTGCTGTCGGTCAGCGTCAGGAACTCAGCCGTCACCGCCACGAGGAAGCTGCCCGTGGCGCTCGATATCGACAGGGTTCCGGCCCCGCTGATGGACCCAGCGTTATGTGCAAAGGTTCCGCCGTTACTGGCAAACGTCCGGCCACCGGCGATGTTGATGGTGCCGGTGTTGTCGAATGTCGGCGTGGCACCCGATTGCACTAGCGCCAGGTTACCTCCTAAGACGTTGATAGTGCCGCTGTTGACATGATGAGCCCCGACGGCATTGTTGGTCAGGCCGATTCCGACGTTGATGATCCCCTGATTGTCCAACTGGGCGTTGAGGGCGCGGCCGCCACCCGTGCCGGCCAAGACGTCGATGTTTCGGTTCGGAGCGTTGGTGAGCGAGCCGTTGGTGACGTTGAGGGTGGCCGCCTGTTCGTTGCCGTTGATCGACGTCAATTCGATCAGGCCGTTGTTGGTGAAGCCGTTGACGACCGTCAGCGCAGTGCCGCCGCCGATGCTATTGTCGGCGCGCACCTGGATGGTCGAAGTATTCGTGGTCGTGAACGCCCCTATGGCGCTGCCGATAACGCTGGGACCAGCGGCGCCGCCAGACAAAACCTGCAACAACCCCTGGTTCTCCAAGGGAGCATTGAGGGTACCGCCGCTGAGGGTCAGCGTCTGGCTGGGGGCGTTGGTTACCGTGTTCAGTGAGGTAAAGGTCGAGTTGATCACCGACAGCGACGTGGCGGTGAGGGCGGGCTGGTAGTTTGCCGTGCTGTCGGTCAACGTCAGGAACTCGGTCGTCATCGCCAAAAGGAAGCTGCCTGCCGCGCCCGATAACGACAGGGTGCCGGCCCCGCTGATGGCCCCTGCGTTATGCGCAAAGGTTCCGCCGTTACTGGCAAAGATACGTCCGCCGGCGATGTTGATGGTGCCGCTGTTGTCAAACACCGGCGTGGCACCCGATTGCACTATCGCCAGGTTACCTCCTACGACGTTGATCGTGCCGCTGTTGACATGATGGGCCCCGGCGGCATTGTTGGTCAGGCCGATGCCGATGTTGATGATCCCAGAATTGTCCAACTGGGCGTTGAGGGCGCGGCGGCCACCGGTTCCAGCCAAGACGTCGATGGTCCGGTTAGGAGCGTTGGTGAGCGAGCCGTTGGTGACGTTGAGGGTGGCCGCCTGTTCGTTGCCGTTGATCGACGTCAATTCGATCAGGCCGTTGTTGGTGAAGCCGTTGACGACCGTCAGCGTGGCGCCGCCGCCGATGCTATTGTCGGCGCGCACCCGGATGGTCGAAGTATTCGTGGTCGTGAACGCCCCTATGGCGCTGCCGATAACGCTGGGACCAGCGGCGCCGCCAGACAAAACCTGCAACAACCCCTGGTTCTCCAAGGGCGCGTTGACCGTGCTCGCGGTGGTCGTTAGAGTCGCAGCGTTGATCAACTGACCTGGGCCGTTGAGCGTTCCGCCGTCTAGGGCCAATGAACCGCCGACAATGATGAACGGTTTGTCGATTTGAGATTGGGGAGCGCCGTTTGCAAAAGCAATCGCGAACGATCCGCTATCGATCTGGAGACTCGCCGCACTAGTCAGGCTACGGATCGTAGTGTTGGCAGTCGCGTGAGCGATGGTGATGCCGGTAAAGGCCGCGCCGATTTGAACGTCGTCGTTGCTGCCGGGTTGAACGTCGTTGACCATGTTGGTTTGGTCGAACCAGTTTGCAGCAGCGTTCCAATCGGTGCCACTACCTGTGGGGCCGCCATCCCAGACGATTGTCGCCAACAGGCAACGCTCCTCTAGCTTTTCGAACGAAAGATGAATGTAGTATTGACGACGCCTTCGGGCTACTTGCCGATGTCGCCTTGCTGCCGAACGATTTCTGTGCGCATGACTCATGGTCAAGCTCCTGGTGGGTCAACGCCCTATGCTTGAGGCCGGCAACGAATTGTGGGAATGCTGACCGGGTGTGCAGTTGTTGCTCCACAAGAACTTAACTGCGCGCGATTGCAAAAGGCCGACAGGAATTCGTAGCTAATTCCATTTATTCATCCGTGGCGGGATTTTCGCCGTGGAAGATCGCTAATTTGGAATCAAGAGGCGGCGTCTTTATCGAACAATGGCAAGTTTTCTGGCTGCCGCACGCAGGAGAAGTGGATCTTGTCACAATCGAGACTTCAAGCTTTCCCCGGTTAGCAGTTTCTTGTATTCCTCGCGATCGCTCAGAGCGTGAAAGGCGGGATCTTTTAGCCTGCTCTTTTGAGTAAAGCCCTGTCGGACCGAGGACTCTAGGTGAGTCATTGCTTGGTTCCGATAGTCCCGTGCCTGGTTTCGGCGCTCGTCGTCAGAGGAGCCCTGATCCTCTCCTGCAAGTTCGGCGGCCTGGCACAGAAGGTGGGCTGCATCGAAATGATTTGTCCCGTTCGTTTGTTTGATCGCCGACAATTGCTCCGCTTCTTTTGCTGCCCGGGCATGATTGTTATTTTGCAAGAGTAATCTGGTTAACCTGCTCTGGTGTTTGTACAGGAAGTCCCTAAATGCATTGCTGTTTGGTGTTATTCGCAAGGCGATTCGCTGCTCGCGAATTGCTTCCTGAACGACAGCCAACGCTTCGTCAATCTTGTTTTGTTCCCCCAGAGCGATAGCGAGATTGTTTAGCTTGCCGCCCAGATTACTATGCAATAGCGCATTTTGGGGATCACGAACGAGCATACTTCGGTCGACTTCGATGCCCTTTTTAGAAAATTCTTCGGCGCGTGGACAATCGTGTTGCCGGAGGTAAACGACGCAGACGGTATTGCTGCAACGGGAACACAAATCATTAAAGTTGTCATACTCAGGAAGATTCCTGGCAAGTTCCACAGCCAATTGATACGCAGCCTGGCCCTCAATCAGCGCTTCATCGAGACGTTGGTCTTCACTTAGAAAGCGGGCGTACGTATCGAGACATCCAGCAACGGTCTCGAGTTCACCGGTAGTAGCCAGGGAAGGCGTTTTTACTGTTTGTTCGATCAGAGGGCGGGCTTCCCGAAAGTTGGCCTCCCAATCTCCGGAAAGACTTCGGTTGACCCTGGCCAGTGTATGGAGACCAAAAATCTGTTGTCGGGTGGTGCTGAGTTGGCCAATGTCCTGTTGAATCAGCGGCCGGAGCAATTCGACGCTGCGCAGCGCTGACGATAACGCTTGCGGGCCAAACTCTGCATCCATTGACCAGGCCGAGTTACTTAACGTTTTGGCCAGAGTCACTATGATTTCGCTATCCTCCGGTTGAATGGCGAGGAGGGACTCTAACGTATCCGTCGCGGTTCGGAAATATTTTTCCGACAACGCATGTTTTCCCAACCTGCGATAGACGAAGGCCAAATCTGCTGAAATGCGAGCCATTTCCAGACGACGGGGCGGGTCGTCCACCTGGCTCAGATATTCCTCGTGCTGTAGCAATGCCTCCTCAAAAATTCTCTTTCGAAGTTCGGACGAGGGCATCTTTTCAGATCCGTTGACAACGTCGAGAACTCCGCGAAAATTTCTCCAAGCCAACGCCGCATTGGTTTCCGCTTTTAGTTGATTTTTTTGAGCGGCATCTATTGCCAATCGCTTTCCATTTAAATTCATTTCTGCCCGTTGCCACTGCCAATACGTCATTGTCAGGCCGGCTAGTAGTATCGTGAAGGCGACAGTCGCCGTTGCTGAAAGTACGCCGTTTCGCCGGACCCATCGCGATGACCGTTCCCACCATTGAAGCCTTCGAGCCGTTACCGGCCGATCCGTCAAAAATCGGTCGAGATCTTCGGCCAGTTGTTGAGCCGTTTGGTACCGCTGTTCAGGCTCCTTCGTAATCGCCTTGAGTATGATTGTCTCCAGATCGCGAGGTAACGACGGAACAATTTTCCTCGGCGGAATGGGATCCTCCTTCAGGATTTGATGAATCAGTTTAGTGCGGTCCAACTCCTGGTAAGCGGGCAGCAGGGTCATCATTTCGTACAGCGTCACGCCGAGCGAGTAAATGTCGCTGCGCGGGTCTCCAGCACGATTGAACCGTTCCGGTGCCATGTAGCGCAAGGTGCCGACAATTTCCCCAGTTCCGGTGAGTTGGTCGCCGGTATAGAATTGAGCCAGACCAAAATCGCTCAACCACGCGCGGCCTTCCTGATCGAGCAGAATGTTTCCGGGTTTGATATCCCGATGCAATATTCCCTGGGCATGGGCATGAGCAAGCGCATCGGCCATTTGATGGCCGATACGCGCTACGGCAATGGCATAATCATGCCGGCTGCAATGGCCTGAAATGGTCGATTGTTGAGTGGATGTCTGACGATCATGCAATGCGTCTATGGAGCTGGCAGTCGTCCGCTGTTGACGCACTTGCTTCAGCACGACATCCAGACTCTGACCGTGAATATGCTGCATGGCGAAAAATTGAATTCCATCCTGTTCCCCTACCCCGAAGACAGGAATAATATTGGAGTGATGCAGCCGTGCAGCTGCCTTTGCCTCGCGTTTAAAACGTTCCAGATTCGATGGTTTGAGCAGCGCCGCGTAGGGCAATACTTTCAACGCCACATGCCGGCCGAGTTCTTCCTGGATCGCTTCATAGACCACACCCATTCCGCCACGACCCAACTCGCGCACGATTCGATACTCGCCAAGTTGCTTGGGTTGCGGCCCAAAGTCGTTTTCTTTCGACTCCGCCTGTTCTGCACCGAGATTCTCCATTAGCAGCAAGACTTGAATAACATCTGCTACCTCATCGGCGACATGAGGAAACTGCCGGGCATACTCGCTGACCGATGGCCGTTCGCCTCGTCGATAGCGTGCCAGAAAGTCGTCGGCCAACCGATCAATTGGATCGTGAGGAATTTTCGATTTCGGCGTCATATTCGAAATTCGCTCTCCGAGCCGAATAGCTCTTTCAAGACAGCCAGCAGCTTTCGCAGGGCACGGCCATAGCGTGTACTGGCAAGTCCTTCGCTGATGTCCAATACCTGGGCCGACTCCACTGTGTTTAGTTGCTCAAAGTGCCTTAAGGCAAGAATCTCCCGATCATTGGGATCTAGAGCATCCAACGCAGCATGGAACCGGACTTGTAATTCCTTTTTCTGGAAAGCGGAACTCGGTGAAGTGATCGTTCCCGACAACATCTCCGCGAGCGCAGCGACGTTAGGGGCCGTAATTAGGTCACCGACGATGCGGTCTTCGCTCGTGATTGACCGCATTTTGACAGTCAGGTGTTTGCGATGCACGATCATCAGTTGTTGAAGCGTGAGGAAACGCAGCCAAAGGTAAAATGGCATCTTGGTTTGTTGCTGAAATTCGCTGTAGCGTTTGACGGCTTCGACGCAAGCCTCTTGAAGGACGTCGGACGGATCGACTCGTCCTTGCAGACGGCGATCCATGCGACATCGAATCATTCGATTCAGCTTGTCACGATGCTCGTTCAGCAACAGCCCCAATGCAGGGCCTGAATCTTGCGATGTTTTGTTCGTCATCATGGACTACTTGAGTCAACGCCCGCTAACCGGTTGGTAGGGCATTGAGGCAGACAGAAATAAGAAACTCTGCTTGAGTCTAGACCAAGCAAGACAAGGCTGTCAAATTATCCAAGTGTCCATTCCAACGGTTGGTAGCCACGGATGTACACCGATCAACACGGATGAGAGAATCCAAATCCGTGATTCATCCGTGCAATTCCGTGGCCCGAATTCAATCCTGCGCCACGATTCTGAAAGATGGAACGGATGGGAATACGCCAGCTAGACCATGCTCAAGAATCGCAAATAGTGCTGTCAAACGCCCATGCTCGCCCGATGCCAAGTAGGCTTCGGCAATCCCAGCGGGAGGATCTGCAATACCCTGGGGATTGATATCCAGTTTTATCGTCGAATTCGATGTCTAGTGTGGATTTTCATACCAGACCACATTGTTACTGGCGCGGCCAGCAACCACCAAATCCAAATCACCGTCGTTGTCCATATCGATGACGCGAATGTCGTAGGCTTGCTGATTTTCACCGATCCGATGGGACTTGAAGTTTCCTCGTCCGTCGTTCTCGTACCACATGGCTCGCTCACTGCCGAACGCAACGGTTGCGACGTCAATGTCTCCATCCCGATCTAAGTCGATGACCGCTAAGCAATGTGGCTCACGCAATGCGCCGTCGATGGTGTGTTCTGTCCAAGTAGCGGAGCTCGTTTCTCGCTCGAACCAAACGACGCCAACTCCGTGGCCTCGTGAAGCTACGAGATCCATTTTTCCATCGCCGTTGACATCTGCCGGATGGATATTGGTCGCGCCGGGTTGTTTGCCTGCAACGATTTCCTTCACCCAAGGTTGCGTAGGATCCTTTCCCGCTTGCCACCAAGCAAACCATTGTCCGTCAGCGCCCGCCTTAGTACCATCCCCTTTTGCGCCCGAGGCAGCATCCGGCAAGCCGTCCCCGTTGATGTCCCCGATACCCAAGTAATGGGACAGCCCGGGAGCATCTCCCGCTGCCAATACGAACCGGTCCCATCGTTCTGCTGTTAGCGGATTGTTGGGAATGCTATACCAGACTAATGAATAGGGGAACGGATCCTTTGGTTGAGCGCTGGTTGCCAACAAGTCCAGACGTCCGACATTGTCGACGTTTCCAACCAGCAGGCCGTGAACTCCGTTGACTTGATCGTCGATGAGCCGTTCATTCCAGCGATCCGTGAGTGGATTGGCAGGGCACTCCAACCAGACGATGCGACCAGGATTGTATGGTGTGCCAATAACATCAAGATCACCGTCCCCGTCAACATCCATCGATTCGCTATGTATCCAATCGATACTTTCTGAGCCTAGCAGGATTGGCTTCCAATCAGGAGCAACGAGCAATTGGGTCTTCTTGCCAGCATTGCAAACAATGTCGATCAAACCATCACCTGTAAAATCGCCAGCAACCGCTGTCATGCACGCTGCCCCTTCAAAAACGACGTGCTTCGTCCACTTGCTAGTTTTTAGCGGCTCATCGGTTTGTCCGTTAACCGACGTGCGATCGCTTTCAATCGACAACAGCGCCGATGCAAAACGCTTTCCAACCTCGATGGTCCCTTCGCTATTGAAGTGAACGTCGTTGGCCAGACCCACCCCCGTGGTATCAACATAGCGACAATCGTTGAACTCGTGACCGACTTGCTTTTGTGCCGCGATGATTTCCGGCATGAACTTATTCTTTCCTTCGTGAAAATGGACGTTGACGGAAACAAGGATCGGTAATCGTTCGGCTTTGAGATCGCGTCGCAGCGTTGCAAACATCGCCATCAGCCGCTCGGCGTATTTGGGTGCATCATTTGCATTTGCGTCCGATTCGCCTTGTACCCAAGCGAGCCCACGAAAGTTAACCGTCATTCCTTCGGCTTCGGCGAGGGATTGGGCGGCACGCACTTCTTCGAGCAACGCTCGATAGCACGCGCCGCGCTTATCTTCGCCAGTTGGGTCCCAATCGTCGGCGACACTGGTACCACTCAAGGCTACCTTCACCACAGCTAATTCGCTCTCTCTACCAAGTTGCTGATCGCGACGCTTGAGCTTGCGAGCGAAAGATATCTCGGGACCGAATCCACCCAGCGGATTGGCAAAATTGCCGTATTGGCGCGGCTCCGATTTCGGCCCTGGTTTGCCAAGCGGTTGGACGGAGAGTCGTGTCCACTTTGTTCGAGACGACATCGAGTCTCGATCGTCAGGCGGAGGATCGCCGACGCGAAAACGGAATCGTATCAACCGATCTAACTCATCGGTACCAAGCTTGGCTGGATCGGTATCGAAACCAGTCGCGTTGGATTGCCCAGCGACGATCAGAAAATCGATACTCCTAGTTTTCTCAGTCGCCGATGCCAAGTTGCATATCGCCAAGGCTCGCACGGCAGTGTTGGCTTCCTAGGACGGAATTCCGTTCGGTTAGGGTACCCGGGTTGAGGTAATCAGTGCTCGGTAACGGCGACGCGGGGATTGTCAGGATGAACATCACTGGCACGCTAGAGCACCCCTTTGGAACTCGGCACACCGGACTGACGTGGATCGATTTCACATGCAATTCGAATCGCTCGGGCCGTCGCCTTGAAGATGGCTTCGGCGATGTGATGCGTATTGCGACCGTAGTGCATCAAGATATGCAAATTGCACATCGCATTGGAAGCGAAGCCTTGCCAGAAATCCTCGACCAATTCGCTGTCGAAATCGCCGATTTTTGGTGAAGGCATCTCCGCTTGAAAGACCAAGAACGGGCGACCACTGAAGTCGATAGCGCAGGTCACCAGCGTTTCTTCCATCGGCAATACCATATGGCCATATCGCCGAATCCCGTGCTTGACTCCCAAGCATTGACTCATGGCTTGGCCAAGGCAGATGCCAATGTCTTCAGTGGTGTGGTGCGCGTCCACCTGCAGGTCCCCCGTCGCGCGGACGTCGAGGTCAACCAAGGCATGGCGAGCAAGCAAAACAAGCATGTGGTCGAGGAAGCCAACGCCCGAATTGATGTTGTTTTGCCCTGAACCATCGAGCTTCAATTTCAACTCGATCTTTGTCTCGGCGGTCTGTCTCGATACGGTGCTGGTGCGGTCTGTCGTCATACTTATTGCAGGCTTTCTTATACGTCCAAGTTTCGCACGTCGAGTGCATGCTTTTCGATAAACTCACGTCGCGGTTCGACTTTGTCGCCCATGAGAACACGGAACATTTCGTCGGCAGCGGCGGCGTCCGTCAATTGCACTTTCACGACGGTGCGGTTGGATGGATCCAGGGTGGTTTCACGAAGTTCTTCCGCATTCATTTCACCTAAGCCTTTGAAGCGAGTGACCGAAAGCCCCCTTCTTCCTGATTCCCTAATGCCCGGCAGCAAACCGCGGAGGTCTTCCAATCCGATTGCCGTCTCTTCGCGATAAAGATAAAATCGGGAGTCGGTTGCCCCGGTTCGATCCTTGGGAATAAGGTCTTCAATGGAAAAGCCAAATGCCGCCAGTTCCTTGAGCCCTGAGTTGATGGTTCTGACCTCGAACAACTCAGCAATGTGGGTTGTGGTGGCCGCCTCGGGCGGATTCGACTTGGCAGCAGCAGGATCGACAGTTGTCGAAGCAACGACCGGTGCGTCGATCGGTGCATCGACTTGAACTTTTCTTGTAGCGAGAAACTCATCTAGCTTGTCACGTGTTACGAACCAATGGTCTTCGGTCCCCATATCCAAATGGAAAACAGGCAGTCGACCGGTTTCGACTTCCATGCGTTCGGTATGAACTCGCAACGAGATACCTCGACGCTCAAGCGTGAGCATGGCGTCCTCCATCGAGGCCAAGGTGATGCACAATTTCCGCATCTCTTGTCCTTCGATCTTCTTTCCTTCATCGCCTACGAAGTAGCTGTCGTTGAGTCCTCGTTCCAGAAGCTGGAACTTCATTTCCTCTTCGGTTTGAACGTAGTACCTTTCCTTTTTTCCGCGGACGACGCGGAATAAGGGTGGTTGCGCTAGGTAGACGTGTCCACCTGCAACCAGTTGATACATTTGCCGATAGAAGAAGCACAGCAGTAGGGTGCGGATGTGAGAACCGTCGATGTCAGCGTCAGTCATGATGATAATGCGGTTGTAGCGCCGCTTGGCGACGTCTTGGTCGAGTCCAATCCCGCAACCGATGGCTTGGATCATGCTCATCACTTCTTCGTTCGCGAGCACTTTGTCTTCGCGGCTTTTGTAAGCGTTGATGATCTTACCTCGCAACGGAAGGATGGCTTGGGTGTCTCGGAAACGGCCACCCTCCGCGCTACCACCCGCCGAATCGCCTTCTACTAGATAGAGTTCGCACTCTTCCATTTTGTTGCTGATGCAGTCTCGCAGTTTGCCGGGCAATCCGCCGCCGCCGAGGACATTTTTTCGGTTGCGAAGAATGTCTTTGGCTTTCTTGGCTGCTTCGCGGGCTTCTGCAGCCAGCAAGCCTTTTCGGACCAAAAGTCGAGCGTTCTTTGGGTTCTCTTCGAGGTACTTGGAAAGTCCATCACCCACGGCGGAATTGACGATCCCCTCAACTTCGCTGTTTCCTAGTTTTGTTTTCGTTTGACCCTCGAATTGAGGAGTACCGACTCGAACCGATATCACGCAGGTTAGACCCTCGCGGAAGTCATCGCCGGTCGGGGTGAGGTCCTTGAACAGATTCTCTTTTTTGCCATATGCATTCAGAGTTCGCGTCAATGCGGATCGGAAACCAGAAACGTGTGTACCACCCTCGATCGTATTGATATTGTTTACGTACGAATGAAGATTTTCGGTGTATTCCTCAGAGTACTGAAGCGCGATGGAATAGCCTAGGTCGTCCTTTTGGCCTTCTATCAGGATGACGTCTTTGTGGACAACTTCGCTGGCTCGATTGAGGTATTCGACGAACTCGACAATTCCGCGTTCGTAGCGGAAATCGTCGGTTTGTCCGCTGCGTTCGTCCTTGGCGATGATGCGTACGCCGCTGTTAAGGAACGCAAGCTCCTGGAGTCGCTTGACGAGAATGTCGTAGGTGTATTTGGTATTCGGAAAAATTTGGCTGTCGGGCTTGAAGGTGGTTTTGGTACCGCGTTTGGTCGTAACCCCGGCTTCGCGGACCGGTCCGGTCGCCACCCCTCGTTCGTAGGATTGCGTCCAGACTTTACCGTCGCGGCTAACCTCCACTTCGCACCATTGCGACAGGAAATTGACCACGGTAACCCCTACTCCGTGAAGCCCGCCTGAGGTCTTGTAGGCGTTCTTTTCAAATTTGCCGCCAAACTTAAGGACCGTCATCACACCTTCAAGGGTGCTCATTTCTTTTTGCATGAGCTCAGAAAGCTGAGCGTGCCTTTCGACCGGAATACCGCGACCATCGTCCTCGACGGTCACCGAGCCATCGGCGTTGATGGTTACCGAGACAACCTTGGCGTACTGAGCCATCGCCTCGTCGATAGAATTATCAACCACTTCGTAGGCCAAATGGTGAAGACCTTTTAAGGTTGTATCGCCTATGTACATCCCCGGTCGTTTACGAACGTGTTCTAAATCGCTTAGGTGCTGTAGGTCTTCGGAGTTGTAATCGGAGCCGTTGAGAGGGACGCCATCGCTATCGAGTTCCGGATTCGGATCGTTTGGCGGATCGGTAGGTGCGTTCATATATTCGATTCGTGAGAATTCCATCCAAGGCAATAAACGGAAATCGCAAGGATTTCCGGAGTTCAAATGCGTGGCGGGAGTATACCATTTATCTCACTTTTGCGATTGGCCTAATCCGGTTGGATTCATGGGAAAACAGCTGGGGCCAAACCCTCCAAAGCAATCCATTGTCAGGGTTAAAGTCGAATGGCGAAGTGCGAGAGAGCTAGACGATTTCAAGGCCTCCGGCTAACCTTTTGAGGGCGTGCAAGCATTCCTCTATGCACGGATTGGAAAACGAAACTCGGTAGGGCTAACGCACGGCAGAATGAACAACAAAAGCAACGTTTTTACGGGATGCATTCCCGCTTTGATGACCCCTTGCAACGCAGCAGGCAAACCGCTTTTCGACAAGTTGGTTGCGAAAGGCAAGGAGTTGGTCGAGATTGGCATGCGAGCTGTGGTTTACTGCGGCTCGATGGGGGATTGGCCACTTTTGACCGACGCACAACGCCAAGAAGGAGTGCAGCAATTGACAGCCGCTGGAGTACCTGTGATTGTAGGTACCGGTGCGCAAAATCCCGCGGTTGCTGCGGCTCACGCGGCACACGCTCGCAGCGTCGGGGCGTCGGGGCTCATGGTGATTCCAAGGGTTTTGTCTCGTGGGATATCCATTTCCGCGCAGCGAGCTCATTTCGCAGGTATCCTGTCCGCAAGCGTGGATTTGCCTGCTGTCATTTACAACAGCCCCTATTACGGTTTCGAGACGAAAGCCGATCTGTTCTTCGACTTGCATCGTGAGTATCCGAATTTGGTAGGTTTCAAAGAGTTTGGAGGCGCGAACTCCTTAACGTATGCAGCAGAGCACATTACTAGCGGAAACCCCAACTTAACGCTGATGGTCGGCGTGGACACGCAGGTTTATCATGGATTTGTTCACTGCGGAGCGGCGGGCGCCATCACAGGCGTTGGAAATGCACTGCCCCGCGAAGTTTTGAGATTGGTCGAACTGTGTCATCGAGCCGCCGCTGGCGACACCAAAGCGAGAGGTCTTGCCGCCGAATTAAACGAAGCGCTGACGGTGCTTTCCACGTTTGACGAAGGGCCTGACCTAGTTCTTTATTACAAGCACTTAATGGTGCTCGAAGGGAACCCAGAGTACGAACATCAAATCAACTCAACGGACAGGCTTTCGGACAGTCAGCGAGAATTCCTTCGCGCGCAATGGCAATTGTTTCGTAACTGGTGGACTGGTTGGTCTGGGAAATCAGATTAGGCACAACTTGCTTCGAGCGCAGCGTCTACCCAGTCCGCACAATCGGACGGTTCGTTAAACCGATTTGTTAATCTGGCATTAGTTATTCGGATTGGAGCTTTTGCAACCGCCCTCTACCTCATATCCTTGATAATAAGTCTGCACTTTTGCTAAATCCGACTTATGGAATGCAAGCAAACTTTCGATTGTTGGTTGGCCTTGGGCCATTTCGGTCCTTTTTGTTCCTCGTTTCGCATTGATCAGCAGCTATGGCTTCCGGACCATCGGATGAGAATGTAGAGAATACCAAGCGCCACATTCGGACCTTGGTCAACGAGATAACGGAACTTTCCAAGTCGGATGCAAAAGCCGCGGAATACTACCCAGCCGTTTTGCAGCGGATTATTTCTGCGCTAGCGGCATCGGGCGGCGCGGTTTGGCTAGTCGACGATGAGGGCAGCATGCGGTTAGCTCATCAGATCCAAATGGATCCGAGTTTGATGCAAGCTAACAACCAAGAAGCCATGTTGCATGGACGTCTTCTGACGCGTTTGTTTTCGCAAGGCCGGGCTGAGTTGATTCCGCCCATGTCGGGATCGGGAGAAGAGTCCGGTGAAGGTAACCCGACGCGATATCTTTTGGTCACGGCCCCGTTGGTTTCCAACAAACAACCGGTAGGCCTGCTTGAGGTTATGCAACGTCCTGACTCGCCGGCCGAAGCGCAGCGCGGTTATTTGCGATTCTTGGAGCATATGACCAAGCTCATGGGGGAGTGGATTCAAGGGAATGCACTTCAGCAAGTTTCCAACCGTCAAGAAATGTGGCAACAGTCGGACCAGTTTGCTCGATTGGTTCACGACAACTTGGACCTCAACGATACCGCTTACACGATTGTCAACGAAGGTCGACGGCTCATCGAATGCGATCGAGTCAGTGTGGCCATGCTAAAGGGCGGAAAGCTCAAGGTGATTGCCATATCCGGCCAGGACTCGATTGAGAATCGGTCGAATATTGTTCAGTCGCTAAACAGCTTGGCGACCAAGGTCGTACGGAGCGGGGAACCGTTGTGGTACGACGGTTCGATGGAAGATCTACCTCCACAAATCGAGGAAGCGATCGAGGACTACGTCGATCTTTCGCATGGACGGACGATTACAGTTTTGCCAATCCGTCAGCCGGAACGCAAAATTGAGGGGGACGTCTTGGCCGCCAGGAGCGAGACCAGCGAGACACGCATGCGGCGCGATATCATCGGGGCCTTGATCGTCGAGCAGATCGAAACGCAACTTTCGCGATCCACGTTGGAGGGACGCGTCGATTTGGTTTACGAACACACCTGTCGCGCGTTATCCAACTCGCTTTCGCACAGTCAAATTCTGTTCATGCCGGTTTGGCGATTTCTCGACAAGTTGACTTGGATGTTCCGTGGCTCAGCGTTGCCAAAGACATCGGCCATACTCGGCCTGATAGGCGTTGCGTTGATTGCGATGTTCGTCGTGCCTGTCGATTTCGATTTGGAGGGGAACGGAAAATTCAAACCAAGCATTGAACGGCAGGTTTTCGCACACGTCGATGGTGAGGTTGCCGATGTCTTTGTAAAGCATGGCGATTTTGTCGAAGCCAATGCTCCACTTTTGCAATTGAAGAATCCGGACCTGGAACAACAGATAAGCAGCGTTTCCGGTGATCGAAAGACCGCGATCGTACGAAACATCAATGCGACGGACGCTTCCCAGAAGCCGAATCAGACTCAAGCCGAAAGAAATAAAAATCAGCAAGATATTGAGGAGAGCGCTACCACCATAGAAGCCAAGACGGAGCAACTGAAGCTGCTTGAAGAGAAGAGACAAAAGCTACTCAGAAAAAGTCCGATTGCGGGTTTGGTAACCACCTGGGACGTAGAAAAAGTCTTGAACGCCAGGCCCGTGGTGACTGGGCAATTGTTGATGACGATTTCCGACCCAAATGGTCCGTGGGAAATTGAAGTCTTGATGCCTGAGAAACGCATGCGGTTTCTTGACTTGGCCATGCAAAGCGTCAAGGATAAAGGATACTTGGATGTGGAATTCATTCTGATGACAGATCCAAAGGTGACACATATGGGCAAATTGTATCTGGACGGTGTTAGTCAGCGGGCAGAGTTGGACGCGGAAGATGGTGCAGTGGTCAAATTGCGATGTATCCCTGATCCGGAAGCCATGAAACAAATCAAACGCTACCCCGGCGCACGAGTCATTGCCGACGTGAAGTGCGGCAAACGAAGCGCGGCGTTCGTTTGGTTTCACGAAGTGGTCGAATGGGTCAGAGCCAATGTCTGGTTCTAAAGGGATCTAGTCGGTTCGTTCCATTCGATGCCGAATATCGAAACACAACAAATTTCAAAACCAGTGTGCAGAGAACAAGCTTATGTCTCAGAGTAGAATGATGATTGGCCTACCCGCCATCTTGCTGTTGGGTGCCTGCGCTATTGCCATTGGGGTTGTGCCTGGTGTCCGCAATTGGATCGACCAGACCATACCATGGTTGGGAATCAACGGCCCTCGGTCAACCGCAAACCCATCGAGCTCAAAGGAACCTATTGCCTCGAACGAAGATCGCTCGTTGCTGTCCGCTCCGGTGGCTTTGGTGAATAGCGATTCTTCTAGGGAGAACGCCAAGCCCCCCTTCGACGTGCAGTTTGCACAAGCCACAGTGCAAGTGCCTTCCGCAACTCCTGCCCAAGTTTTCGATGGAAGTTTGCCAACCTACCCAAGCATCCGATTGGCGCAGACTCCGGCCCTCAACGCAGTTCCACCCCTGGGGTTAAGCGTTCCAAGCTCAAGAAGCGGCACACTGTTTGTAGAGAATGCTCAGGTAATCTTCCCAGAAGACAGCTTCGTGGGAGCCCAAGCGGATGGCATCATTAAGAGTTTGTTTGTGGATGACGGCAGCATGATCAAAGTTGGAGATCCGATGATCGAGATTGATCCGCGACTCGCGGAAGCGGAAGTAATGGTCTCGAAGAAAGAGTTGGAGGCAGCCGAACTGAAGGCTAAAGACGACAGCAATTTGAAGTATTCTGAGGCCGCCTTAGAAGTTGCGAAAATGGAGGTGCGAATTTCCAACGATCTGTTGCTGAAAGATGCCGAAGATTTGATGGCCAACGAAAAGAAACGTTTAGAAAACAAAAAAGCCCTATTCCAAGTCAACGTTTCGAAGATTGAAAAACTGCGTGACACAGCCGATGTGGGCGTAAAGACAGCGAAACTTGGAGCAGCCGAAGTTCAAGTCGATCTGCGGAAGATTGTTGCTCAACGGACTGGAATGGTTAGTGAAATCACCAAACGACAATCGGACTGGGTTCGCGCAGGTGAACCGATATTGAGATTAACCTCGATGGAAAAACTCCGAATCAAAGCGAATGTCAAGGTGACGGATTCACCGCACCTACTACAAAATGCTCCGGCTCGAGTCACGATCTTTTTTGCGGAAGGAAAAGGGGAAACGGTCGATGGGAGTGTAACCTTCGTTTCGCCGCGCGCGGTCAATCGCAACCAATACCAAATTCACGTGGATGTGCCCAATCGCTTGACACCCGATGGACAGTACTTGTTTCGGGAAGGTATGGTTGCCAACGTCGAAATCACTCCACGCAGCAACTAGTGATTAGCCACCCTCCCCGAAGGAGGGTGACTTAAAGCCAGGCGCATGAAGATTCTTACCTGACCGTCCTGACAATCACCAATACTTGAAAAGGAAACAAACGCAATGACAACGATGGCGGATTCACTCGTCAACAGCGCGATGCGCCCATTGCGGCTGCGTCGTCGTCCTGACTTGGAGTCACGTCGTCATCGTTATGATGGGCGTGCGTATTGGGTCGTGAAAGAACCTGTAGGACTCAATTACTTCCGTTTTCACGAGGAAGAGTTTGCCATTCTCAATATGTTGAATGGCCAGACATCGCTTCAGCAGATTAGGGAGTCCTTTCAAGCTGAATTCGCACCACAGCGCATTTCCCTGCAAGATCTGCAACAGTTCGTTGGCATGCTTCACCGTAGCGGATTGGTTATCTCACATGCAGGTGGTCAAGGTCGGCAGTTGCGTCGACGCGGAGATCAAAAGCGAAAGAAAGAGCTTCTCGGGAAATTCGTAAATGTGTTCGCCATCCGGTTTCGGGGCATCGATCCTGAGCGAATTCTCAATCGGTTGCTGCCGTGGTTTGGCTGGTTGTTTACAACCTGGTGTTTGATGTTGGTCTCCGTGATTGGCTTGATGGCGATCACGTTGGTGCTAGTCAACTACCAGGAATTCAAAGGAAAACTGCCGACTTTCCAGCAGTTTTTTGCAGCCAACAATTGGATTTGGCTCGGAACCACTATGGCATGTGTGAAAATTCTGCACGAATTTGGGCACGGATTGAGCTGCAAGAAATTCGGTGGCGAGTGTCATGAGATGGGATTCATGATGCTTGTTTTTACGCCGTGCCTATATTGCAATGTCTCAGATTCATGGATGTTACCCAATAAATGGCAGCGGGTGTTTATCGGTGCGGCAGGCATGTACGTGGAGCTGATTCTCGCTACGTTCGCCACTTTTCTTTGGTGGTTTAGCGAGGATGGTATGTTTCGCTTTCTATGTTTGAGCGTGATGTTCATTTGCTCGGTAAGCACGGTGGTTTTCAACGGAAATCCCTTGCTGCGTTTTGACGGATACTACATCACCATGGATCTCTTGGAGATTCCCAATCTCCGACAAAAATCGAGCGAGATTCTCAAGCGGTGGTTTCAGAAGAACTGCTTAGGACTCGAATTGCAAGACAATCCGTTCCTCCCAACTCGCAACCGTGCGATGTTTGGGATCTACACTATCGCTTCCTTCATCTACCGTTGGATCGTTGCATTTGGAATCATTATGTTTCTCAATCAGGTGCTTAAACCCTATGGATTGCAGTCTCTCGGCCGAGCTTTTGCGGTGGCGGGAGTGGCTGGAATGATCGTACCGGGAGTATCGGCCATTTACAAATTTCTAAAAACGCCAGGGCGAGCGGCCAAGATCAAACGCGGCAATTTGCTTTCGAGCCTCGGTATTGCTATCGCAGTATTGGCATTTGTCTGTTTTTTCCCACTTCCCTACCACGTCTATTGCCCCTCTGAGGTCCAACCCCACGAAGCGGTCGAAGTGCATACGCTTGTTGCTGGCAAACTGAAAGGCTGGAACGTTAAACCCGGACAGCCAATCTCGAAACAGCAGCCAATCTGTCAACTTGAGAATGGGGATTTAGCCATCAAGATTCAGGAGGCTGTCAGCGAAGTCAGGTCGACGGAGTCGCTAATCAAACAAGCCTCCTATTTTTCCACTTCGGATCCGCGACAAGTGCGAGACTTGGAGGTACTCTGGAGCGAACTTCAGAAAAAGCAAGAAGTGCTTGGGACGCTGGCCCAGAAGCAATCGAACTTGGTCGTCCGAAGTCCGATTGATGGAGTTGTGTGCCAACCACCAGATAAGGAGGAGAGCAAAGCGGCCAAAGCCCAAGAGCAGTTAACAGGTTGGTACGGCAATCCTTTCCATCCCTCGAATTCCGAGGCTTTTTTTAGCGAAGCAGAGCTTGTGTGTTTGGTTGCCCCATCTCCCGTCATGGAGGCGGTCATCGTAGTGGATCAGCACGAACGCGAGTTGCTACAAGAAGGGGACGAAGTGGAATTCATGTTCGACGCCGCTGCCTTAGAATCCGTCAAAGGAAAAATCATCAGTTTTGCCAAGGCAGAAATGAAAGAGAGCTCCGCCAATTTATCCATTACTTCGGGGGGCACGTTAGACACGAAAACGGACGAATTAGGCAGAACCCGCCCCATCAGTACTTCTTACCAGGCACGCGTTGAATTCGAGGATCTGAAGGTGCCATTGAGGCCCGGCTACCGAGGTAACGCTAAGGTCCACCTAGCCTGGAAATCCCTTGGCTCCCGTTTTTATCGTTACGTCCTCAAGACGTTTAACTTCGAATTTTAGCAGATGGCTGCACGGTCGAGAGTTACGTGCTACATTAACCCATGTCCGGAGAGAGGCCTGAGCCTTCTCAACCTTTGTTTTTAGGAGAGAACTAAGTAATGTCTACAGATCTACAAACACCTGAAGTCACAGAGCCTCAGCGTCAACAACCACAGAACGTTCAAGTCCAAGTTCGAGACGAAGACGCAATTGCATGTTATGCCAATTTTTGCCGCGTGACAGGTTCGCCTGAAGAGCTAATCGTGGATTTCGGCCTCAATCCACAGCCCGTTGGGATCCCGAAGGATCCAATTCACGTCAAGCAACGGATCATCATGAATTTTTTCACCGCCAAGCGATTGTTAGGGGCATTGCAAATGTCCATTCAACGCCATGAAGCCGTCTTTGGCGTTCTGGAAACGGACATTCAAAAGCGATTGCGCATTCAACAGTAATTGGTTGAAGCCATGAATTGAATGGAAAGACAGCTCGCTGCAACGCGAGCTGTTTTCGTTTACTTAGGATTTTATTTATTATGTGGACGAGCGAGGCCCTTCGCTCGTTGAATGGAGTACCAGACCTGAGCGAGGGCCTCGCTCAGCAACACAAGGAAGCACCCATTGCAAACCAGTAAAGCACAACCGATCTTCCAGCAGACGTACAACTATGTTCGAGAAACGACACTGCTCGAAAGCACGCTCGCGCTCCTCGAGTGGGACGAACGAACCGGGCTTCCATCGCAGGCCGGTGAACATCGCGCCGAACAAGTGACCTTCTTGAGTGGTCTAGTTCATCAACGCAAAACGAGCGCACAATTTGGCGATTGGCTACGCGAGCTCGCTCAGTCCGAATTGGCAATGCAGCCCAACAGCCCAGTTGGAGCATCCATTCGCGGCATGAAGCGAGACTTCGACAAGAACATTCAACTACCCGAATCCTTGGTCAAACGCATTGCGCATGCGGTCACCGTCGGCCAGCAGGTCTGGGCGGAAGCCAAGCCAAAAAACGACTTTGCTTCGTTCTTGCCTCACCTAGACGCGATCGTCCAACTGCGTCGCGAGGAGGCCTCCATTCTGTCAACGAATGCTTCCTGTCGGTACGATAGTTTGCTGGATCAATACGAAGAAGATGCGAAGACCGAAGAAGTAGCGGTTGTGTTTGCTGATCTTCGAAAACGTCTCGTTCCCTTGGTACAGACACTGACGCAGTCCAAATCGGGTCCGGATGGGCAATCGATTGTTGGCCTGTTTGATATTGCGAAACAAAAAGAGTTCTCGCTGTGGGTAGCCAAGCAGATTGGATTCCAATTCGAACGAGGACGGCTAGACGAAACCGATCATCCGTTTTGCACCACACTAGGTCCTAACGACCATCGCATTTTAACGCGATATCATGCGGACTCGTTCAGCAGCGGCCTGTATGGCACGCTTCACGAGGCCGGGCATGGCATGTACGAGCAGGGGTTGCCAATCGAATGGTTTGGATTGCCCGCCGGCGGCGCGGCGTCACTCGGTGTGCATGAGTCGCAGAGCCGACTCTGGGAAAACATGGTCGGACGTTCCAAGGAGTTTTGGCAATGGTGTTTGCCTCATGCCAAAAAATGGTTTCCGCAGTTGAAGGAAATTTCCGTAGACTCTATTTTTGCGGATCTGAATCGGGTCGAGGCGAGTTTGATTCGAATCGAAGCGGACGAGGCCACTTACAATTTGCATATCCTGCTCCGATTTGAGCTGGAACGCGAGCTGATCGATGGCGATTTGCAAAGCGTGGATTTGCCGTCGGCTTGGTCAGATCGCTATGAATCCTACTTGGGAATTCGGCCTGCGAACGATAGCGAAGGGGTGATGCAGGATGTACACTGGGCAGCAGGTTTGATCGGTTATTTCCCAACGTATACCCTCGGCAATATCTTCGCAGCACAGCTCATGACCGCCGCCAGAAAAGACCTGCCGGATTTGCCATCCTTGATTGCGACAGGGGATTTTCAGCCGCTATTGCAATGGCTTCGAGTCAACGTGCACCAGCACGGACGATGTCTAAAACCCACAGATCTGATTGCAACGGCGACTCGATTGCCCCTTTCGTCTCAACCTTTTATTGATTATCTCACCGAAAAGCTGACTCCCTTGTACTGATTGCACTTTTTACGAATTGGGAA
>JANMHA010000450.1:0-15831 GCA_031374925.1 Pirellula sp. | reverse complement strand
CGCCACGGGGCCCATCGTGCCCGAGGGTGGGTCCCTTTTTGCAACCCACCCGCGCGCAACGCTGTGAAGCCTTCCCGTCCGATCGCAGCTTGCCACCGCCGTAGGCGGTCTTGGCGTAATAAAAGTGCGGCGGTTCGCGGGCCGTTACGTAGGACGCCAAAACAAGGTTGAGGGGAGGCAAGCTCCCGCGCACCCTAAGCGAATTGTTGGTGAAAATGCTTCACAGCGTTGTCCCGCGTGGTACAACGAGCCGCTGGAGGGAGGGTAACTTTAGTTGAAAATCCCTGCAATATTTAAGAATCCCTGCAAAACAAACCTGACATCCCCCAAGCCCAAGCCTTAATCATGGTTCAAGTCATACCCACCGACAAATCCAGTGTCGCTCCATTGAAGATGCCTGACCGGTTTCGTAAGGAAATCGTCTATTTCATGTCGCCAGCGGAGGGGGACGATGCACCCATGCTTGGAAAGGACGAATACTGGATCCGTGCCGAGGATGCCGCAAAATGGCTTGATGATGGTTTTTTCAGCCTCGTTTCCCCTTTGGACGCCGAATCCGTCGCGGAAATCGAATTATCCGAGGATCAAGAAATTTGGCTTGAATGGATGGTCGAACACGAAATCTGTACTGTGAGAATCGCCTAAGGCGAGCGGGGATGTGCAGACTGACAATCTCAACCCGATACGTAAGTGAGGGACAGGCGTAATTTTCCCTCGCTTACGCTTCGGGTTGGGATACTCCAATCTACCGCTCGCATAAGAATCAATCGCTGGATTTGGGGAGGCGACAGGTTTCGAGTTTTTGTTTAGACTTTCCTTTCCCGACCCAAAATTCAGTTTCCCCTTTCTTCTTCGTTAAAGAGAACTAATAGCTGTGGCATCCTATAAAACCAGCGACCTGCGTAGAGGACTCAAGATTCAAATCGATGGCGAACCGTACTTGCTCACCGATATTGACTTTTTCAAGCCAGGTAAGGGCAATGCACTTTACCGTTGCAAAATGAAAAACTTGGTCCGAAACACCGTCTTGGATCGGACACTTAAGGGTGGTGACGAGTTGGAAGCGGCGGATGTGGAGGAACTAGAGACACAGTTCCTATACAGTCAAAATGGAACGTTTGTTTTCATGGACAAAGACTCGTTTGAACAGTACGAATTGTCAGCCGAACAAGTGGACGAAAACTGGAAATACCTCAAGGAAAACATGCCTGTGGACATGGTTTTGTTCAATGGCAATCCGATCACTATTTCCCCCCCTTCGCACGTCACGCTCAAGGTAGTCGAAACGGATCCAGGAACCAAGGGTGACACGGCTACCAACGTAACGAAGCCAGCCAAAGTGGAGACGGGGGCTGAGTTCAACGTACCTGGATTCATCAAAGAAGGAAACGTCATCAAAATCGATACGCGCAATGGTACTTACGTCGAACGCGTTAGCATGGATTAACACAAAACTCGCTCAGTGTGTAAGCTTAAGCATTGTCAGCGCAGTATGTTGGATCGATTTTTTGGTATTCCTAGCTGATGGCAGTCGCCATCGGCGATGCGTGCCAGTCTACTTGGGGTGATGCTATGCTCCGTTTGCCATTCTTTTGGACCATTTGCTTGATTTCGCTTTGGATCTCACTGGGAGCTTCTCGAGCTGAGTCCCAGCAATCGAACAAACAGGAGAGTTTCGAAATCCTTAGAGAGCAATTGATCAAGAATGTGCTGATTCCCAACGGAATCAGAGACCCACGCGTTTTGAAATCGGTCGGTTCAACGCCGCGGCACGAGTTTGTCCCAAAGAATCACGTGCATGAAGCGTATCAAGACATTGCGATCCCGATCGGCGAATCGCAAACGATCAGCAGTCCCTTTATCGTCTCGTTGATGACGCAATCGCTGGATCCCAAGCCCACCGACAAAGTTCTCGAAATCGGTACTGGAAGCGGTTATCAAGCTGCCATACTGAGTCCTTTGGTCAAAGATGTCTACACGATTGAGATCGTGGAGGAGTTGGGGCAACGTACGAAACAGTTCTTGGCGGACATGAACTACACCAATGTTCATTGCTTGATAGGGGACGGGTTCAAAGGCTGGAAAGAGCATGCCCCCTTCGACAAAATCATCGTGACTTGCTCGCCTGAAAAAGTTCCCGAGCCGCTTGTGGAGCAGCTTGTCGAAGGGGGATTGATGATCGTTCCAGTCGGAGAGCGGTACCAGCAGATGCTGTTCCTGATGCGCAAAGTGGACGGAAAACTCGAGCGAGAAGCCTTGCAACCAACGCTGTTTGTTCCAATGACGGGAGCTGCGGAGGACGCCAGAAAGATAACTCCAGATCCTAAGCATCCGAAGTTGGCCAATGGAAGTTTTGAACAAGCGTTGATCAACAACTCGCGTGTACCGGGATGGTACTATCAATTTGGGTGTATCGTTGTCCAGGATTCCGATGCGCCCGATGGGCAAAACGCAGTCGAATTTAAGAGCAACGACCCCAAGTCACCGAGCATGCTCCTACAAGGACTGGCAATAGATGGTTCCATCGTAAAGAAGATTAAGCTTGGAGGATGGATTTCGACGGAGAACGTCAAGATTGGAAAGAGTCCAGAGAGCTCGCCTTCTATTGCGATTCAGTACTTTGACTCGAATAGAAATCGGATCGGCTACAATTACATAGGGGGTTTTAAGGGGACTCACAAATGGAAGAAAGAGGACAAGATCTTTACCGTTCCACCTGCAACCCGCGAGGTTATCGTTTCCATTGGTTTATTTGGTGCAGTGGGGTCGGCTCGCTTCGACGATATCTTCATCGAAGCTGTAAAGTAGCGGCAACCAAAAGATGAAAACGAGACAAGAATTCCATGCAATGGGGTAAAGACAGGTGAAACCAAAGGCTGTGTTGGCTTACTGTCGAGAAAAAGGGATCAAAGCCTTTGACTTGCGTTTTGCGGATGTTCCTGGTTCTTGGAGGCGCATTACGTTTCCCGTTTCAGCCCTTACGGAAGCTTCGTTTGACGAAGGTTTTGGACACGACATAGTTTTGGAACCGTCCGCAAACCAATCTCCAACCTATGCCATCTTGGTTCCGCAGGGGTTCGCAAACTACTTGGACCCGTTTGCGCACCAACCTACTTTGGTCTTGCTGGCTAGTGTTCAAGACGCCGTGATGAGAGAGGAAAGTCCGCTCGATTCTCGCTCCGTAGCTGTACAAGCCATGCGATACCTCGAGGCGTCCACGATAGGCGATGGACTGGCTGTACGAGCGAGCTGTCAGTTTCGAATCGACCGGACCGGTCAACAGGATCAGGAGCTTCAGCCCTGTGAAAACACGCTGCTCGCTTGCGGGCCAGTAGATCGCGATTTCAATACGCGATGCCTGGTCGCAGAAATTGCTTCGGAGGCGGGGCTGCACATCGAACGGCACTTCAGCGGAATGAGTTCAAGCTCGGAAATGATATTGAAACAGTCGAGTCTAGTGGAGTGTTGCGATGACATGCTAATGCTCCGTTATTTGGTTGGACAAAACGCTTGGAAAAATGGGGATAGGGTTAGTACCGCCAATCTATGGTTGCCAAGTCAATGGTCGATTACACGCCAGGGTGAATCGCTGTTTGTTGGATCTGGGTATCGTGGACTAAGCGAGACCGGCTTGCATGCGATCGGTGGCATTCTCAGGCACGCGGACGCGATCACGGCGATTGCTATCGCCAATGCGGACTCAAGCGACGGAGTGCCGTGGTTGAAATTGTGTTCCTCCGATACAGCCGAATCGCTTTGTCGAGTGATTATCGCCTCCAATAATCCTAGGGATCGAGCCATTGAGTTTCGGGGCGCCCCCGCCGCATGCAATCCGTATTTGGTGTATTCGGCCGTGTTGATGGCCATGATCGATGGCATCCAAAACAAGACGACGCTTGGCACCGCGCTGGATAAGCAAATCGACAGCGCTTCCGATGCGGTTTCGTACTCCATCGGACGCGACGAGACAGGACAAGCCAGCCGCCGTCAGTTGATGGAAAGTCTGATGTCGGATAGCGATTTCTTGAGTCGAGGCCAAGTCTTTTCCAATGAATTGATCGAGGTGCTTTGCAAGGAGTTGGGGTAGTGAACTGAAGCTGGGCTATGCGTGCGATGGAGATTGTTTTGAGAGCTTGCTGAGATTTAGGTTCTGGTATCTTTGGTACCAGTTAGGAGATTTGGAATATGCCGTACTTGTTTTCGAAAGACTGGTTCTCGCTTGGAATTTGTTTGTTGCTCACCTGTGCATACTCAGGAAAAGTTTTAAGTCAGGTCCAAACTGAAATCAAAGAGAAAAAAATACTTGATTTAAAGGCTGACTATACACAGAGCATTTCCTTCTCTGCTAAGTCTAGGGAATTTTTCGTCACCCGATCAAACACGGAATTGGAGCAATGGAATGTAGACCAAAAGAATTTGCTTCATACTTACTCGTCTCCAGACGGGATATGGGACAACGTGGAGATATCGCCCGATGGAGAGATCCTTGTGGCCACGACGTACCCTCCAAACTTCCGTAAGGCTAAATTGTTTATCATTGACGCCAAAATGCACAAGACGATGTACGAGTCTTTTATTGAAGACGGAAGGGGAAAGTTCGGGGAAATTTGTTTCAACCGAACGGGAGAATTCATTTGGATATCGACCACAGGCAAAGGACCAGATTCTTTTGTCTACGGTCGCGACGGGTCCAAGCACACAGAGTTTATCGAAAAGGACTTTATTCCAGAAAGCAAGAACCGGTTGTGGGATGTTGGTGCACGAAAAGGTGGAGTGCCACCGGCTGGACTGTTCTACAAAGATAACAACGACGTCACTCATAAACTAATCGAAAATCCAGGTTACCATGAATACGCACTCACAAGGAAGGGTGAGTATATCGGTGCTTCCGACCAAGATGGTCATGTCCGGATTTGGCGCACCTCCGACCTTCAAGAGATTTTCAACAAGAAGATTGGAGCGTATCCAGTTCCACTTGTTTACGATGATCGAGACAACCAATTTATTGTCATGGCCACGATACGTCGTAGGACTCGCCTATTCGCAATTAAACTGCCTTAAGACGAGAACCATCGCAAAGGTGTGAGTACTGACGGCTTTTGCACCGCGGACGGCGTTACGGTCGAGTACGTCAGTCGACGGAGCGACTGACCTACGTGACCACAACCGCCATGGGCGGTTCTGCTCCTTTTTTGCGTCGCATTAAGAAGTAAATACCCACCGCAGCTATTGCCAACAGCGAGAGACTAAACACGGGTCTGACCGCCATCCACGCAATGCTAATCGTAATTAGCGCAACGGTGCTGCCTAGAATAAAACCAATCAACATCGTGGCTACACCAACCATTTTTCCAAGCAATGGAACGAAATTCGATAGGGCTTTTAGTGGACCAGCCATCAAGGAAAAACCTACGCACGCAAGCAGCCATCCCACGAGTCGCAAAATAATTGCTAAGGTCGCATTCTCAAATCGCAACAAAGCAAACATGTCGGTAGCGGATTTTTCGCCGGACACGATACTCTCGATTGTCTCCCCATTGCTGGTCTTATAAGGCTCAAATTCGTTGCCCATCTGCTGCGAAAGCAAACTGACCGTCGTGGGTTCTACCATTCGAAATCGTATTCTCAAATCGCCGACCTTGGGCTCTGTAATCACCGGTGTATCGGGACTGAAGTACAGAATACTGCCTTCCGTTTTGAAATGCGTTCTGTCAGTGGGAGCAAGTTTGCCAAGAACAATCGATTCATCCAATGCAATATCCCGCCATGAGTTGAGCTTGCGGACCAAAGATGGTCGCATATGAAACGTGCCCAAAGTCGCCTGCTCGGATACCAGGGATGTTGACGGATAGTGAGGTTGGGGATTCGTATGCCCGCTGGGCTGTTCGAAAGACTCGCTGTTCACTCGATCGCTATGCCATTGGCGTTGATATTCGTAAGTGGTGATTGTCTCACGTCCGCCACCGAGCTTGTCGCGTGACTTGCTCTCTTTGTGTTCCGTCCACTGATACATTTCGACTTGTCGCTCCAACCGCAAGACTTTGCGGCCGATATCGAAAACGCCATCCGTGAGCATCTCTTCCGTGGTCGCCATGCCGCTAACATGAACGAGCCGTTTGTCTAACTGCGGGTCAACTTCGAATGGGCTTGTTATTTCGGCAACGACTTTTTCTGCTTGTATCAGGCCTTGTGTCCGATGGATGGTCCGATACTCGTTCCAGCTTATCAAAAATATGGAAATAGGAATCAAAAGGAATCCGATCAAGACTCCCATAAAGGACTGTGCTAGACGTGAGAAAAAACCTTGTCGCGTTGTTCGTTCTATTCGGTCGAACATGGAAAAATCACCTTGATGAATCCTGCGGTAATGCGTGGATATGTGCCGCTACGGTGGAAATTCTATCAAGAAAATCCGAGTCAGCGATGTCATTCCAAGGGGCTGGTCGCATCGACGGGTTACAAATGTGATAAATGAGGATATTCTTTGACAAAACTGCATTGCGTTCCCCGTTGGGCTACGCTGTGAAGGATTTCCATCCGATCGGAGCTTGTCTCCGACGGACGCCGTTTTGGCGAACTAATCGTTAGATTTACGCATTCCAAGCGCTTAGCAGCGTAGCCCTTTGGGCCAATTCGCATCAAGTTAGTCCGACATTCTTCCTTTCTAAGCTTGTTGAGACCTGTTGATCTGATATCCTCGAAGTACCGGAAAGACCAGACATGCTTGTCGCCGTCTTCTTTTGGCCGGTTCCTAGTGCGATCGAAATTCATTGAAATATGGATTCTTGTACTTTCGCACAGGTTTTGTTGATCGGGGCCAAGCCGAGCAATGGGCTTTGGATTGGGATGGAATAACGCCTCGATTCTTGGTTTCTCATGAACGAGAGGTGTGGCGAATGACTTTCGAACCGGTCGGTTATTCCTCGGCGGAAAATGCGATGCTGGCTGAATTGCTGAAGTCATCCAACGCGCTGCAATTATCACGATACAAGGAATTCTTGACCCATCCCAGCGAGAGTGAACGCAACAGTATTCTGGATCAAGCCATGGAAGAAGCGATCCACCGAACAGCCAGCAATCGCATTCGCGGATTATCGGTAAGGCATGTAGAAGGTCAAATTCGCGTCTCCGGACAAGCGAATAGCTATCAGTCTAGGCAAATCGTGCTCGACCTAGTGAAACTTGCGACCGAGGCTTCAGGGCTTTGCGAGTTCAGTGCGCGTATCGATATCGCCGTCAACGACGAGCATCCTGAAGTTGTTTACGCTGGTTGTCCATCGGCAACGATTCTTGCGTCGCTCGTAACAGAAACATCCACTGAGATACAAACCAAATGCTGGGTCACTGAGACCTGAAAATCGAGATACTTGATATGGGATGGCTATTGATTATTGGTGTCGTTTTAGCATCGATTGCATTCGCGATCGTCATCCTGGTTGTTTTAAGCATTTATGGACGGCTCTGGATAGAGGCCTATTCGTGCGGTGCCGAAGTGAGCATGCGGGATTTGATCGGTATGTCCCTGCGTGGCGTGAACCCGCGTACCATCGTGACGGCCAAGATCATGGGCAAACAGTCCGGACTCGATATTGACCGGCAGTCGGGTATGAGCAATGCCCGTTTGGAAGCTCATGCGTTAGCAGGGGGCGATGTCCTCAACGTAGTCTTGGCTACGATCGCTGCAAAATATGCGGATCTTCCATTGAGTTTTGATCGAGCGATGTCCATTGATTTGGCTGGCCGCGATTTGATCGATTCGGTTCGGACTACGGTTTTGCCAAAAGTCATTCACTGCCCAGACTTAACGGAATCGGGGCAAGCCAGCATCAGCGGTGTTTCCAAGGATGGCATCGAACTCTTCGTGCGAGCTTGGGTAACCGTTCGTACCAACCTCGATCAGTTGATTGGCGGAGCTACCGAAAAAACCATTATCGCGCGTGTTGGGCAAGGAATCATCAGCGCCATTGGTTCTACAGAATCTTTCAAGCTCGTGCTGGAAACTCCAAGTATCATTTCAAAGAAAGTACTAGATCGAGGGCTCGACGCAAACACTTCGTTTGCTATCGTCTCAATCGACATCGTAAACGTTAGTGTAGGTACCAACATCGGCGCCATTTTGATGATCGCTCAAGCGGAAGCGGACATGAAAACCGCGACGGCTGAAGCTGAGTCTCGATTGGCGATGGCCATGGCCTTCGAACAAGAAATGACAGCCCGCATCACCGAACGACGCGCCGAATTGATCTTGGCAGAGGCATTGGTGCCGCGGGCGCTGGCCGTCGCTTACAATCAAGGCAATTTCCACATGTCCTTGCCGTCGGCGTCTCAAGAACACTACCCACATATTTGTGACGGAACTTCCATCGGGGCGTAGGATTGTCGCCTTTCGCTCCTAGGCTGTGAATTTATTATTGTCGCCTTTCGCTCCGCGAAAGTGCGCCTCGTTAACACACTTTTGCGGAGCAAAAGGCGACAAAGTTCTGCAGCTTGCGAATAAATTCACAGCCGATCCGCGAAAGTGCGTTTATTCGCAAGGAGCCACAACCATGTGGCACGCCGCCCATCGACTCCGGCGCGTGCAGTCGTCGCCTATGGCTCGGGATGAAACGATATTCGCACGTCGTCTGGAATTGCCATCAATCTTAGCGTCGTCAAGTCTACAAAGACCCATCTTGTTTCAGCAAAAGCGTAGATGCGATCATCTGATTTTCTGGCGATTTCGTATTTTCGGAGCGAAGACACCCGATCCAATTCTTCGATCCAAGTTCGAATCACAACTTCATCCCCTAGTTGTGCTGGAATCTTGTACGTGATCTTATGAGATCGTACTAGCCAGCCAGTTCCCGATGCGCGATATCGTTCGGCTGACCAGCCAACGTGCTTGGAGTGCTCACTGGCGGCTTTAAGTGTCCAACGGAGATATTGCAGATTGTTGACGTGATTCAACTCATCCAGGTCCTCCTCGCATACAACACGACAATCTGTGAAAATAGACGGTTTATTCATTGGAGTTCTACAACCAACCTAGAAAAGATGCCACCGCCAAAAAAACACACACGAGAATACCAAGGATGAACGAGATGTCCCGAAGGATAGAAAGCCTACTGGTCAAAAAGCTGTTGCCATAAGGATTCGAGTCTAACTTGAACAGGGCTGTCGTGTTCTGGACAAGTTCATCGCCAAGCGATGGGTCCGATTGTACTGGTACATCCACGTAACTCCCGCATCTTGGGCATGATTCCACTCGTCCTAAACTCAAGCCCGAGAACGAAATCGGCTTTTTGCAATGACTGCACCGAAACGTCACCCAAGTGTCCTTTAGCGATTCTTCGCGTTCGAATTTATGATCCCGAATCTCCGCCAGAATACTCTGCGCTCGGTCGGCATCCTGCGCAGCAACTTGCAACTTGATCCCACCCACGGCGTTGGCCATGAACCAATCCATCGCAACGATGGTTTCGTTCTGAAGAAAACACTGGATACCGGCTTGCTCAAGCGAGAGTACAGCGACTTGTGCAACGTGCGACTTGTCGAACTCTTCAATGGTTACTAACGAGTGCATCGGGTAGTATTTTCGCAGTATCGAGGTTATGAACGTTTGGACGTTACAGGATGCGGGCAACGATGCATTTCAGGTAGTCGGTTTCGGGACAGCTCATGCAGCTTGGATGATCAGGGGCCGCGCCGCGTTCTTCGAGCACTTGAATCTCGCGTTTGGTTCTCGTTCCAACCCCTCGCAGCATATCCCTGAAGTCGTGTCGTGACACACGTCCCGAACAGCTGCATGTTACCAAAGTCCCTCCGGGATTTAGCATTCGCACCGCCAAGAAATTGAGTCGATGATAGGCACTCAGTGCACGCTGCAAATGCTCCCTCGAACCAGCTAAACGTGGCGGGTCGAGGACAATTGTGTCAAACTTCTCGCCAGCATCCAGTTTGCTCGACAACGCATCAAAAAAATCCGCTTGCTCCCAGGTGATGCGATCTTCGAGTTGGTTGAGCGTCGCATGTTGACGAGCGCTTTGAAGCGCTTTGTCACTGCTGTCCACTGCGATGATTTCTTCTGTCGTACAATGCTTAGCAATCGTCAATGCGAAGCCGCCCACATAACAGCAAATGTCGAGCACCCTAGCGTTGGGTTGTGTCCATCTAGCTGCAGCCAAACGGTTTTCCCGTTGATCCAAGTAGTAGCCCGTTTTTTGGCCACCAACTATATCGACATTCCAAAGAAGGCCATTTTCTTCGATCGTGACCGGCTCCAACGGTGCGCTCCCAACCAAGAATCGTTGCTCGGTGTTCATGCCCTCACTCTTGCCCGTTCGTTCGTCTACCTGCAACGAAATACTCAAGGGACGATAATGATGAAACAGGCGATCGACGATCGTATCAAGAAATGGATACAAGGCCGCAGCCGTCAATTGGATTACCAGGTGTTCCGCGTATTTGTCGACCACCAATCCGCTCAATTGATCCGCCTCGCTAAAGACGATGCGAAGTGCTTGTTGGTGCGAACCGCTGGCCAACCTTGTTCGAAGCTGAATAGCACGATCCAAACGATTGGAAATCAACTCTTTCGTGATGTCTTCGTTGGGATCCCATGTATACAATCGAACGCGAATGCGGCTGTTCGGATTATAGAGTCCGCGCCCAACCCATTTGTTCTCTGAATTGACGAGATCGACTTGTTCGCCAACCTGGGGAGTCGACGCGGGCTCGATGATGGAATTGAATAGGATCCACGGGTGGTGGCCAGAGAACGCGCGTTTGCTCTCGGTATTCAAAATGATTTGCCTGAGTGCCGCCACTGGAGTTGTTTTCTGCTGGTAGGTTGAAATAGCGATTAGTTACTTGCGAAATCCGAGTGATTGCTCCTCAGAAATCCGTTGAGAATCGACTCCGAGTTTGGCCGTTAATTGGTCCCATTTTGTCGAACAAGCAGCAAGGATTGCATCGATTTGATCGGGTTCGCGGATCGCTGAAACCAAACAGTCCGCCAGGATGGATCTATATTGATTGGCATTGGCCGTCCGTAAAGAGAGCTCCATCGGTTCTACCCTTGTCTCACGGCTATTTATGGCTTGAAAAGCCCGGTAATCGTCTCGGACACTGTTTCTATCGTTTTGTTCAACGGTTAGCTCAACTCTTGGGCAAACCGCTCGAAAGGCCTCGCGTTGGTCCGGTTCAGCCAACCACACTAGGAACTGGCATGAAACCGCCGTTTGTCGTGTTTTTTTTCCAATCGACGCGATTAGCCCGCGGCCTGGATTCCAAGTCAACGGTGCGACCGTTACTTTGCCTCCCGATTCGGAAGCCGATCCTAAAATAGGGTTTGGCCAGCCTAGGGCGAAGGAGGCAGCACCCTCAGTCTTCGAAACTGCCAAATCCCAAGCTTTCGCTGGATCGACAGCAATCGTATCCGGAAACAATCTCGCTAATCGGGACAAGATCTTCGCGCTATGGCTAAAATCAGGTTGATTCAATCGCGATTCCATCTTCACAAGATCGAATAGCCCTCGACTTCGAGCGTTCGTGGTCGATGCGATGAACAGAAATCGATCGACGAGCCAATTTTTTTCTTCAGGGCTGATTTTTGAAAGGCAGTTTTCAAGTTTCTCTTTCCGCGAGGCTTCGCTGGCCGCTAGCACCGCTTCAGCCTCCGTTAGGAAAAGCGTCCATTGATCCCACGATTGGATATTTAGATCTCGGTTGCCCAATAACTTGTCCAATTCATTCAATGGGCCGGGGTCCAAGCCTGAGAGTCCTAAGCCTAAGTTGGCTGATCCCAACGGTATGGCATAGAGATGCCCACCGAACGACGCAATGTTTCGCCAACGGTTTGGCCAGGATTGAGAACGTGAATCGTACCCGACAGGTTCGGAGCCGTCCGATTCGCGTTTCGCAATGGCTGAAGTCGGCAATCGGCTAATAACATCCTTTTGAACCAAGTCACCCAGCAATATCCCAGGGTAAATTACTACATCTGCGATAAACCGTTCCTGGGACGCAACCTCCTCGCTAGAAAAGTTTTCGATTTTTAAGGACTGGTCCGAAGCGGCTTGCCAACGAAGCGAAATCTCCCTCTCCAGTTCAGGAGCATCCACAATCCAAATCTTCAAAGCCGGCCGCGATGCGGCAGAACGCTCGGAAGTTGGTTCCGGAGTTTTCGAGGCTGAGCCACATCCGGACAAATGGACCAAACCCAAAAAGAGGAGCAAAAACTCTAGCTTCCACATGAATCTTCCTGGTATCGACAGAGTGCTTTTTGATGGGCGATTTTGTACTTGGAGTTGCAACAGTATAGTATCCAATGGAACAAATTGGACATTCTCTATTTTCAGCACACCCTTTCGCTTTTTCAATTCAATATCCTCCTAAGGCGACTTCATGGCACTTTATATTGGCGTTGACATCGGCACCTCTGGCACCAAGAGCCTGATTATGGACGAGTATGGAACTATCTTGGCCGAATCCACCGCCGAATATCCAATCCACATGCCCAAGCCGCTTTGGACGCAGCAGGACCCAGAAGACTGGTGGCAAGCGGTGAAGAAAACGATCAAGGGAGTCGTGAAAGCCAGCAAGGCCAAGAAGTCGGACATCAAGGCGATCGGCCTGTCTGGTCAAATGCATGGGTCCGTTTTTCTTAACAAAAAAGGGAACGTGATTCGGCCCGCATTGCTTTGGAACGACCAACGCACGGCGGCGGAATGCGAAGAAATTACAACCAAAGCCGGCGGTCGCGAGGCGCTAATCCAAATGGTTGCCAATCCGGCTTTAACAGGCTTTACGGCACCCAAGCTACTTTGGTTGAGAAATCGGGAGCCAAAAAATTACGATGCGCTCTCACATCTCCTTTTGCCAAAAGATGATGTTCGCCGACGCTTGACAGGCGTTTTTGCAACCGATGCGAGCGACGCGAGCGGCATGCTTTTGTTGGACGTCAAGAATCGTACTTGGTCGAAAGAGCTGCTTGGCAAACTGGATATCGACCCGTCTATCCTCGCACCCGTATTTGAATCCGAACAAGTGACCGGCACTCTGTTGCCAGATGTCGCCGCGGAACTTGGTCTGTCGCCGGAATGCAAAGTGGTCGGTGGCGCAGGAGATTGTGCTGCAGGAGCCGTGGGAAATGGAATCGTCAAACAAGGAATTCTTACGGCCTCGTTGGGAACTTCCGGAGTGATGTTTTGCCATAGCGATGAGCCTCAATACGATGCCCAAGGTCGCTTGCATACCTTTTGCCACGCCGTGAATGGAAAATGGCATATGATGGGGGTTACGTTATCCGCCGCAGGCTCATTGCAGTGGTTTGTAAGCCAGCTTTGCCCTGAGCTTGCAAAAAAGAAAGGGAGTGATCCCTACAAGACGATCAACGAAGAGGCTGCCACCGTATCCGCGGGCAGCGACGGATTGTTCTTTTTGCCCTATCTTGCTGGCGAACGCACACCGCATGCAGATTCGAATGCTAGAGGATGCTTTATCGGTTTGACGAACAAACATACACGAGGTCATATGGCAAGAGCGGTGATGGAAGGAGTCGGCTTCTCACTGCGAGAAAGCCTACACATTTTGCATGAACTACAAGTCCCAGTAAAAGAGATTCGCGTAAGTGGCGGTGGCGCCAAGAGCCCGCTTTGGAAGCAGATTTTGGCTGACACGTTCGGCCAAAAGGCATGCACTATCAACGCAGAGCAAGGACCGGCATTTGGAGTAGCGCTGTTGGCTGCCGTCGGTGATGGGGCCTTCAAGAATATCGAGGAAGCGTGCAACGCGACCATAAAAGTGGTTGAAAAGATTGCGCCACAGAAGTCAGCGCAAAAGAAGTACGATACCGCGTTCCCGGTTTACCAACGACTCTATTCGTCTCTCAAAAAGAGTTTTCAAGAGATTAGTCAGATTTAAGCTGAGGGTGCTGACCTTCTGTTCTAGAGTTATGGTTGGTATCCCCCGAATAATCTCGGGGGCATTGGCTGTTGGACAGAAGACCTGGCAAGACCTGAGTGGTACAATTTAAATTGGAACCGCAGAATGTCTATCCTGTTGTCCTATCACCTATCCATTAGTTGCAACGCGTTCCCATGCGGTTGCCGGACATACCCACATGCGAAACTCAACTTGGTTCCTTGTCGTTTTGGCGATCTTGACGACGCTTTGTTTTGCTGAGGATGCTTGTTCCGACGCGTTCGACAAACTGCAACTGAAGAAGCTTGAAGCCGTGCATCGTGCTGTGGAAACGTTGCGATCCGAGTGGAATCCAATTCCTCGAATAGGCCCTTATCAAGAGCATCGCGCGAATCTTCATGTCCATTCGCATTGGTCGCACGACAGCCGCGGAACCATCGATGAAATCGTCGCAGCGGCCAAGGCAACTGGGACAAGTGTGCTCATGTTCAACGAACACCCTGCCGATCATTACGACTTCTTCAAAGATGGGCACCAGGGAGTTCAGGACGGCATCCTGCTCATTCCGGGTGCGGAGTCACAAGGCTTCCTTGCGTTTCCAACGATGAGTCTTAGCGGCTTGAAGACTGGTACTCCTCAGGAGTTCAATGACTTAGTTCGCAGCCGAGGTGGACTTATGTTTGTCTCTCACCTTGAAGAGCGAATGGATTGGAGAATTCAAGGTGTAACCGGCGTGGAAATTTACAACACCCATGCTGACTTCAAAGATGAAAAGAAGATGATCGAAGCGATGCGCAGTCCGTTGTGGATACTCCAAGCCGCCGAATTGATTCGCAAATATCCTCAAGAGTCCTACTCCGCGCTTCAAGACTACCCGAGCGATTATTTGAAACGGTGGGACGAACTTTGCAAAACTGCCCCGCATACGGGAGTATCGGCAAACGATGCGCACCAGAATGTCGGAATGATCGTACGTTGGATGGACGGGGACAAAGCCAGGGTCGAAGACCCACTGGGAAAGGTATTGGTTGAGTTGCCACTAGTCACCCTTCCCAGCAGCATCGTGAAACGCGAGGGGAAGAAAGAGGGGGATGAGCTCTTTCGATTGCTGTTCGATCCTTACGAAAACAGCTTGAGACACGTGGGGACACATTTGTTGCTCACTGAGTTGAACCAAAAGGCAGTACAAGAATCGCTCGAAGCGGGGCGCGCTTTTGTAGCTTTTGATTGGCTGGCCGACGCAACGGGATTCGATTTCGCAGCCAAAAACGGGCAACAACGACATTAAATGGGGAGCCAATTCGCATTCACGCGAAATCTTGTCCTGCACGCTCAGGCTCCGCTTCCAGTACACTGGCGATTGTTGAACAACGGCAATGTAGTCGATGAATCGACAGGGCGATCGCTTCGCTTTAGCGTAAAGGAAGCAGGCAACTACCGTGTCGAAGCTTGGCTGGATATTGCCGATGAGCGGATGCTGTGGATACTTTCGAATCCACTCTACATCACCCCATAAGACGTCATTAAGATTAAACGCTATCCCGCTGTGGGGCTCCAGCGAGGGGAGAGTAAAGTGGATGAAGTGATTGTACAATTCGGTACACTCTCCCCGCTCCGTCACACCCCTACTCCCCAACGCTGTGAAGCATTTTCGTCCGATCGGAGCTTGCCTCCGACGGACGCCGTTTTGGCGTACTAAAAGTGCTGCTCAGACCGTAAAGTACCGCACTTCGCTCCCGCTCAACCTAAGCGAATAATTGGTCAAAATGCTTCACAGCGTTGCCGGAGGGAGGGTGACTTACGTTGAAATTTCAACCTGAGCACCATTCCAAAAGATAGCATCACCAAAATCGATGGGACAAAAACCGCTGCCGGTGCACAATACCTATCGATCGGTGGCTCAACCAAAATAACCAAACCCAACTTGCA
>JANMHA010000407.1:0-15222 GCA_031374925.1 Pirellula sp. | reverse complement strand
CCCCGGCCCCGGTTTGTGCCAAACAACTCGTCTCCCCACTACAACACCCCCCCCACCGCCGGGCCGCCCCCCCCGCCGGCGGGGGCCGGCGCCGCGAACGGAGTGCGGCGGTTCGCGGGCTGTTACGTAGTACGCCAAAACATGGTTGAGGGGAGGCAAGCTCCCACTCAACCTAAGCTATTTGCTGGTGAAAATGCTTCACAGCGTTGCGGGGAGGGTCGAGCGAAGCGAGGGGAGGGTGAAGTGCTAGAAGCAGTTGTGTAAATCAGTTCACCCTCCCCGGCTTTTGGCCGACCCTCCCGGAGGAGGGAGGGTGACTTACGTCCATGCTACACATCCATGACAAAGGCGCCATGTCGGAGTGCGCGTACCGGATCCGACCATGTTGGTATGAATTCTTGAGCTACAAAGCCTTGGTAGCCTGTTTCCAGGATCGTTCGAAGGATGGGTGGATAGTTGATCTCTTGATTGTCATCCAACTCACCGCGGCCGGGATTGCCTGCCGTGTGATAGTGTCCGATCCGTGAATGGTACTTTTGGATTCGGCGAATGACATCGCCGTTCATGATTTGCACATGGTAGATATCAAAGAGCAGTTTGAAATAAGGGGAGTCCATTCGCTTTACCAGATCAAAACAGCGCTCGACATCATCACCAAAATAGCCAGGGTGTCCCTTCATGGGATGGGAATTATCTCGCGAGTTAAGATGTTCCAAGACGATGGTAATCTTGTGCTTCTCAGCATGGTTGATCACTTGCTTCCAGCAACTGAGGCAGTTTTCTTCGGCCGTAGAGTCATTCATGTCGACTACGCGCATACCTGTAAAGGTGATGACACTCGGCGCTCCAGAAGCGACGGCGACATCGATACCTTTCACAAGTTTTGCGACACACTCAGGGTGGTTTGCCGTATCGGTCGGTCCTTTTGCGAATCCATGACTCCCGGCCAAAGCAATTTTCATTCCCTTTTCCAGAGCCAACGGATAAAACTTGGAGTCGATGCCTTCGATGGCTTCTATCCCAAGCTTGGCGCAGTGGTCGATCAACTCCGGGACCGGCATTGGATTGAAGCACCATCCCATAACTGATTGCCGAATGCGTTTTTTCGTGACACGGAAGTCATCGGGAACGGAATCTCGCGGTGTCTGGCATGCATTTGCTTTATTAACGCTGGTAGCTAGGACGGCGGTGGTTACAGCCGCGGATGCCAAAAGCGATCTCCTTGAGAATTGGTCTGGATCGTGATCTGGCAAGTTTTTCATCTCAAAAAGCTCTCAAGTTTGTGGCAAGTGCAAGCTGGCGGCGTCGTTTTGCGACACCGATGACCGGATAACGGAAAGCCCCCGGCTACAAAAGCAGAGTGCTCCGCCTAAAGAGCATTTTAACTTCTCAGGGCTTTGGCGGGCTCAGCGACTTAGATACAATCGGTAAAAGTTTCTCTCCCGACCTTCCAAAAGCGGTGCAACGAATGAAGAACATACGCAACTACCCATCCCATTCCAAACAAGCTTGTGCTACAGGTTGTGTGGTCCTCCTATCACTTTTGTTTTCCTTCGAAAACGCTTACTCCAACGAATCAAAAATGCAGATCGAATCAGCCCCATTCGGCAAAACAACGGACGGCCAAAACGTTACACTCTATACGCTTACGAATAGAAGTGGAAATACAGTCCAAATGATCGACTATGGTGCGATAGTCGTTTCCATCAACGTTCCGGACCGAAACGGTAAAAAGACCAATGTGACTGCTGGTTTTTCATCGATGGAAGGGTATCTACAGCGTCACCCCTATTTTGGCTCGACCGTAGGACGGTTTTGCAACCGAATCGCCAAGGGGAGCTTTAGCATTGACGGCACTACTTACAAACTGGCTATTAACAATGGACCAAACCATTTACATGGTGGCACGGTGGGCTTCGATAAGCTCATGTGGAAAGCAGCTGAATTCAAGTCGGAGTCGAGTGTGGGATTGCGATTTTCCTTGGTCAGTCCAGATGGACAAGAGGGATACCCCGGCAAGCTTTCTGTTGTGGCCGAGTACTCTTGGGACAACGACAATAAGCTGGCAATCCGTTTTTCGGCTACGACCGACAAAACCACCCACCTGAATTTGACGAATCACGCCTATTTTAACTTGTCAGGCGCAAACAGCGGAACGGTTTACAAACATGAGTTGACGCTACCTTGCAGCAAGTATTTGCCGGTGGACGACAACATGATACCGCTCGGCCAGTTGGCTTCCGTAACCAATACCGTCCTAGACTTTACGTCCAAACGAACTATTGGGGAACGAATTGCTGAGCTGAAACAAACCAATGGTTATGATCATTGTTTTGTGATAGATGGTTCCGTTGGCAAGCTTCGGCTGGCCGCAAGTGTTGTGGACCCCGCAAGTGGCCGAACGATGGAAGTCATGACGACCCAACCTGGGATTCAACTGTACTCTGGAAACTTTCTAAGCGGAGCAGCGGACAATGCAGGTTTCAATCTGCACGAAGCCTTTTGTTTAGAAACGCAGCATTTCCCCGACACCCCAAACCAAGCTTCATTTCCGACCACCTTGCTAAAACCGGGACAGGGATTTGAAGAAACGACCACATACAAGTTTGGGGTAACGAAATAAGCGATCCGTAGACGAGCGAGGCCCTTCGCTCGTAAATTACCAACCAAACCTGAGCGAGAGCCTCGCTCAGACACGAAAACTGCAGATAATATTATTAATTTCCGGCGGAAATCGTGTACGATCGTCGCGTAAATGGATAGATTGGTATTACACACACACTCGCTGGTTTTCGACGGTCTTTGGAGGGACTCCTTTCCAAGGGCTCCTTTTCCACGTCGTCCCGAAAACGCCACGTCGTCCCGAAAACGATAGTTGAGTTGTACTTATGACTCGTCCAAATCCCAAGAACTCCTCTGACAAGTTCATGTCATCTCGTCGGTCGCGACAGCTTCGTTTCGATATCTTAGAGGATAGACGATTACTCGCTGGAATCGATGTCTTTGTATTTGATGATTTGGATGGATCGCGTTCATTCAATGCATCCAAAGATGGAGCACTATCCGACCGGGCTGTTTATGTTGACTTGAACAATGACGGTAAATTCACTTCTTCGGAACCTTGGGCGGTCAGCGATAGCCGGGGAGTCGCGAGTTTCCCGAATCTCGAACCCGGGCTCTACGCGGTTAGGTTGTTGGGCACCAATAAATCGGTCGTTCAGACCTTTCCAACAAGTCCCGCGAATCCAGGGACTTGGTCGGATGGGCAAAATATCACGAAGGTTCTCAGTGTTGATTCGAATGGGTTGACTTGGGGTGTTTCTGGTAACACGCTTTCGTTTGTTAATATTTCGACGGGGCAAACGATCAAGTCAATTAGTTTCGGAACATCTACGGTTATGGACGCTGTCTTGGAGCAGTCGTCGAACGGTAGTGACTCGAGTGGCTATGTCCTTTCGAGAAACCCAGATCAAACCCAAGTACTTTGGCGCGTGACATCAACCGATCGGGGTACAAAGGTAGCCACCGATGTGGATGTTTCAGCAACGACGAACCTTGTTTCGGTTGGCGACAAGGTGTTGATTTTAGGCAGTGGAAACTTAAAGGAAATTTCGCTAACCGAGTCGGCGCATGCTACTGATGAGTTCCTGCTAAAGAACATAGGAGTATCGGGACTTCCGCCGAATACGATTGTCAACGCTGCTGGCCCAAATCGTTTCTTGGTGCTTGAGAATGGAGCAATGTCGAATCGCCTGTCACTTTATCAGTTCAGCGACGGAATCAATCAACTGGTTGGGAAACGATCGTTTCCTTCGCAAGTTCTTTCTTGGAATGTCTCCGCCGATGGAGCAAATATCGCCGTTTCAACTCAAGACGACTTCTTGATTTTGAGCCCTGAATCCGGTTTGCCCACCAAAGCGGTTCTTCAGGATGCCGTAGGCCCATTTGTATTCGATCCGATTCGAAATCTACTGATGACTGGAACTGCGTCCGATCCTTCGCAATTGACGGGATGGAGCACATCGGATTGGAGCAAGACCTTTTCGATTCCACTTGCAAACGGACGGTCGCTTACAGGAACAAACGCGTCGCTTCACCTAAATGCAATGGGGACTCAGCTTGTCGCCTATCAAAACGGGATGCTGTATCAGCAGAGTACAGCATCCGCCACTGCCGCGATGGCGACCGTGACTGGCAACGGAATTACCCAGATTCAGATTGGGGTGAGGGCCTCCGGGTTGAATCACAGACCGGAACTAATGAGTTTGGAGACTCTTTATGTCGATGAAGATGGTCAGCTCAGCATAGACTCTGGTCGAATCCAGAATAAATCGTCGGATTTGGATGGGGATTCGGTGGTTTATTTGGTTCGCACGAATCCAACCAGCGGGAAAATCCAATTGAGTCAGGATGCTACTGGCGTTTACATGCCGTTAGCCAATGCGAATGGTCAAGACGCGATCACTATCCAAACGTACGATGGGCGCGATTGGTCTGTTCCCCAATTGTTGCCGATTGTGATCAACCCAATCAATGATTCACCCTCGGGAATTGAACTTTCCGTCAATTCAGTACCTGAGAATCCAAAATTCGGGGAAGCGTTGCTGTCGTTAAGTGCGATAGACCCGGACACGGTGGCTGACTACCAGTATCAAGTCGATGACGTTAGGTTTAGCGTTGTTGGCGGCATCCTGCGACTCGTCAAGGGATCGATCAACTACGAGGAGGAGCCGATCATTGTTCTAGCTCTTACTGCCATCGATCGACTAAATCCCCAAGATTCTATTTCTCGATCGATCACACTTTCTGTCCGTGATGTGAACGAAGCTCCAACCAGCATTTTATCGCCGAGCAGAATCTCGGTACCCGAATTGACCGACAACTTGGAGCTTGGGCGTATCACTGTAATCGACCAGGATGCAAACGAGCAGTATTCTTGGTTGATAAGCGATAGTCGATTCGAAATTGCAAACGGAATGCTAAGAATCTCGAAGGGAAGCACGTTGGACTTCGAGACGGAACCATCGTTTGCTTTGCGATTGATAGGTCAAGACGTTAGGGGCCAATTCGAGATTGAGACGGCCGTAACCGTTTCCGTAACGGACCAAGATGATGAACCAATTGGTCTCGCGTTGACTAGCTCTGCAACCCTTCGTGAAAATGAACCAGGAAAGCAGGTTGGCACTGTCACTGTTCTCGATCCAGATCTAGGCGAGGTCTATACGTTTAGTGTGGACGACGGCCGGTTTGAGGTGGTACGAGGTACCATCAAACTAAAGAATGGCATTAGCGTTAGCTACGTTGAGCCTGGGTTCTTCGATTTGACAGTTACGGCTACCTCAGTTCGCAGTGGCAGTCGAGTCAGTGGAAAGTTGAGATTGAATATCGAAAGAGATCCAACACCTTATCACAACGATGTGAATCCGTACGATGTAGACGGAGATGGTGTTTTGACGCCGCTTGATCCGCTGGTGCTCATTAATTACATTAACAGCAGGGGTGTCGGTCCGATCGAAAAACCGGGTGAAGGGGAAGACTCTCTACCAGATCTCGACGTGGATGGTGACGGCGAGATTTCTCCAATCGATATCTTGATCCTGATCAACAAGTTAAACCTACAAAACGAAGAGAACTTAGAGGTTCATCGACCATTAATTGTAGGTGAGGGCGAGGGGGGACAGCTTGTTGAAACCGATTCCGAATTGGTGCCTGAGGTTCCGCCAGTTCAACAGTCGCCAGAAGTGCTGACCGGAAGAAACCTTAATGACGCTTCTCTAGCTAGTTACTTATCCGATCTTTCGGACGTAGTTGGACCACGCAAATTGCGTCGTTGGTAGGCCATGACTTATTTTCGCGTTACCAGCCGGATCACCAGCGCGTCGTCAAACTCTGACGTCTGCTCGAGTGTTCGAAATTCAATGCGACGATCGAAGACGTAACCGAATTCCAGCGAGGTCAGATTGCCCTCGGAGTTTCGTTTCTCAAGTCCCAGCAAAAATTGCAATTCGCGGTAGGTCAACACATCGTTATCGTTGTTTGGAAACTCGATGTCCCAGGTACCACCTCCAAGTCGGCCAGCAAGGTAAATCTTGGATCGGTTATCGATGGAATAATCGATGCGAGGTCTTGGGAAAACAAGATCGAAACGCAAGTCGGGCATGGATTGGGGACGCCATGAGATCCCACCCACAGGCAATAGTTTGATGTCGTCACGACTGAGGTAGTCCACTCCGAAAACAAGATCTAATTCGGGCTTGAAATGGAGCATTCCAACAGCATGTCCTGGAAATCGAACGCCGTCACGAGCACTGTCTTCAAAATCGCTGAAGACCCCTATGCTTGTTGCGAGGTCGTAGCTCATGAAGTCTTTGATTCGGCCTCGTTTCTGGTATCCTAGCGAAAAATCGTACAATCGAGGTGGCAGCGGAACCACGTTGGGTCCCGACAATAGGTGCAGGTTGAAAGCCGTGGTAAAGCCCGATTTGTACCCGCGCCCCAAATACGGTGTCGATTCAAAAGACAACCATCCAAACTGATCTCCACCTCCAGGTAGGTAGCTCAACGATTCTTCATCAGAACGGTAGTTTAGGTAAGGCTCTTGGGAAAAATACGATAATCTGGGCAGTTTCAAATCGGAATTGGATTCAGGATCGAATTTTAGCTCGGCACCGGTATCCAAATCGCCGTTGAGGGATTCGCGATATTCTCGAAGCGAACCGGGATCACCTGCTTTTCCTTCAATAGAAACGAGCTTT
Source organism: Pirellula sp. (assembly GCA_031374925.1). Classification (GTDB taxonomy): domain Bacteria; phylum Planctomycetota; class Planctomycetia; order Pirellulales; family Pirellulaceae; genus JBKCUI01. Next base: position 8,467 of record JANMHA010000407.1, on the reverse strand, counting down.
CCCAAACTTCGAATCCTGGGTAAATCCACGGGATTACAGAATGAATCGGCGGCAACGTAGTATTCGGGAGACAGTGGTTCCATCTCCTGGGCGACAGATACGTCGCGGGAATTCAGGATTAGGGTTAAGGCCAATACGGCACTTGTCCAGGTAATTTGAGTCCTGGGGAAGAATGACTTTTTCGAATATTCCGACATGCGCTACCTCGAAGATATGCTATCGGGTTTACGTTGCCGTTTCTAGAGACATTTCGAGCACTTCGGGCTGCCATGGCACCTTGAAAATCGCTCCTTCCCGTAATACAACAGAGCGTTAAGTATCGGATCACGGAGTGGCCGTAGCCCAAAACTGTACGAATCCGACCTACATCAATTTTCTGAGTATCGAAATAAGAGTTGCTGAATGGCTGGAACAGGTTTGGATGATGGTTTGGTCGCCTCCGACAATGTGTCGAAAATTTTGGGCCAAGCACTTGATGCGGGCGATGGTTTGCTGCGATTGACGCCAGCTTGGGTTCCCCGAAGCTTTTTGCATCCTGGTCGCCGGATCAAATTGTACCCCGGTGACTTGTACGCGTTCGGAGCGAACCGAGGCGGAATCGATGAGCGTTGGTTTTCCAGTACAACGCAGGCCGCCAACGAAGGGCGCGTATGGCATGAGGGGCTCAGTTTCTGCTTGTTCGAAGGCAAAAAATTCCTGCTCAAGGATGCAGTAGCTGAACTTGGCACTAAATTGGTCGGCGACGCAATTTATAAAAAATACTCGCGTTGGCCTGTGTACTCCAAGTTTTTTGACAACATGGGCCCGATTCCACACCACATGCATCAATCGCAAAAAGATGCCAAGTTAGTTGGGCAAGAAGGCAAGCCGGAAAGCTACTATTTCCCACCTCAATACAACAACGTCGACAACAATTTTTCTTACACGTTTATGGGATTGGAACCGGGAACGACCAAACAAGATTTGCGCCGATGCTTGGAGAATTGGAACAAGGGGGACAACGGCATCCTCGATTTATCCCGGGCATACCGTCTCAAACGAGGGACGGGTTGGTTGATTCCGCCGGGTGTTTTGCATGCACCAGGTTCTCTATGCACCTACGAGCCACAATGGGGTAGCGATGTGTTCGGGATGTACCAGTCGATTGTCGAGGGACGGTACGTTCCTTGGTCATTGTTGGTCAAGGACATGCCGCCAGAAAAACACCAGGATCTTGATTTTATTATTGGTCAATTGGACTGGGACAAGAACGTCGACACGCATTTCAAAGACAGCAACTACATTGAACCGGTTACCGACAAGCAAACCAGCGGCGTTGGCTACACCGACAAATGGATTGTGTATGGTACGATCGATGATCAGCAACTCTTTAGCGCTAAGGAATTGACAATCGAGCCAGGTGCTCGCTGCCTATTAAAGGATAATGCTGCGAGTGGCTGGATTACCGTACAGGGCAAGGGACGCATCGGCAAACTTGCACTCCAAACACCAGCCATGATTCGATTCGGTCAAAATACCGAGGATGAGGTGTTCATTAGTCATGATGCTGCATCGCGTGGCGTTGAAGTAGAAAACACAGGCAGTGAGCCGTTGGTCGGTCTTCGGTACTTCGGTCCGGATGCGCATGCCAATATGCCGCTCAATGGCGCTTGGAAGACACCGTCGTAAGTAATCGAAGACAACCAAACCTTAACAAAACACTGCACCGGAGTTAGTATGCCTAGTAAGTCCTCTCCAAAAATTCACAATGCGATGTGGCCCGGCCTGGTTGGAAAGGGGGATGGTCCTGACCAAGAACCGCCGATCAGCCTCGAACATATGCTTGAATTGACCGCAGCGGCGTCCGTCAACGGCCAGAAATTCGACGGCATCGACTATTTTCTCTTTTTTCCGCACACCGATCCCAACGCGAGCGATGCGGAACTGAATCGAATCGCAGATTTGATCGCCAGCCATTCCTTTTCGGTTGGATCGCTTGTTGCCCCGGTCTGGCCAGGTACCGTGGGGGATTCCGCCATGGGAGACGCGGCCGCAAAAGAAAAATTCCTTTCGGCGGTACGCTTGGCATGTCGTATCGCCGGCATTTTCGACAAGCACGGGATTCGCAAATACGGCGTAATTCGGATCGATAGCGCCGAGTTCGGAATCGAGAAATGGCGGCAGGACAAAAAAGCCAACACGCAATCGATTGTCGATACGTTTAAAGAAGCAGCCAAGATCGCCAAGGATCATGGACAGCGGCTCGCTGCGGAAGGCGAAATTTGCTGGGCCGGTATGCACAGTTGGAAGGATATGCTGGATGTACTCGAAGGTGTTGGCATGCCTGAAGTGCTCGGATTCCAGGCGGATCTTGCGCATACGTATTTGTATTTGATGGGCTACAACGCGCCAGAGCATGCATTGCTCCAACCAGGTTACACGGAAGCCGAGTTTTATACCGCTTATGAAAAGATGACCGACAAACTCAGGCCGTGGACGATCGATTTTCACGTTGCACAAAACGATGGACAAGTGCACGGCGCGGGTGCTCACGACAAGACCGGCAAGCATTGTCCAGCGGATGATCCAAACGGGAAGCTTGATATCGTGCGTTGCGCAGGGTATTGGCTCAAGGATGCTCAGTCGCGGGGCATAAAGCACATCTGTTGGGATGGTTGCATGTTCCCAAATGCAACGCTAGAGACCCCTGCAACTTGGAACTCGATTCTAGACACGATGATTCGGGTTCGAGATGAACACGGATGGTAGCAAAAAGTGTAGAACGGCACTCCTAGGTTGTGATTTTATTATTGTCGCCTTTCGCTCCGCGAAAGTGCGCCTCGTTAACACACTTTTGCGGAGCAAAACGCGGAAAAGCTTTGCACCTTGCGAATAAATTCACAGTCTATCCGTGCCGTTGTGCAATCAAAAAACTAAACGGAGTGCAGTTCTACACTAAACGGAGTGCAGTTCTACACTACGACTTAAAACTCTCCCTCAAACCAATACAAAAAGAATAAGATGAAAGAACTACGCATTGGCATGATTGGTTACGGATTCATGGGCAAAGCACACTCGAATGCTTATGCTCAAGCGAATCATTTTTTTCCTAGCGAAACCAAGCCGGTCATGAAGGCCTTGTGCGCGCGCAACGCGGAAAAAGCCAAATCGTTTGCTGCCAACTGGGGCTACGAATCGATCGAGACGGATTGGCGCAAGTTGATCGAGCGAAACGATATCGACGCTGTCGATATCTGCACGCCGAACAACATCCACAAAGATATTGCAATCGCAGCGGCCAAGGCCGGCAAAATGATATTGTGTGAGAAGCCGTTGGCGATGAATGCCGCCGAAGGCGAAGAAATGTGCGCCGCAGTAGAAAAAGCTGGCGTCGCCAACATGGTTTGGTACAACTACCGCCGGGTACCAGCCGTAACCCTTGCGAAACAGATCATCGACTCCGGCAAGCTCGGACGGATCTTCCACTATCGAGCGAATTTTCTACAGGACTGGACCATCAACGCGGACGTTCCTCAAGGTGGTGCGGGGACTTGGCGATTGGACGTCGAGGCAGCAGGTAGCGGTGTGACCGGCGACTTGCTTGCTCACTGTATCGATACGGCTCTTTGGCTCAACGGATCGATTCGAGACGTCTCGGCGGTTACGGAGACATTTGTGAAGGAGCGAATGCACTCGGAGACAGGTACCAAGCAGCCGGTTGGCATCGACGACGCCTGTTCGTTCTTTTGCCACTTCGGCAATGGATCCTTAGGGCTGTTCGAATCGACCAGGTATGCTCGCGGGCACAAAGCACTGTACACACTTGAAATCAATGGCGAGCATGCGAGTATCGCTTGGGACCTGCATGATTTGCACCGCCTAAAGTATTTCGATCACGCCGACGAGTCTATCGTCCGAGGTTGGAGAAGTATTCACGTCTCCGATGGAAATCAGCCCTATATGGGGAATTGGTGGGTGCCCGGCTTGCAGATCGGATACGAACACTCGTTTATTCACCAAGTAGCCGATTTCCTAAAGAGTCTTGAGACGGGCGAACAAGCTCATCCGTCGTTCCGCGATGCACTAGAGACTCAAAAGGTGTGCGATGCGGTTTTGGCTAGCGCCAAGAACCGTCAATGGGCAGATGTAGTTTAAACGGATCTAAACTATTAACCAAAGTGTGGACAAGCCAAGGTGTGGATGAGCGAGGCTCTCGCTCGTACCGTACCAACGTACAATCCATCGAGCGTGGGCCTCGCTCGGCTACAATCCATCGAGCGAGGGCCTCGCTCGGTTACAAACTTGGGGCAATCATGACTATTGCACGATTCGCATTTTGTGTTGTTGCTTTCCTTCCTTTCTCGGCTGCTCATGGCGACGAAACGGCAGAGGGCAAAGTCACCCGGATCCTCGACGGTGACTCCATTCTCGTTACCGATTCCAAGTCGGTGGAATTTGAAGTTCAACTCGAAGGGATCGATGCTCCCGAACTCAAGCAGGAGTTTGGTAAAGAGTCGACCGAGGGGCTGTCCAAATTGCTCATGGACAAGTCGGTACGACTGACTTGGAAAAGCCGAGATAATTTCGAACGTCCCTTGGCTCAAGCTTACGTTGGCGACAAGCACATCAATCTGGAGATGATCAAACTAGGGTTGGCTTGGCATTTCAAGAAGTACAATCAAGACGAAGTACTTGCCAAAGCCGAGACCGAGGCCAAAGAGGCAAAGAAGGGTCTTTGGGCGAAAGAGTCGCCGATGGCTCCATGGGATTATCGCCGAGAAAACAAAGCCCCCGACAAGCCACTGAAGAAGTGATCCCTGTGGACGAGCGAGGCCCTGGTATGCGCTGCGACACGATGTGTTTAACGTAGCTTCGTCTCTCCGAGACGAAGGGGCAGGAAATGTCCGCCTCGGAGATGCGGACCTACGGATGGTTGACTATCTTGCTGACCGGATCGCTGACGAGTCGGAGATTCGCCGATGAGCTGGCGCCATTTGTCAGATTTCGAATCCGGAGGTTTTGAGAACTCCAAGTTCCGAGCCTGTGATCGTTAGCTTATCTGCAACCCCGAGCCCTCCGCTCAATTTGGTCTTTAGCGATTTGACACCAGATACTTTCAGGTCATCGCCATCTCCAGCGCCGAGTTCAATATCGATCGACCGAAATGTTGACTCTTCAACAGCAACCGCATCTGTCCCAAATCCGCCTGAGACACCGAGGGCCGCTGATCCGCTCAATTTGGACACGACAGCTTTATCGTCTCCGCTACCCAATTCAATTTTAAGGGACGTTGCGTTAAAGTTCGAATTCTGAACTTGCACTTGGTCGTTTCCCGAGCCGGTTTCTATCTTCAGTTTCAAGACAGAAACGTTTGACACAACGGTGGGGTTTCCGATTCGAACAATATCGTCACCATTCTCGGTTTCGATTTCGAGGATAGTTGCCTTCGCATTCAAGACTTCAACTACATCATTCCCAGGACCGCTTTCAATTTCTCCGATCCCGGCGAAAAGCTGGTCGACGAAGACAGAATCATTGCCGGATCCGGTTTCGATATTCAATCGCGAAGGAACGTGACTCTCAATGCCTTGCCACGAAAATACATCATCTCCACTCTTCAGGTCGACTGTCATGTTAGAGACGAAACCTTCGAGTGTGACGTTAGCTACGCCGTTTACTTTGGTCCCGTTTTGACCAGTAATCTCAACTTTGCCCCCCCCGAGATCAACCACGGCGATTTCATTTGCCCCACTATCTCCTGCAATCTTGAGACTCCCAAGTTTGACGGTCGCGAAAACATCCCCAGCCATAAGGGACCTTCCCTCCAAGCTTTCCAACCGCATCGAACGACTGTTTTTCCTCATAGCACTGACTCCACATCGAGTGAACGAACCACATAGAAATTTCTACCCACCTGGAAGAGTCGGAAGCGGCTACACGGTCCGCCACAATTTTCGAGTCCATTTCATAAGGCGATCAACTCGACACAGTTTCGCCACCAACTGTCGGGATTAGTTCCACCTTCGGGCATGGCATCAAGTGCATTGAGAGTGAGGTTCAATAGCAACTGATGGATTTGGGCCGCGTCCCCCATGAGTTTCGCCTCATCCGCAGAATCTGTGGGAGCGTTGATGGATATGAAGCAGTTGGGTCAACCGTCTTCGCTCGTGGAATCCTGATGTGCATCCAACCCGCCGGTAAGAACCAAACTAATCTAACTTGTGTTCAAATCGCTCTTTCGGTGTCGTCGCATGACAAACAATGCACTTAGAAATGGTGCCTGGAAAGCCTTGGTGTTCGATGGCCTGCAAGTTATCGACCGCGGTTACGGCGGGCCCAATTGCATGCGGGCTGCCGTGACAGGCTGAGCAGTGTACTCCGTGATGCCCACGCGAATCCTTGAATAGTTTTCCTGCTTCTTCAAAGTCGAATTCCGGCCGACGTTGCTTATGGCAGCTAGCGGGCGCGTGGCACAAATTGCAGCTTATTTCCCATGACACTGGCACAACTGCGTGCGTCGTCGCCACCGTTTTCCCAGCGGCAACAACGGAGATTTCGGCGATTGGATACGGGTTAAGTGCTAGCCAAGGCTTGCGAGATCGGTAACCGACTCTATCGGGAGAACAAGAATTGACACGATCAAGAGCCCATATTTCGATTTTCATAATACTTCCCTCGTAGAATTGCATTGAAACGGAATGGATGCGGTGGTTAGTTGGTTACGTTGGACAAAAATTCGGCGGTTTTCTTTAGTTGAGTTCGTGTTTCAGTCAGCCCGGCAGCCTCGCGAGCAATAAGATGTGACCATGCTTGAAAACATCGAATACGAAGCAGCAAGCAGCCAAAAGCGGAATCTCAAAGGCAGTCCCATCAGCCTTCGGAGCTTGTTCGCATTGACTGCGGTGTTTGCCTTCTGGCTTTACCTGCTCTCCGACTTTCGACGTGAGCCGCTCGCGATTGTGGTAATTTGGACGCTTGCGATCGCCTCGGGCGTCGCTGCGCATGCCTTGTACACCTATGTGCTTCCGTGGCGAGGAACTGTTTTGATAAGTCTGCTTGTACTGCCAGCGTTGCTCTTCGTAAGCTCGGGACTGCTTTTCGGAGCTAGAGAAGAAATGCTTTGGATTCTTGGGACGCCGGTTGGATTCATTGCCCATGAAAGCTGGTCGGAACTTTTGTTTTTCACCATTCCATACATCACATGTGCTGCTGCTCTTGCCGCCGCTCACCCTATCAAGCCGAGCTTGACCAATGCGATAATCACGGCAATGGGAATCTCGATTTGGTATGGAATGGCGCTGCTGATTGCGGCCAGCGCCGGTTAATTTGATTGAACTTTGCATTTTGTTAATGCTCCTTGTTTTCGTCCGGACCACCTGCGAGCCACTTGGGTGTCAACCCATAGAGCCACGACATCGGGTCGGGACCACAGTACCAGATGGAAGTGGTTCGAGAGGATCGCATGGCAAAGTAGATCTATCCCCATCGATTTTGCAAGGGATTGTAATTCAGTCTCCATCCAGGCTTTTCGATGGTCGAAGTTCTTTCCGGTAACCGGATCGTTTCCCATCAAGAAGCAACGCCGAACCGTCCGATTCAGGACGTGAACAATAGCAATTTCATCAGGAGCAAAGACTTCCACGCGAGCGATTCGGGCCATAGGGCACCTCCGTAAGAATCGAAACAACGGCCACAGTATACCGGAACGCCAGAAGCCAGCGGGTGTCAAGTTAGGCTGTGTCCCTGTGTGCTCGAGCCTCCCCGTGTGCTCGAACCCACCGGTGCATCTCTCTGTCCGTATTCAGCGACCGATTGTGCTCAATTCTGTTCTTTTATTGACAAGAAATTCGATTTTCGCTCCAGATTAATTTCTGTGATTTCTTGGCTCTTGCCTCGTTTTATTCCAAGCGTTAAGTGTGTTTTATCCATACCCTCTAAATACCCGAACGCTTCACTAACACTAATATTGAGCAACGACTTTTCTCCCCAGTCCTTGGAACGAATAAAAACGATTTCATCCCCAACCTGTAGCTCGTTCCCCAACGCTGCGGGTCCATTAGGGGAGAGAGCCTTAACATAAATCCGATCCTTTGAAACTTGCAGTTGAACTCCAATCTTGCCAGGAGTATCGAACTTTAAGTTCGTATAGCTCTCTATCCGAACAACGTTGCCTCTCTCGACGAGGAAGCAGAGTATCTCTGGAAAAACAAAACCAAAACTACCTGTGCTGTTTTTTCCCTTTAGCATTAGAACTGTCCCTGTAAACCAAGATGCTTTAACCCGTTTTTTATCTGGAAAGATGTCCGCGATCGACATGGTTGATGCCTTTCTTTCGGCGCTCGTTGTTTTGAATCGGCTCAAAGACAATTCTTCGCCCTCAATGCTCCAGGTAGCCTCGTACTCATCGACGAACGAATTGAGCATTCGCATTTTGGGACGATTGCCGGAGGCAACCCAATATTCCTCCAGTATACAAGCGTTGATTGAA
>JANMHA010000390.1:0-104170 GCA_031374925.1 Pirellula sp. | reverse complement strand
GGCTTTGTATCCGATTTCATCGGTTTCGCCGAAGCTAGTTCCGCCTTTAATACCTGCCCCGGTCATCCAAGCTATAAAGCCCTGTGGGTTGTGGTCACGCCCATCCTTGCCTTGCGAGACTGGCATGCGACCGAACTCACCGCCCCAAATCACCAGAGTGGAATCCAGCAATCCGCGTTGTTTCAAGTCGGTCAGCAGTCCTGCAATCGGTACGTCGGTGGCTAAGCAATGACTGGTATGGTTCTGCGTTAAGTTGCTATGCGCATCCCACTCCCCGTCACTGTACACTTGCACGAAGCGTACTCCGCTTTCGATCAGCCGCCGGGCCAACAAACACTTTGAACCATAGGAACGAGTCTCGTTTCGGTCCACGCCATACATATCACGCGTAGCTTGGCTCTCGGTTGCAAAATCGATCATACTGGCCGCTTCGCTTTGCATCCGATAAGCAAGTTCAAAGGATTGGATTCGACCGAGCAATTCAGCTTCTCCCGGATGAGATTCGATATGTTTGTTGTTTAATTGTGCGAGAAGATCCAACTGTCGTCGCTGGTCCTCGCGAGTCACCTCCGCGGGACGCGTCAGATTGAGAATGGGGGTTCCTTCCGAACGAAATAACGTTCCCTGATGGGCTGCGGGAAGAAATCCTGAGTGCCAGTTGAGTGGCCCCCCCTTTATACCCTGATTGTTGCCCAAGACGACAAATCCAGGCAGGTTCTGATTCTCACTACCTAAACCGTAAGTAAACCAAGCTCCGGCAGCCGGAAACCCTGGTCGGGCAATGCCGGTGTTGATTTGATACAGTGCCGGAACGTGGTCGTTTGAGTCGCTATGCAGAGACTTTACAAACGCAAAATCATCAACGTGCTTGGCAACGTTAGGGTAGCGATCGCAAACCCATGCTCCCGACTCTCCGTATTGTTTAAAACTGAATGGCGATTTCATTAGTGGACCAGGGCTGCCGTTAAAAACGTCAATCGCGATCTTCTGACCGTCACGGCGAGTTAGTTCAGGCTTGGGGTCAAACAAATCAACACTGCTGGGAGCTCCCTCCATGAACAGCCAGATGATCGATTTCGCCTTGGCTGGAAAATGCGATGCTCGTGGTGCTAGCGGGTTCATCGCACCGCTAATATCCTCTCCTCGCAATTGCCCAGAATGAGACAACAGATCCAGTAACGCTAGACTGCCAAAGCCAGCCCCAGCGCGTTGCAACAGTTTTCGACGATCAATCAACATAGGAAAACTCATTCAAGCTAAACAACACCTGACAAAAATCTGCGGTCGCTTGCAGTCGAACGTTTTCAGCAGGCAATTCAGTTTGGCGATCCTGCCTCTGTTGGATTTGCTCACGAATAAACTTCAACGCCCAATCCCTTTCGTCATTGTTTGGTAGCCGTGACAATGCTAGTTGATAACCAGCCTCGACGATTTTTGAATTGTCTTGCTGTGTTTTAATCAATCTATCCGCAAAGTCGCAGGATAGCGTTCGAACAAACGGTTCGTTCAGCAGCGCCAATGCCTGGGGCGTCACCGTAGTGCGATCACGTCGCGAGCAGCTTTGTTGTGCATCGGGCTTGTCGAAAGCCTGTAAAAATGGATACGGAACGACTCGTTTGTGAAACAGATAGATTGAACGTCGACGTTGTTCGGGGCCATCTGGAATTTTTTCGGGGTACTTGTCTTGGACGTTGCGAGCGAGCATCGCTTCTGCAGCGACTGGAGGCCGAATAGCAGGTCCAAACACTGCCAAATTGAGTGTACCACTTGCTGACAACATGGCATCTCGCAGCACTTCGCCTTCCAACCTTTGTATCGGCATTCTCCATAGCAATCGATTGTCTGGGTCTGAGGCTTGCAACGGGGCTGAACTGCTTTGGCGGCATACTGAACTGGTCAGTATCAATCGATGCAGTCGCTTGATTTGCCAACCGTTGGCAACGAAATCATGGGTCAACCATTCGAGCAGTTCTGGATGCGTCGGCGGATCGGCACGTACACCGAAGTCGCCCGCCGTGCGTACTAGACCTTGACCCAAGTGATGCATCCATATTCGATTGACGATGACGCGAGCCAACAAAGGGCCAGCTCCATGTTCTGTATCCGTCATCCATTGCGCTAATGCTCGGCGCTGCTTGGTGCTCGATTTGGAAGGGCTTTCTTGGCGAGCCGCCTCCCAATATTCCTCTGGGGATCGCTTTCCAGTCATAATCGATATGAAACTGAGCGAGACAGGTTGGTCGCGATCGTAGAAGTTGCCACGTTGAAACAGCCAAGTCGTGGCAGGTTCGGGGGTTAGATCTCGATAGGTGAAAACTTTGGTCTTACCCGGGCCGACTTCAACGTCGCCGCGTTCGCCACCATGAAATGCGCTGAGCATGCTGTAGTAGTCTCGGGCTGGTATCGCATCGTACTTATGATCATGGCAACGCACACAACCTAACGTCAGTCCCAAGAGTCCCGTTCCAACCGTCGAGACGATGTCATCCAATTCGTTGTAACGCTGGCGCAATCGCTCATCTTCCATCAATCGATTGGGAAGCGCTGCAAATGGGCCGGCCGATATAAATCCAACTGCTGCAACGGCTTCTGGATTTTCCGGCTCGTATTCGTCACCAGCCAATTGCCAGCGAACAAACTGATCATATGGCATGTCATTGTTAAATGCTTGAATGACAAAGTCGCGATAGTGATATGCATTCGGTCGATCGCGATCGCTCTCTTGGCCATCGCTGTCGGCATAACGTGCAACGTCGAGCCAGTGCCGCCCCCAACGCTCCCCATAGTGTGATGAGCCTAGCAATCGATCGATTAACGCCTCGTAAGCTTGATCCGTATCTTTTTCGGTCGCTGTGCAAAACTCGGCGACATCCGTAGGCGATGGAGGCAAGCCGACTAAATCCAGCGTCACCCGGCGAATCAGTTGAATGGCTTCAGCTTGCGGGGCTGGCGTAATTCCCGACGATTCGAGTCGTGCAAGAATGAAGCGATCGATCGGGTTTCTGGGCCATCGATCGTTGACGATCTTGGGCTCGGCAATGGACCGAAGTGGCTTGAATGCAAAATGTGACTTTGCTTGTTCGAAACGCGGATCTGGGATATCGATTCCATTTGGCCACATCGCTCCCTGGTCGATCCAAGCTCGTAGAAGTGCAATTTCGTCGCGACTCAATCCCTCGCTATCTGGCGGCATGACCGTTTCTTTGTTAATACCAGCGACGAAGTGAATTAGCCGGCTTTCAGCACTGTTTCCTTCGATCCAAACGGAGCCATGATCGCCCCCCTCGATCGCACGGCGACGTATTCCGAGGTTCAGGCCACCGTCCTCTTTGTCGGCTGAATGGCACTCATAACAGTGTTTTCGAAAGATGGGCTGGATGTGTTGAACGAAATCGGCTTTGTCGGGATTGGCCGGTGGCAGCATCGCGGCAAAGTCGACTGGTCTCGGCACGCCGGCCGAATAGTTTTGCGCCACCTCCGACGGTTCGAGCGCTCGCGAATAAATGGCGACTAGGTACAGTTCACCCTGCCATGGACGATCTCCAGTAACTTCGTTACCGATCACCAATCGACAGTCTTCGCTCCAATTATCGAACGTGCCTTCCACCTGTGATGTGACCAGCAACTGGCCATCAATAAACAGTTGAATCACACCTTGACGATTGCGAGTGCAAGTTACATGCGTCAGCTTCGTCGCAACGACATCTTTCGGAAAGGACGTTGACGGGATGCCGTTACTATCGCGAGCCGTTGTTCTCAAACGAAAATCGAATCGGCCTTTCTCCTGACCGAGCGTGAAATTTCGCTGTGAAGTATCCAGAGACAGTGAAACGATGCGAGCCGGGCCAGATTGTTGGACGGATTGCGGCGTCAACCAAGCCTCGACCGTCAGCGCCTGGGATTGTTTCAAGGTTAGAATCAATCGCGATGCTGGCCCGTCGGATGCGATCGTAACGGGGCTGGCTAGATTCAGTTTTCCAGGGCGAAAAACGATGGCTTGTGGTTTGTCAATCCGCATGTCTAGCGGTTCCACTTGCCCGGATGTATCGCGAATCGCACTCATATCGGACTGACTCGCATCCAAGGTGTAGAGAGCGGCCAAACCGGAGGTTACTCGATTGCCTCGTTCATCGGCGTCACAACTCGCAACTGGAATCAAACCAAGCCAGTTTAGAAGCAAAACAACCAACCAGATAATTCCGAGTGCGTTTTGAACTGCATCTTGTGCACTGAAAGTTCTCACCAAAGCGTCAATTCCCCGATATCGAAGTTAGAAACCACGTTTCATTCCCATGAAGAGATGACTATTCGATATCGTAAGAGACCGTGACGGTTACCGCATACGAAAGCTCGTCGGCATTCGTGTCCGATACGCTTACGGAATCGTCTTTCAGGAAGCTCGATGAAATAGCGTTGGGTGCTCCGCCGTAACGACTAGCGGCGTACATCTCGGACCGGTCTTGAATTGCACTCGCCGAAGTCACACCGGTGAGCTTGCCTAGCTTGATGCCCGTGGCGCCGCTGGTCGACTCGATCTCCTTCACTGCTTTCTTAAAGGCAGCGGCAGTTGCTTTCTGTTGCAATTCCTCGGGGATTTTTGCAACAAAAGTGATGATTGGTCCGTTAGCGCTATTTGAGTCGCCACCGTAGGAATACTGCTCAGACATCATTGCCTCCATCTCTTCGAGCTGTTCTTGCTCCGCCTTTCCAAGCTTCGGCTTGTTCTTTTCGCCCGCGATATCGCGACTAGTAATCTGCTCTTTGAGAGTCATTGGCAACAATGCCAATGCATCTCCTTCCTTTACCGGTAACGGCCAATCCGCCTTGACCGTGCATGTCACCGTATATACCGTTGGTAATGGCTTGGGAGCGGTTGGCTTGCCTCCCCTGCCTTGCGACATTTGCATCTGCATCTGCATCATGCGTCGCGAATTTCCATTGCTATCTCCATCACCGGTCGATGCTCGAATGGGAGAAAATACAATGGTCTCTTTGTCGGCCTTCATTCCCTCCAGTTCCTTTTTCACTTTTTCTTTGTGATCGTTCATCGAAGCCAATGCCGACTTCGCATCGCTCCCCTGAGCCTTAATCAGCATGAGCAAGCGAAGTTTATCCGGTTTGACACTCACGCTCTCGGTTGCGGAGGCGGAGACCCCCTTGCTGGGACCGGTGAACCCATACTGCGCTCGGGCTGGAGTGCCATTCATCGCACTTAACCCAAAAGCGAACAGAATCGCTACTCTACAGTTCTTCATAAATCTCTCTCACAAATGAATTTAGGTTTCGCTCTTGAAACTGGCCAAGCCCATTGCTCGCCATCGACTCACAAGAACTGGAATTACATCAGGAATAGCGATTCAGTGGCGCAACGCACTTGCACTAAATCGTTTTCTCATCGTCTGCCTAATCGTTGAAATCTCATCGCTTTCAAGTGCACGCATCAGTCGATAAAACGGACCCACTTCATCGTCTTCCATGAGTTGGTCGACTGACTTGTTGAAAAAGGCCACCGCTTCGGGATCCGTTCGTCCGGCTTTCACGAGCGCGACCGCGATCCGAAATCGTTCAACATTGTTTCCTGGATCGATACCTAACTCCTCTATCGACCCTTTACCGGCCGCAAGCAACAACAACTTCGCCCTCCATGCCATTGTTTCGTCTGAATCAGCCAACTCCCGGAGCGCCTTTTCAGGCATCGGGCGTTGAGCGTACCAAAGCCCAGGCATTTTGTCTTGGTAGTCCCAATATACCATTGTCTGTAAATCCCCAACGGATTGTGCGAAGTCACCGACTTTTTGTGTGATCCGAACCAACGAAGCTTGTTTAACGTCCAACAGTGGATGATCCAGCCACTGAACAGCCCGATCCACGCTCGTTTCATTCTGGTCCCACAAAGCGATCGCCAATGCCACGCGGACGGACATGCTCCACTGGGTTGCCTCTGTTACGCGGCCAATCGCTGACTGCACCGCCAATCCGTGGTCCAAATACGACAGTGCGCTCAACAGCATGCCTTTTGTCGCGTCGTTCGCTTCCATTTTGTAGTGCGTATTAAGCCAGTCAACCGCGTGTTCCAGACGTGGCAACGACGATTTGAATTGCGAATAAACATCTCCATTTCGCACTTCCCTCGCAGAATAGTAGTACGATATCGAATCCGCTCGCGCGCCCAATAAAGCACGCAACAGGTACTTGCGCACAATGGCCCATTGCATATCGCTGAGCTCGCGATCCTTAACCCCTTCGAAGATCCAGTCGGCAATTGCAACTTCATCGATGATCGTTGCTGCTTCCAAAAACTCAGCCCCGTTCCGTTTTGATAATTCTCGCCATTCAAAAGGTATGGAGTTTAAATACTCGACTCGCTCTTTGGCTGGAAGCCAGGCAACCATGTCTTTGAGTCTCGTCTGAGTCTCGGAACCAAGACCTTTCTCCTGAAGATGAAGTAAACGAAGATGATCCAATGCCGTAGAGGCGTGCAACGATTCGCCACTCGCCAATCGAGCAAAACTGGCCAGTTCACGTTTTGCGTTGCTCGCTTTTTCAGTTAAGTCTGTGGACGCTGTGGAACTGTCTCGCAGCTTCTTGCGAATCGCAAGTGCCCATTCGCTGCGCCAATCGAATTGGTAATCGTTCTGCCAACGAGTCAGCCATTCCGATGGTAACTCAATTACCGCCATACTTTCCGTGGTCGAAGGTGGGTCCGTGGTTTCTGGGGTGCCAAAGAAATCGTCCAAGCCAACTACCGAAGTTTCATCCAATGACTCAGATTGGGCAGTTTTTTTTGCAGACAGATCGCCGAACAACGACAATACCGCGTCAACGGCATCTAGTGGACTCGGTTTCTGTTCAATATCGGACTCAACTATCTTCGGTTCAACTACTTTCGGTTGGGCTATCTGCGGTAAGGCGCCGAAAAAGTCATCCAACAGCTCCAAACCTGCAACTTGTACTGGTAACTTCTCTTGACGCATCACAATATCTACCTCTCCTATAAGCTCCGCTGCGCTATCCTCGTGCGATTCTGCGGGTGCCTTTGGGAAGGATTGGAAAGACTCGGGAACCTCATGCCAAGGCTTTCGTTTACTCGACTTGATCCAAGGGTTTGCCATTGCAACCGAGGACGGTTTGAGGCTCTCATCTCGTAACTCCGCAAAGGAAGCAATAGCGGCGTTCATGGCTCCGATTCGGACCTGCGGATTATCAGAATCCAAAAGGCCTGGAATCCGAAGCTTCAGCGCAGAGGGCTTGATAAAAGTGAGAATATTGACGGCTGATTCGACTTTTTCCAGCTCCTTGGTTTCCAACCAGCGCTCGGCTGCGGTGATCAATGGCTTAAGCTTTTCGTCAGCACGCCATTCCGACTTGCCCCTGTCGAGACTTGATAATCGTTTCGGATTCTTGGCAAAGAACTCCAGAACGGAAGAAGCCGATTCTTCGTCAACGATCTTGGGAATCATCGCAACTGCACGCTCGACGACGAACTCGTCCGTGTCCTCGGCTGCCCCAAGTATTACCTTGGCCATTTCCGTTGTTGACTCGGCACTCGCTTTCGAAGGATTGCCCATGCCGTAATGATTCCCCTGATTTTCGAAGACCTGCCCTATTGCGTCCAAAGCTGCCGCACGCACTCGCCAACTGACATTCTTTGCCAAACGAATCAAAGCCCTGTCTGCCCCAGCCTGTGAGCCGAGCTGGCCAAGTGTCTTTGTGGCGTAGACGAGCAAGTCTTCGTCCGTTTCACGATCGGTGTATTCGATCAACTTCGCAATCGAAGTGTCTTGCGGATGTTCCGACAACTGTCGCAGCACCGCTGTCCGAACACTGGGACTCTTGTCAGCCAACATGCGTTCTAGCCTCTCGCTCTTTTGCAATTCACCTAGCTCCTGCAGTTTGCTTACCGTCATTTCACGCACGAGCGGATCGGCATCCTGCGACAACTCATCGACCATTGGTTGATCTTGTGAAGTGACGCTCGCTAGGAGATTCAATGCGGCGGATCGATGGGTTTCTGTATTGAAGCTCGAAAGTGCAGCCAGCAACATCGGTTTCTCAAGTCGCATTCTGTCCCCCACCAACAATCGATAGAGCAACTCTCGAAGAACCGTTCGCTCCGAGTCTCCCAGCGCACCGATATTTGTCAAACGCATTCGGACCTCCGGTACCAATGCATCGCCAAAGGATACCGCTTCGGCCATCACCCCTTCTCGCTTGTCACTGTGCTTCGATAACAATCGGGCCATCAAATCCACAACCTTTGATTCGTTCAACGGCATCGCCGAAGCGTCGTTTTCAACGACGTCCCCATATTTGTCGCGTGTCCTCCGGAGCCATTGAACCAACGTTTCAGTTACTTCCGCATTGATGGTACTTGGTCGCCAGGGATCGACAGTGGTAACCGGTGCTTTCCATGATTGCAGAATCTGCAAGGCGCCAAGTTGCTGTGCTAGTCCACCCCCTCGAAGAGCATCTACCACCAAACCCTCGCTATCGTTTCTCGCCTGAGTCAGTCGCTTTTGAGCAGCGGTCCGAATGTTCGCGGATCGGTGGCCAAGAAACTCGATCAACTTTCTCAGATCGTTGTTGGTCAATTTGCCTGATTCATACAAAACACGCTGAATCGTTGGATCCGCCAACAGGAGATTCTGTTGCAACCACTCCTTGAGTTCGGCGATCGTAAGATAGCCCTCGCGGCTCGCAACCACCTCGCGCTCGACACCAAGCACCCGTAAAGCAGGCAAGGCGGACGCTTGCATCTCGCGGGCAATGTCCGCTTCTTCCTCCACATCCACTTTCGCAATAATCCATTTCTCTAGGATCTCGGTAGCTTCTTCGGATACAAGCTCACCCTCTAGTTTTCTACACCAATTGCACCATTCGGCTCCGAGAACGACGAGCATCGGTCGCTTGTGTATCTGTGAAAGTTTGAGTCCTTTCTCGTACTCCTTTGCAGGCTCAATTCGCTTGGCGACATTTTCTTTCGTCTTGGAAGGTTTGGAATCAAACGGGTCCGAATCGTCGGAAACGAACGTGTCCTGCCCATGTAGCTGGGCGCCGACCTGAATCCAACAAACGAACGCAAGCCAGACTAGCAAAGCGATTTGCGGCCAGTGTGGTTGATTGGGTTTTGGGTCTCTGTCGGTCGACATCGGCACATTCTCCTTAATGCAACAAACTGTAAACTAGAATGTTCACGTTGATCTCTTCGGCATTGGTAATCTCATTGCCACCGCAGCAACAACAGCCTTGCGTATTGGACGTGTCGTTCAAACCGTCTTGAGAATACAAGACACCCAGCCTCGTGCCAAAGTGAAGCCCCGTCAATGGTTTCGGCGTACCATGTTTTGCTTCCAATTGTTTAACATCGTAAGCGGTATGAAATACCAAATGGTCCTTCGAAAGGGGTTTTAACTCTCGGCCCACAAATGTTTTGGCCATCTCCCTTCGAAACGAGCGGTCCCATTCATCCGACGAGCATCCAGCCGATGCCAAAAGAAACCCGCCGCGTTCAATAAACTGCCTCAGATTCTCACGCTCTTCTGCGAGCAATTCGAATTCTCCTTCGCCTGTCATCACCAAGAGTGGAAAATTAAAAATCTCGTCCGATGAAAGTTTGACCGAATGAAGCCTCCGACTCGTGCTGATCGCAGAGTCCTTTTCGGCTCGGCGTAAAAAGTGATCTGCAAAGCATTCACTCGTCTTCGTCCCTGCATAGATCAAATTCGCAACTTGAACCACGCTTCCAGCCTCTCCGCCAACGCTGGATGGTTCACGAACCACATCCGTAGTCGTTCCCTTTTTCACGTCGTCCATTGCGATCAGCAACGGGTTGAGAATCAGAACTATCCACGTAGCAATTAGCAATTCCTGTGAAAATCTCATGATCTAAAATCCACCTTCTTTTGCTTCTGCGGTCCCTAACGCTTCATTCAAGTTGCGGAAGTATTCCTCAACCTTGGAGCGATAATCGGCAGGTATGGATTTCATACTTTGCCCCGACGCTTCAGTTGTTGTTCGCACATCTCGATCTGCTCCTCCACCCGAAGTTGAATTGTAGGCTTGACTCGACTGAAAACCAGGTGATTGCGAGTCCCCTTTGCCGCGACTCGGGCTTGACAGAGGCATGGGCATCGAACCATACATACCAACATTCTGGGGGCCTGGATTGCGTTGCGCATAACCACCTCCTGCACCGAATCCCATGCCCATGCCAGGCTGACCGCCCGGTTTCATCCCGCTCGCTCCCGGTTTCATTCCCATCATGGCTAACATCTGCTCAATGGAATTGCCTAGCTGGGCGCCACCGGCGCTAGGCCTAAAGGCAGCTTTGCAGTTCTCGCAGGCCTTTTTCCCTTCGCCTTCGCTCTTGCTCAGAAAACTCTCCAAGATCTCGGCTGCCTTGTCTGCATTCTCCCAAGCATCACGGAACTTGGTCGCCAGCAAGTTCTTCTGCGCCAACGCCATTTCTTGCAGTGCGTCGCTCTTTCGAACTGCTTCTGAAAACGCAATGGCCGTCGTCTTAAGATCGATCAATTCGGGATCGTCCGGCAAGTCTTGAGCATGCAATTGTATGTCGTTGAGCAATTGATCGAGTTGTTGACGCAGTTGCTCTTGTTCGGATTCCAAGTCGGCAATTCTTCTTTGGGTGAGCGCATCCTTCTCTGGAGAATCCCGCAAGGAATGGAGTCGGCCAGCGAGATCGCGTTGTTGCTGCGTGATTTGTACGAATCGTTGTTGAGCTACTACGAGCGGCATAATCCGCTGCATCTTCTTGAGCGGATCAATCGCTTCGTCAGTTAGCTTCGCCTGTGTCTCTTTGCTCTGCTCAATCATTTTTGCAATCCTCTTTTCATCCTGCTCGGTGAGGGAGGGCTTGGCCTCCTCTTTCATTCGTTTGAGCTGCTGGGCCATTTTGCCTGCCTGCTGACTCATTTGAGCTAATCGCTTGGCAAGCTCGCGATCGACATCGATCGGCATCGGCTGCTCGCTCAACTTGGCGACCTCTTGCTCTGCTAGATCCGCTGTCTTTTGAGCCGCTTCGATCTTTTCTTGCAGTTTCTTGGCAGCTTCGGCAGAATCAGGATTCTGTTTCAAGCTGGCCTGCGCTTCTTCTACTTCTCGCAAGCTACTGGCCAACTGATCAAAATAGCGTCTGGCTGCTTGATATTTGGCTTGTATGCTATCGACCCCCTTTCGCTGGATCATCATCTCTTGGAATTGTTGAACAGAGATGATCCGAATCGTGGTGATCGCGGATTCCGCCCCCTTCGCGCCCGCGGGGTCGTTGTCTTCGGTTCTTGCAAAAAGCTGAATCTCGTCGCCTGGTACTAAGCTAAAGCTGGAAAGAGGCAAATCCCATTGCGACTGTACCCGAGCCTTGCCATCGACATCCGCCTCAATGGACGTGGAGGGGGATCCATTCAACGATCGGAACAAGGTGACATTGGTGATGCCATAATCGTCGTCCGCAGCCACGGTGACTGGTAGCTTGACGTCCGGAGTGGCCAACGAGAGCTGCTGCGGCTGAACGATCCGCACCGTCGGACGGCGATCCTCGATGACCGTGATCGAGCCCTCCACTTTCTCCTGCGATTCCAAGCCATCTACATCGACAATCGAAAGTTCGAAATGGCCAGGTTGCGACAACAGCATGGTCCCGGCGACCAAGTTGCTTCTTGCGTCGTCGCTGTTTTCGGCGTCCATCCGCAAGACCATTTCAATTGTCTCCGATTCGCCACCTCGATGGGAGACACGGATTCTACCGGTGGCCAACGGCCGATTGCTTTTAACCTCCCAGTCAACCCTAGTTCCAGCGAGTCCAATAAGTCCTTGATCCGGTATCGGCCCCCGGTAGACACTGCCCCGTGTATACGCGGGAGGAGTGATTGTTACCTTCGGGGGCATGATCTGCGGGGTCAATTGAACCTCAAGACGATGCATGCGAGAACGACTGACGCCGTTGCGTGCATAAAGCGTCAACGGTTCGGTGACACGTGTCAAAATCGCCTGCCACTTTGCCTCGTTCTGCGCTAACATGGGCAGTGTTTGTTCCGTCCCGCGGTCCGTTTGAACAACCAACGTCAAACGGTCAACATTTCCGTAAGTTACCGATGCGGTTACGAAGGCGTCTTTCGCATAAAGAACACTTGGCTCCTCCAGCTCAAGCTCAATGGTGGTGCCCGTATAGGGCGGAATGTCGGCGGTCGGATACAAGAAGCGATTCACTTGATGCGTAGCAATACCTGGTACGAGAGCTCCGAGGGCCGAAACAGCCACCAGCACGCTTCCCAACAACATCGCCGCATTTTTCATCAGTTTCCAACTAACGACCTTGTCCAACTCAACACTTCGCACCCGTTCTGCCGCTCGTTGAGAAGCCATCTTGGCTAGCCCTCGCGACAAGTCCGTATCTGGGTGAACAGGTCGATTGGCAAGTTGCCAACCAGCCAAAACTTCTCCGCCGGATCCTATGGACGTATCGATTCGATCCGCAACCTTCTCGTTGGTCACTCGTCTTCCTCGCCAACCGCTCGCGACAAACATCGCAATCAATGCTGCCGGCATGCCAACTCGAGTCATTGTCCAACGTACGGAGGCAGGCAACGCAACCACTGTGTCTAACCACATCCCGGCAATCAAACACAGAACCACCACGGCCGCGTACGCTAGCGTAAATTGCCCAATGTCGAAACCGATGGCTCGTCGTCGAAATGGCTTGATACTTTCGACAAGTTCTCGATTCGATAGCGTTGGTATTCCTGCAGACACACTCATTCTCCTAAACCAACCCGTTTTGTCGACGAACAATCCATGTGCTCAACCATCCTGCTAGAATCAACACCAATACGAATGGCCGATCCCACATGGTAGTGCGGATTTCCTTGTGCGTCCGTTGTTGCTTGATTCGTTCCTCGAATTTTCTAACAAGATCCGAAGCTTGTTCGGGTAATAGTACTTCTCCACCGCTTAGTCGGGCCACTTGGCCCATTAAGTCAGGTCGAGAATCGACCTCTAACGTTTCAAACCAAGGGTCTCGCACTTCGAATGCAGTCGCTGCTAAGACCTGGTCTTTGTCTCCGGTAACGACCTTCAGTGTATAGAATCCGACACCAACTGTCCCCATGTCGACTCGAAACAAACTGCTATCCACGCCCGATGTTACCATAGAAAGGCGAGTTCGTTCTTCGGAACCTCCAGACTGCATAATGACATTCAAGCTATTCAAACTACCGCTGGTGCTCCACTTGGCTGGCTCACGTAACGTAACCGAAGCGCTCGCTCGATCTCCCGTCAAAAATGTCGCTCGGTCCGGCCGAATGGCGAGTTCCTGTCCAGGCATCATGTCGTTTTGCGAGATGATCCATTGCACCATGGATTGCCATAAAGTCGGATAGACCTTGTCCTTCGAAGCGTGCTGCGGTGCAAGAAATGCCCATCGCCACATTCCGGCTCCTTCCACGACGATCGTTTGCCCCGCTCCAAACGGCTGATAAGTTACGATTGGAATATTGATTCCCGATTCGTCCACAGCGCTCTGCATGAGTACTTGGGGCAAACCCGGACGTTGCTTCGGCATCTGATCCATGGCCAAACTTGGCAACGAACCGACAGGGTCGCCACCTTCTGTCAGCAGCGGATCGAATATCGAGGAATCGATTCCTTGTTGTGTTACCTTTGCTCGAAATCGAGATTCGCTAGTTGGTGACCATCGGACCGGCAAAATTTCGGCAAGCTTCGAAGCAACTTGATCCGTCGGCGCGCCACGTGAGCAAAGCAAGCAGCCACCTGTCATCGAAATCCAAGTTCGCAAATTCTCAATGCCTCGCTCCGTTAAATACGATCCTGAGTCTCGACCGAGGATGACAAGCCGGTAGTTTCCAAGCATCTCTATCGATTCGAGCGGTGAGTTCAATTCTCTTTGAACAGCCCAATCATCCGTCGCGGTATCCAACGGCGGTTCAACTGTCCCACCTGGTGTCTTCTTCTCGGTTGTCGGCACGGCATCTGAGTCCGATAGTTGTTCACGCGTCATCTTGCGTTGCAGGTATCGACCGTTCCCCAATCGATCGATCGTTGTCAAATCCACGACCGGGTCACGAGCCAGATTTCTAGCGAGAAATTTGCTGTCCCAATACGGTTTCCCCTCCAACAGCAGCACGCCGATTGGAGCGCTTAGCCGTTGAACAAGTACGGTCGTTTGATTGTCTGCCGTGGTCACTTCACCTGGAACTTCGCTGGCCACAATTCGAAATCGTTCGATCGGTTCCTTGACTCCCTCCTCGAGCGTGAAGCGAACCTCCTGCACCGGTTCGGTGGTTAGTCTTATCGTCTTCGTCTGCAGGACCTTTTCATCGTTCATTAATTGCACTTGTGTTGTTTGGCCAGCGAGACCGATCTGAGCAACCGAAGCGCGAATTCCGACCGGATTCTTAGGGAACGCGATCATTCGGGACGCTTTGGCTGTGACCAACATGTTCTTCATCCCAACGGAGGTACCCAGAGTTACCGTGTAAATCGGGGTCGCCAACGCATTTGCTTCTCTGGCTGATTGCAAAACACTCTCGACCGTTCCAACATTGTGAGTGCCATCGCTGATCATTAAGATCGCATGCCCTAGCGGAGAACCGGTTCGAGTTGTCTGCCGCAATGCGGTCCCTAAATCGCTTCGACGCCCCTGCGCTATCTCTCCTTTTTTCGTGTTGCTGTCGGCTTCCGCAAACGGTGTAACGAGATCGCCAAAGACCATCTTTCTCACTTCGATCGCAGAACGCTCCTGCTTGATCATTCCTGCAATTTCCACCGCTCGATTCCATCGCGAGGTAACTCGTTCGCCGGCAATGTCCTCGGTCCGCATGCTCAATGTGCCGTCGATCAAAACCGTCAGCAAAGGACTACCTGGCAACGGAGGCACAGTCTCAATCCAAGTTGGATTCAGCGAGATCAATAGCGGACCGATCAAGCCCAATCCTAGCAAGAACGTAATCCAGAACCGTCGTGCTTGAGATACTGGCCACTCGCGACGAAATGCATACCACGCTATCGCCACGAATGCGGCCAGGCACAATGCCCACCACAAGCTTATTGGTATCTTTGGGTCAACAATCCACAAAATAAGATCCTTACATCCGATTCCACCGCAACGCGACAATCTCACCAATCAATCCAAACAAACAGCCAACCACTAGCCACTTCCACAGATCGTCCGACTTCTCGTCGGAAACATCGGAGGAAGAAAAGCCGACAACTCGGTCTCCGCCGATACGCTTGGTTAGTACCACTTTATCGAGCGCACTTAGATTGGATTCGCTCGCGGGTGCGCTCGTAGCGACCATCCAAACTGGAACGCCGTTTTCTTCAAGCGAATAGATTCCGGCGCCAGGCGGTTCCCTCCAGTTCCAAACCACGGAACTCTGGCCTGTCACCCATTGCCATTGCCCAAAATCGCCGTTACTCGGCGCTGGACCATCGATCGTCTTTCCCTTTAATGGACTGTTATTGGTGATGGAGGCAGGCAGAATACGCACAAGTGGTTCACCACTATGGATTTGGTCACTCTGCCCACGTCGAGCAAGCAGTCCCTTGGTCAGTTCACTCATCACCGGAAGAAACGTAGGCTGAACCGACCAATTGGATCGCGACAAGTCCGTATTAAGAACTGCAATCTGCCCAGCCCCAACACTGGAAAGATACAAGAGAGCTGAGGTATCACTTAGTTCTGCCAAAACTTGATCGCGAAGACCTTCCGACGTGGCCCGCGTCCCCAGCCCACCGCCAAATCGAATGGGAGCCAACAAGCTTGCCGCGTCATTGCTCCCCAATACACTGAATGGAGTCTCGCGGCTCTTTACTTGTCGAACGAAAAGATCTCGACGAAGGTCAAGTTCGTTGTTGGGAACCAATTCAACAGGTGGCTGGAAATCGCTCCCCAAAATTTCTCCTAACTGCTTAATGTTGAGGGCGTCCACCAATTCCGATGTCACATATAGAAGTCCTTTCCCCCGACGCAATTGAGAAGCGATCCATTGCAGGGCGTCGACCGGCAAGGCACCGGGATGATCGATCACGTAGACGTCGCATTGCGGCCAATTGCGAACATCGTCTCGGATCGGGTTCACACGAACGACCACCTCACTACCCATTGTGTTCGAAGTAGAATGGTGGGCACCTTGGCCGTTCAAGGCCACTTGTAATGCCTGTTGCAGGTAGAAACTCGACGAGGGCACATCGTTTGCCTTCTGCTTGGAAATCATCAACACGCGCACTGGCGGCCGCACGTGTATGGCGACAGGTCGTTGATCGTCGTCAGGCAATACGTCTAAGTTGTTTTCCAGTTTTGCCCATCCAAACTGCCAGCCGACTTCATCAAATGAAAGGGACTCCGATAGCGTCCGCGTGCTCTGCGGCTGAATAGTCGCGTCCAATGTACGCTTCATGGAATTGAGGTCCACGCTGCAATGGACGGTTGCTTCACGATCCGAAAAGTTGACGATATCCACCTCCATAACGACCGTTTGACCTACGACGGGCTCGGAAGAAAACTTGACTCCCGTGATAGCAATGTTGTCGGTTTGCGATTGGGCAACGCTATGAAACTGGACCTGCGTATCGGAAGAAATCAGGTCCAATAATAGTGTCCCCCAATTCGTGCGTTGGAAGTCGCTGATGATGACAAGCTCTTTGGTACCCGCCGTTGTTTGTGATAGAAACTTTGCAGCTTGTTCTAATGCAGCGCGTGGTTCTGCGCGTTCGGCCAGTGGTTTGGATTGTTTGACGGCCTCACGCAAGGAAGCGAAATTAGGCGAAAGTTGGTCGAAGACGGGATGTGGCCGGGCACCTGCAAGAATCACTGCTGCACGTATGCCTGGCGAATCGTCGAGGTACTGCATGGCGGATGCTACCGCCAAGGACCAACTAGTTACGCCGCCACTACCGGCCGACATGCTCTGACTGCAATCGACGACGATTACTCGTTGTGCGTCGTTTTTGGCCCCGACAGCAACCGCTTGGCGATCTTGAAACAAAGGCCTAGCAATTGCCAAAGCCAAAAGTCCAATGCATAGCGAACGCAGAAACAGGATCAACCAATCGCGGAGCCGACTCCTGGCCCGACGCTGTTGAATGACCTCTTGCAGAAAACGGACCGTCGACAATCGAAACACGATCGGTCTTGGCTTGGTCAACCAATGGACAGCAAAAGGGGCTGCAATTGCTATCGCTCCAATTCCAATTGCCCAAGCGTGAATAAAATTCATCGATCGCTTTATGCGCTCCGCATCACTAAGAAGGAACGAAGTACATCGAGATAGCTTTCCGACACCATAATGCGATGATAACTACAACCCGCTGCGAAAAATGCCTCCCGCGTTAATTTCAAATGAGCCTGAAATCGATCTTCGTAAGCTCGCCGGATTTCCGTCATCTGGCAATTCACTTCTCCGGCACCTTCCAAGTCAATGAATCGGTAGGCATTGCCAGCAGGCAATGTCACTTCGTCGGGATGAATCAGGTGCAGTGCGATAACCTCCCAACCTCGTGCTCGAAACTTGCGAAAACCTGAAACCATCGAATCCAAATTGGGAACCAAGAAATCGCTAATGGTCAGAAGCACTCCCCTGCGCCCGGATTGAATCAACAGTCCGTCCAACCCACTTGCAAGATCCGTCTCCCCCTGTGGTCGTAGCCGTTCAATCGATTGGTGCAGCAGGGATCGTTGAAGCATCGATGCAGATGGAGGCAACATTTCTTCGACCCCTTGTCGGACAGTGCACAATCCCACAGCGTCTCGACCGAGCAGAATCAAATGGGAGAGCGCGGTTGCAAAGTACTGCATCCACTCCAGTTTGGAACCGCGAGAGTCGCTATCGGAATGACTTCCTTGGTACATGGAACCGCTGCAATCGAGCAGGAGAGTACACCGCAAATCTGTCTCGTCCTGAAACAACTTGAGGTAGCTGCGGCCGGTTCGCCCCAATGCCTTCCAATCGATGCGACGCAAGTCATCTCCGGGTGAATACTCCCGATAGTCGACGAACTCACCAGCCCCGCCTCGACTTTTAGCCACGTGACGCCCCGAGTAGGCACCTTCCACCCGGCGGGACGCCGTGAATCGCATCTTCTCCAATCCAGCCAGCTTGGAAGGCTCAAAGAAAATGCTACCCTGCGTTTCTGGTTCGGATACAATTGACGGATGGCCAGCTAAATTCATGTATACGTTACTCTCATTACTGCGCCAATTAGAGAAAAGCTCGGCAAGAGCATCGCACAACCGCAAATACTAGAACACTAGAACGATCAAGTTTTAACCCCTCGAATCCAAGAGTGCAGCAATTAGCCTTTCGACTCCGAATCCGTCGCCGATGGCCCGATGGTTCATCAAGATACGGTGACGAAGGATCGGTACTGTGACCGCTCGAACATCTCCAACATTGGGCGCGGTTCGCCCTTCCAACAACGCTCGCGCCTTGGCTGCCAACACCAGGTTTTGGCTTCCACGTGGACCCGCACCAAACGCAACATATTTTTTTACAGCGTCGATGGCACCAGACTCTTCTGGCCGGCTTCCGTTGCAAAGGAAAACCGCGTAGTCCACGACGGCGAACGGGACTGGAACCGCGCGGACTGTTTTTCGCAGTGCAATAAAGTCTTCCTTTGTCATCGTGCTTTCCGAGAAAATTTCAGGCTCGGCGGTCGTTTTCATGACGATCTCACGTTCCTGCTCGATCGTGGGATAGCCAACCCGAATTTCCATCATGAATCGATCCAACTGGGCCTCGGGTAAAGGGTATGTCCCCTCTTGCTCTATTGGATTTTGGGTTGCGACGACCAAGAAAGGATCATCCAAATCATGCGTTGCCCCACCGATCGTCACGTGATGTTCCGCCATGGCTTCCAGTAGAGCCGATTGTGTCTTGGGCGCGGCTCGATTGATTTCGTCAGCCAGGACCAAGTTTGCAAATATCGGACCTCGTCTAAACTGCATTGACATATCACCCGTCTCTGCACTCCGCGCTAGCAACTCATAACCGGTGATATCGCTCGGCATCAAGTCCGGCGTGAACTGGACTCGAGAAAACTTGAGATTCAAGGCCCGCGAAAGGGCCTTAACCATAAGCGTTTTCGCTAACCCAGGTGCTCCGACGATCAATGCGTGGGAGCCAGTCAACGCACAAATCAGGAGTTGATCGAGCACCTCATCTTGGCCGACAATGGCTTCCTTCAATTTCTGGCGAACCAGGACAGCTTGTTGAACAAACCGCTGACTCACCGCTGTCGCGTCTTGTGTTATCACTCGGTCCCTCTAAATGAAGCGCCTGCCAAATCCGCAACAGTTCTCTGTCATGCCTAAGCAACAGCATATTCATTCTTCCATAGCCAAGCTAGGTTTTGTCAATCGAATTAGGCATATTTCAGGCTTTTCGGAAGTTGTCGTGGCCGACGCTGCAAGTGTCGATTCGGATCCTACCAGCATCGGTAGAAATGGATAGATTTCGAATGCGTCTCAAGCATAACTACATCCGTCGGCGTAGCTACGGATCAAACACGCGATGTCGCCGCTACCGATGGTTTTATTCCGATTGACGTGAATTTAACGAGCGTAATGAAGCTGGCCACCAAGACGGGAGCCGCAAATCACTGCGGCTTTCCTACCCATATCGCGAAACCACATGTAAAAATGCAACCGATTTCCACATTATGGGACTACAAAAGGCCATTCGACTTCGTGGAATTCGCAAGAATCGACTTTTTCAAATTTTTTCAATAATCCGTTCTTGTCTTGCAGTTTCTGACCTAATTTTAAGTTGTGGCGTTTCTTAACTCTGAGACAGCGTCGAGCATGTGAGTATCCGTTGGCAACACGATGAACAAGGCAACGCGAATGAACAACTTAATACGAATGGTTCTTGGGTGTTTGGTGAGTTTTTTCTTCCAAGGCTTGGCCTTGAGCGACGAGCCGCGAATACTCCGTGTCGAGGAGGATTGGGAATTGGTTGTCACCACCCCGAACCCATTGCAGAACTCGCCTCAGATCAGTACATGGATGAGTCCAGGTGATTCCCTTGACGACCAACACTTTGGTGCCAATTTCAATCACGCACAGAAAGATGACAATCTCGGAGGTGGATTTCAAACCAGAGCCTATCAGGGGCTCTCCGTAGTGGACGACAAGGTTAATTGCAACGGAGTAAAGCTATCTGGTAATGGAGAGTTGCTCAAGTGGACACAAGTGATGGCCATCATCAAAGAGGAGTTGGTATTTGCGATCAAAGATGGTTCTTCGCAGAGCTGGGGGGATTTTGGTGGAAAGGAAACGTTGGTTCGCGACGAATCGTCTGTGAAAGATCTGAACGGATATCGTCCAAACAAATCAGCTGAGTGGTCAGGCGTTGGGTTTGCGTCCAATCGTGTTGCGTTGCTCAAACTCGCGAAAGTCCGCTACTTCACTGATCAGGGCCAAGTGATTGAAACCACAGTCAACTTAGTAGTTCAATAAGCAAAGTATTGCGATGTGCATGAAACATGCCCTTCCAACTTCGAATTGCGGAAGATCCACTTCAACTTAGGAAAAAAAGGTGATCATCATGAGGCAGTCAATTTCCAAACGCCTAAAACGGGGCGTCTTATCACGTGAATCAAGGCGTCGTCGCGGTGCAGCAATTATTCTAGCTGCATTTCTGATGGGTGTACTAGTGAGTATGTTGGCGCTTTCCATTGACATCGGATATATAGCTGCCTCAAAGGCCGAGGCCAGACGTACAACGGATGCGGCCGCTTTGGCGGGCGCATGGCAATTGGTGGATTCTGCTTCTCCAAATGGGAACACCAGTGACTTGCTCTCGGGAGTCAATAATGCAGCCAAGAACATGGCTAGTTTGAATTTGGTCTGCAATTTGGCCCCCTCGCTGTCGATCGAAGGACAGGAAACCGACGTAACCATCGGGTATCTTTCTTCGCTTGACTCCGGCGCCAACGTTGTTTCCGATTCGAACAACCCGTATCGAGCCGTCCGAGTCCGAATCCGCAAGAATGAAGCCAGCAATGGTCAAGTCCCCTTGTTTTTCGCAAGGTTTTTCGGACAGAACGGTCGTGACATGATCGTCGAATCCACCGCAGCGACTGCCATGCAAATCAAGGGATTCAACTCACCAATGTCTGGGGCTACCAACCTAAATCTCTTACCGTTCGCAATCGATGAGCAAACTTGGAACGCACTCTTGAATGGGACAGGAACCGACACCTATAAATTCTCCGCTGGTAACTCTTCGGTTACAAGCGGAACAGACGGGATCAAAGAAGTTAACTTATATCCACAAGGTACTGGAAGCCCAGGCAATCGAGGAACCGTTGATATCGGGAGCAGTAATAATAGCACCGCCGACCTGTCGCGTCAGATTGTCGGGGGAATCTCGTCACAGGACCTATTTAATCTCGGAAAACCCCTGGTACTAAACGGAAATGGTTCGATGACGCTCAACGGCGACACAGGAATTAGTGCCGGCGTCAAGGACGAGCTTGCGTCCATCATCGGGCAAACGAGGGTTATCCCGGTGTTTTCAACCGTGAGCGGAAACGGCAACAACGCAACCTATACCATTGTTCGCTGGGTTGGCGTACGGATCATGGCCGTGAAACTCACTGGATCCATGAGTTCCAAGTACTTGATGGTTCAGCCCGCGTCGGTCATTGCTCGGAATGTAGTGGTTGGTGACTCAACCCGCGTTTGGAGCGACTCCATTTATTCACCTGTTGTTCTTGTGAAATAGTCTCAAAACTTTCGATGCGGTCTGGCAACATGAAACCAAAAGCGAAGCAAACCAAACGAACCGATACGAGACGTGTGCGATCGACGCCGCAGCGGCGATCCTCGGGATCTAGACGCCGCGTAGGTGCTGCGCTTGTGGAATTCGCCATAGTAGCACCTCTCATGATCCTGTTCACGATGGGTCTGATTGACATTGGTCGAATGACCATGGTAAAACAATTACTGGTGACTGCATCGCGTGAAGGCGCACGACAAGCTTCATTGCCGGCAGCAACCACTGCGAGTGTCCAAGCCGACGTCCTGCAAATGCTGTCCAGTTCGGGCGTGACCGGTGTCGTTACCATTTCACCAAGTTCGGTGTCGAGCGCAGCCCCCGGCTCTACGATTACCGTGACTGTTTCGGCAGACGCAAACAGTGTAAGTTGGATGGGATCGTCCATGTTCATGTCTGGCAAGAATCTTACAGCGTCAACCAGCATGCGTCGTGAAAGTCTGTGACAACGTAGTGCATCTACCGAAGCACAACTCTGCAGTCACTCCGCCGACTGACATCCTCGATGCCAATCGGGCAGTTTCGTCCGCTCGGAGCTTGCCTCCGACGGACGCCGTTTTGGCGTCCTAATCGTAAGCTCCAGCAATCGTTCGTAGTCCTTGGTTTTCGTGAGCAAAGCGATTCGCAGGTTCATCGAAACCAGTCCTCCATTGCGATTTTGGAGGCAGAGGACATCCGTCGACGGAGCGACGTATCTACGTAGGCAACGGAACCACGGAGGCCACGTCGCTCCCCAACGGGCTAATTCTCTTGTTTGCGAGCCAATTCGTCTCGCAATCTTGCCGCCAATTCGTATTCTTCGGACTTGACTGCGTGTTCCAGTCGTTCTTCGAGACTTGGTCCAAGGTATTCCTCCTTGAGCGAATCCCGAAGCTTGCGAAGTTGTAAGACCATTTCGTCCTGCTCGAACTCCTCTTCTGCTTCATGCTCTTCGAAAACAGCACGCATTGAATCCAATCCATTGTCGATTTCTGCTACGGCTTCTTCAGCATCAGAGTCTTCGAGAGCGGCCAAGGCCGACGCTTGCGTTCGATGGAACAATACGAATGGACGGTACTGCTCGTGGCTCATGGTCCATTCCTCCTCTGGCGAATGGTCGCGGCAAACATCCATCAGCGACAAAGTGTGGTCGGCGTCCTCAACCGCGCGATGATAATGTTGCAAACGCAACCAGGAGATTCTGCGATGGTAGAACTGAACAAATTCGCGATCAGCTTCAAAACACTGGTCCTCATCCATGACGAAATCTTGATCGTTCTTTTCGATGTCAAGCATGCTATCTAGGAAAGTTGAGAAACCATCCGGCGTGAGTCCGTCAGGCCTACCTTGCGTTTCCATTTGTAGGACTCCCAGATCCACGCGCATCTGGATGACATCTCTGCCGTCGTCCCCTTTCACAAGTCGGACCGACAGGGCATGTGGATCAAACTCCCAATCTTGAAGAATGCCATCAAGGCCTTTGTACGAACTCATTTCGACCTTTCTCAATTTGTTCTTGGAATCATGAGGTCGTTTTGACATCTTGTAGGCTCCCACGCGGTAATTTGCTAATGCTACTTCGAAGCCTCTTTCCCAAGTATAACATCGGTCTTGGCCATGCGAAGCCTAACCGATTCCCCTAGGAACCGATTTGTGATTGAGGATAAGCAAGTGTTCGCGTTCGTCCGACAGAAGGATAGTGGCCCTCGCTTGAAAAGTCGTTAAAACTTTGACACTTTCTATCGTTGCCTTTCCCGGAACAACGATTCTGGTAGGATTATGAGCGGTTTGACGAATTTGAGGTTTACAATTGCAGCGATCCAAAATAGCGAGCCAAGGCTAATGCGGTTAGGCAGTTGGACATTTAACACCACATGAATGACCCCAAAACTGAGGACGCGTTGGCAATCCCCGGCCCGTTAAAGGTGTCTCGATTCCCAAGCACTCTCCCGATCGCCGACTCGATTCCAAACGTCCATGAATGTTCGTATTTGGACGGACGCGTTGCCGATTTGCCTTTGAAGCTACCGTCCCGTCTACTGACCCCTGACGAATTTGACCAAGCGTTGGCAAACGGAATCCGTCGATCGGGCGTTTTCCTCTATCACACCGCTTGCAGCGGATGCACTGCCTGCGAACCGTCACGCGTCGATGTGCGGAAATTTGTTTGGCGAGCCTCTTTCCGACGAGTCTTAAAACGGGGCGACCAACGATTGCGAATCTGCATCTCCCAGCCGACTCTGGACACGCAACGCCTAGAACTATTCAACCGTCATCGAACACAACGCGGTTTGGGAAATCCCGATGGCCAATACCGATCCGACGACTATAGTAACTTCTTGGTTGATACGTGTTTGCCGCATACCTTGGAGTTGAGTTTCTGGATCGACGAAACGTTGGTGGGCATCTCAATCGTTGACTGCGGTCGGGTGTCGCTGTCTGCTGTTTACACGTTTTTTGATCCACAACATTCGAAGCTCTCGCTTGGCACCTATTCCATCCTCAAACAAATAGGATTTGCTCGCGACTCTGGCAGACAATATGCGTATTTAGGGATGTATGTTTCTACGAACCCGCACCTAAGCTACAAAGCCAATTTCACTCCACAAGAACGATGGATCGATGGTACTTGGGTGGAGTTCGCGTAGCCACTGTCGCCTTTTGCTCCGCAAAAGTGTGTTGAGGGGGCGCACTTTCGCGGAGCGAAAGGCGACAATAGCATGCCATGCTCTCATCCTTTGTGGCCACGCGAGCATCCTTTGTGGCTATGCGAGGCCCTCGCTCGTCTACATCGGTTTGTGCTCACAGGTGGTCGCCGATGGCACCTACCTACTGCAGCTTCAGCCCTACTACAGCTTTAGCCCTACTACAGCTTTAGTCCAAATAGCTCGCCACCATTGTTCATCCCAGTCCCACCCTTGAGTGTGCCCTGGAATTTTCGAACTGCCGGCTCGCGCTTCGGTTCATCTTCTGGTTCCGCCTTTTGCGTTGCAGAATTCGCTGTCTCAGGCTTGGCTTGCGTCGCGCGAAGCGATAAGCCGATTCGCTGATTGTCTTTATCGACGGTTAGTATCTTGACTTCAACCTCTTCACCCTCTTTAAGGATATTCCCCACATTCGCAACGCGTTTGTGCGACAGCTCAGAAATATGGATGAGACCTTCGATACCGGTTGCCAGTCGAACAAACGCTCCGAAATTAGCAAGGCGTGTTACGCTGCCACGCACCACAGTGCCGAGTGGGAATCGGGCGTCAACGTCTGTCCAAGGGTTATCCTGCAAGGAACGGTAAGACAAGCCAATTTTGCCAGTTTCGGCGTCGATTTTTTCGACCCGAACTTGAATCTTGTCTCCTTCCTTTACCACTTCGCTTGGATGTTTGATTTTGTCCCAGGAGAGTTGGCTGATATGGATCATTCCATCGAGGCCGCCGATATCCACGAACGCGCCGAAGTCCATGACTTTGCGAACGATACCCTCACAAGCTTCTCCCACTTCCAGTGAAGCGAGTCGTTCTTTTCGTTTGGCGGCTTTCTCTCGTTCGAGGACAGCCCTGTGGCTCAATACCAAATTGCCGCGGCGAGGATTGACCTCGGTGATGATGCAGACCAGCTTTTGCCCGATGTAGTCGGCTGCCGATTCCACCCGGAATTCTGAGAGTTGGCTGATCGGGATGAAGCCGCGAACGTTTCCAACCAAACATTCAACTCCACCGGTATTGGCGCTTTCGATTTTCGCTTCCACGGCGGATCCCTCAATGAGGTCGTCCCAATCATTAACGGCAACCGTCTCGCCCGGTATAGCTAAGTCGTACAGGCCTTCTTCTTGATTGAACGCGCGAATCAAACAATCGACGGCTTGGCCTTCGACGGGTGGCGAATCGAATTGGAGCAATGGCACAACGCCTTCATCGGGGCCGCCAAGGCTTATGAAGACATTTGCGTTATGGACTTTGATGACTTTGCCTTGATGGCGAGATCCGTCTTCCAGGGATCGTCCAACGCGGAGCATTCGATCTCCTATCATCAATCCATCTAGGTCTGCTCCCGCCAGTTCAGCGTCGAGTGTCGATTGTTCTTCCTGGCTGCTTCGGGCACGAACGCTAGGAACGGGAATCTTCGAGGCTGTCGGGGTTGAATCGTTGTTGGAGCGGTACCGAGGAGCTAGAGCCTCGGCGTCAATCTTCTCGGGAACTGGCTCAATAGTGGTTGGAACACTTGAGGTTTCGGATTGAGGATTTTCGGTGCCGGTTAAGCCTCTGGGAGGGCGAGGCTTGGAAGTGGGATTCCCTCGAGTCTGTCTCTTTTGGTCCTGTTGGATTCGTAATTGTTGAGCTTCTCGCATCAATCGGATTTGCTCCAAATTGATTGGACCGCCACCAGTCGACGCGGGAGCGGCTAATGGCTTGGCTGGAAGTTCGGATGTTGAATTGGAGTCCGTTGGGTTTTGCGAATCGGTCATGAGACTGAGGTTGAGAGTTGAACAAAATGGGAAGCGGTAAAAATACGACACTCGCCGCAGCGACTTAGTGTAGCGATGGTGCCCCAACATTCTAGGGTTTATCGATATTCTAGAGTCGATCGACAGTCTTTGGCGATCGAGACCAAGCGAATTAGTTGCATCCGGGGTTAAGATGATTACTGGTTTTTGGCCCCTGATGACATGGTGTTTTTTACTCGGTCCAGTGCCTCGAAGTTCCCGAACCAATCGTCGAATAGTCGATGTCCAACGGTAAATCTAAATAAAAACCAAAACAAAATTACGGCAAACCACAGCATGAACACCCCCACCTAAGGAGTGAGTAATGACCTTCTGCGTGGTGGTTTTCTAGCGAAGCGTAAGTCTTGCGATCACAAAGATTTACCGGATTTGCTAGCTATACTCATGGTTGACATAGTCAATTGCCAATATGCGACTATTTGTCACAAGATGCGACAGCAACTGAGTCGATGCTAGCAAACATCACGCTAGACAAGCGGTTGCAGGGGCAGGTTGGACGCCTATACTCTGCCACTTATCGGACGCCGGCTGATCTTACCTAGGCCTCAAAGTTTAACAACTTACGGCTTGGGATTCCGATCCTCATCCTACGACTTTTTGCAATAGGATCAGCCGGTAACAACGCACTTGCCTGCACGTTCGCGAACGGATTTTCGCGAGCGGCGAGATGGACCTCGCGGCTTCAGGTGATGATTTTCGAATTGCTTAACTAGGAAAGAGGTCCAACATGTTGCATGTTGCAGCATTGACGCTTTTGGCTGTTTTGATTGCTCCCACCACACCGGACGAGCAGATTCCGTACGATGCAGCCTATCGTAAAGCGCAAGAGGAGAAGAAACCGTTGGTTGTGTTGGTCGGCGCCAATTGGTGTGCGGCTTGCCGAACCATGAAGACAGAGACAATCAGCCCGATGAGTACTGCCGGGGATTTGAAGGGCGTAGTGTTTACCCAGGTGGATAAAGACGTTCAGCCGGAAATCGCACAACAAGTGATGCAGGGAAACACCCTGCCGCAGATCGTCGTTTTTTGCGAAGGTGCACAAGGCTGGAAGCGTTTTTCGCTCACGGGTATGCAGAGCGAGCGTCGCGTAAAAGAGTTGATTCGAAAGGCTTCCGAAATACTCCCGTTAAGACGGTAGTCGAACAGGGATGCAAATCCTTTTTGTTTTTCTGATCGATCGATAACCCCCGAGGCTTTAGACGATGGTAACAGCCATTGGCGCCAGGCTCGGGGGTAAATCGACAGAACGTTTAGATCGTAAAATTTGTTCAGCTTTGAGGCAACTGTGGACGAACCAGTTCGATGTTCGTTTGGTTTTAATCCAACCTGAGCTAGGGCCTCGCTCAGCCACTGAACCAAAGCTTCGCCAGGGGCTAGGGTTTTGACGTCTGGCGTTAATCGCTGTTTCATGCTCCAATTTTGCACACTAAAACCGGCTGGATAGAAGTCCCTGTCGAAATCATTGGCAGCAGAAAAGGTGGGAAATGGGTTCTCGTGAGACAGGTGTGTTGGATTCTTTCGGAGAGATCGTTCGAGAAAATCAATCGCTCGCGCCATTTACTTGGCTGCAAATCGGTGGCCCAACCCGTTACTTCGTTGAACCCAACGATGCACTTCAGCTTTTGTCGGTTGTGCAGTCTTGCGCAGAAGCCGCGATACCGATGCGGGTAATGGGAGGTGGCTCCAATTTACTCATTCGCGAGTCCGGTTTTGACGGGGCGACGTTTAGTTTGACCTCGCCCGCATTCGGTCAAATGAGGCGAATGGACAATTTGATTGTGTGTGGTGCTGGCGCGAAACTCTCCCATTTGATAGCGTTTAGTGTTGGTGCTGGACTCGGTGGGTTAGAGCACTTGGTTGGAATTCCTGGCACTGTTGGAGGAGCACTTCGAGGGAATGCAGGCACGGACGAGGGGGACATTGGACACGTGGTGCAGTCCGCCAAATTGCTTACCAAGGAAGGAAAGATTGTGGAAGTCGAGGGGGTTCAACTGGCTTTTTCTCATCGCGTTAGCAGTTTGGATGAATTGGTGATTCTGGAAGCAACCTTTTGTTTGGAGCAGGGTGATGTTCGAAGTCTCACGAAACGGGAACAAACATTTTGGATAGTCAAGAGAAGCAAACAGCCAAGTTTCCCGGAGCGCGCGGCGATAGCATTCGTTGACCCGGATGGATACAAGGCATCCGAATTATTGCAGCAGTCAGGCTTTAACGGCGCCATCGAGGGGGCCGTAAGACTCAGTTCGAGTTACCCGAACTACTTGTTTGCGAGCACTGGTGCTACCAGCGTTCAAGTGCTAGCGTTGGTTCAGCGTGTGCTAGACGGGGTTCGCGATAGGACCGGAGTGCAGTTGCAGTTGCATTTGCAAATTTGGTAAGTTCTGTGTGGTACGCCAAAGATTGAATCAACCGTCACAAAACGAATGGGAGCGAAAAGAAACCGGATGGCTTCAGTGGAAGTAAATTCGCAACCGCGACAACCACCGATTTTTTGGGATCATATCATTTCGTGGATCCGTTCCATTCCAAGGGCAGCGATTCTGAGCATGATTGGGCCTTCTTTGCTGTGCATGCTCGGCTATTTCGGCTGGCTATATTATGGCGCGCACAATTTGGACATGGCCTACTATGGGCTTAAGAAGGAAAACATCCACATTACGGATCAGCCAGTATGGCTAAAAAAAACCAACGTTCTTGACGAGGTTTTCGAGGGCAGTTCTCTTTCCCGTCAATCTATGTTGGACTCCAAAACACCAGGCTACTTGGCCAGTGTTTTCGACGCCCACCCAAGTGTTCGCAGAACGCACCGAGTCCAACAAATGGCAGGGGGGGTTAAGATCGACTTGGAGTATCGCATTCCGGTTGCGATGGTTGGTTGCCAACGCAGTATAGATGGCGAGCCGTCTAACTATAAGTATTTCGCGGTCGATGCTGATGCCGTCTTATTGGATGCCGACAACTTTACCAAAGAAGACGTTCCGCAGTACATCACTATTTACGCGCGTGGCGGTCCGGTCGATACCAATAGCAAAAAGGGGAAACCCTTTGGCGATCCTCGAATCGAGGAAGCCGCTCGCTTGTGCAGCTATTTATTGCCGTATCGTGAAGCGGCAAAGATCTCCAGGGTCCAAGTTTATCCGTCGCCCCACACGGGCCGAACAAAATGGAGACTAGAGATCCAAACAACGGATTCTGGCCCAACTTTTTTGTGGGGTAGTTGCCCAGGCTTAGAGGGTTTGGGAGAGCCATTGGCGGATCCAAAACTAAAACAA
The DNA here is from genome assembly GCA_031374925.1 of Pirellula sp. Lineage (GTDB taxonomy): Bacteria > Planctomycetota > Planctomycetia > Pirellulales > Pirellulaceae > JBKCUI01. Next base: position 74,609 of record JANMHA010000390.1, on the reverse strand, counting down.
CTTCTCAAGGTCGTATCGGACAGCAAACAATGGAAAAAAGGGATGGTTGATTTGTCCGGCTTGGAGACTTTGGCTACGCACTAGTGCCGCGGGGCAAACCGGTTAGAATTCAGCGGGCTACAGTCGCTCGCGAATATCTTCCAATGGAAAGCCGGTCGGAATGAACGAAGAAACGATTCTACGTATCCAATCCACATACGGAATCGAAAACTGGTCCGCCGGCTACTTCGATGTAAACAACGCGGGCAACATTATTGCCCGTCCAAGTGCCCAAGATGCTCGCAACGTCGACCTCAAAGGGTTGGTCGACCACTTGGTCAAGGACAAGAAACTGCAGTTGCCAATCCTGCTGAGATTTCCGCAGATTCTGACGAATCAGCTACGGATTCTGACCGGAGCCTATCGAGATGCGATAGAACAATTCGGCTACCAGGGCAAGCATTATCCTGTATTCCCGATGAAAGTGAATCCGCGACGGGAAGTGGTCGAAGAGTTTTTGAAGGAAAGCGATCGATGCCGAGTTGGACTCGAATGCGGCTCGAAAGCGGAGCTTTACGCCGCTGTTGCTCAGGAACAGACGCCCGAGTCGCTTCTCATATGCAATGGGTTTAAGGACGAGGCGTTTTGTCGACTGGCATCGCTGGCCGTTCAGTCGGGCAAGCGAGTGGTGATCGTGGTTGAAAAGCTGAATGAATTGAAGATGCTTTTGCGCGTCGCCAACGAGACGGGAGTATGCCCATGGATTGGTTTGCGAGCCAAGCTTTACACGCGAGGCTCTGGCAAATGGGCCAGTTCGGGGGGCGATTCGGCCAAGTTCGGTTTAACAACGTCCGAAATCATCCAATGCGTTCGATTGTTGCGTGAAAACAAAAAAGAGCAGTATTTGAAATTGCTCCATTTCCATATCGGCTCCCAAATCACCGACATCAAACGTGTAAAAAATGCCATGAAGGAAGCGGCTCGCGTCTATTCGAAGATCCATCAGTTGGGCTTGCCGGTCGACTTTTTGGATATCGGTGGTGGTTTGGGGGTCGACTACGACGGTTCCAAGACTCGTTTTGAGTCCTCGATGAACTACACCGTCCAAGAATTCGCAAACGATGTGGTCTACACGGTCCAGACTGTGTGCGATGAAGAGAATGTTCCGCATCCCAATCTTGTCACCGAAAGCGGTCGCATGATGACCGCTTACCACACGGTTTTGGTCGTTTCGATTCGCGAAGAAATTGAAACGTTTGCGGACGATCAACCATTGGTATCGATCGATGAGGACGATCCGCAAGTCATCACGGAACTCAAGGGTCTTTGTGACGAGATCAATGGCAAGAACTACTTTGAATACTACCACGACGCGGTTGAGCTTAAGGACGAATTGCACACACAGTTCAACTTGGGATTGATTTCGCTTGAGGATCGAGCCAAGGGTGAGGTTCTATATTGGGAAGTTTGTGCTCGAGCGCTACGCGAAGCCGAGCAGTCACGAACGCCGAACGAGGAATTTGAGGACGTCAAGCGTGTGCTTGCGGCCAAATACCTGTGTAACTTCTCGTTGTTTCGATCGGCTCCCGATTCTTGGGCGATTGGCCAACTCTTTCCGGTCATACCGTTGCATCGATTGCATGAGGCCAAAGTCGACTTCGCGACGCTGGTTGATGTGACGTGCGATTCGGATGGAAAGATCGACAAGTTTGTCGATTTGAAGGACGTTAAGGAAACGTTGGAGTTGCCGGAGTGGCGGGAAAACGAAGACTACTACCTGGGACTTTTCTTGCTGGGTGCCTACCAGGAAGTGATGGGTTCTTATCACAATTTGTTTGGTTTGCCGAATGAAGCTCAGATTTTCATGGAGTCGGATGGGAGATTTCACGTATCGAAGATTGTGCCAGGCAGTCGAATTCAAGATATGGTTTCCTTTGCGAGGTACGATGTTCCGCACTTGCAGGACGCGTTCAGCAAACGCATCCGATCTGCGATCGAAACCGGAGGCTGTCCCGCTGAAAAAGGGGACGCACTGATTCAGCAGTACATCCAAGCGGCTCAGTGGACTACCTACTTGGAATAGCCTTAGCATCGTGCGGTAAGTTACTGTCGTGGAAGTTACTGTCGTGGCCGACGCTGCCAGCGTCGGATCGGATGCTGGCAGCATCCGCCACGTTCGGACACTTATTTTCCGTACGATACTTACAGCTAGCGGCAAACTGAAGTATCGCAACCCGAAGCGTATGCGGGGGACAATTTCGCAGGTCCTTCACTTACGTATCGGGTTATGATTGGTAGCCGTATCGGGTTAAGATTGGTTTTTTTCACATCGCCGCTCGCCTTAGCGCGTTAATCGAAGATTGAATGGATCAATTCCGAGGGAAATATCCTACAAGTCGATCCTCAAACGCTTGAGTTTTGGCTATCATATGAAAGAAGGGTAGGCACCTCCAAAAGATGCTGTATTTTTAGGCATCGCCATCGACCAGTGTTTTCTTTTTCGGATCATTTCTTATATGGACAAAACCGCACTCTTAAACTTTGTCAGCAATGCCTGTTATTTCGCTCTCGCGGCGGTCGCCCTTTGGGGGATTTATTTCGTCGTCCTGGTGATGACCCGCGTCGGTCGAAAGCGATTCAAGACAGAGGAGGCTCAAGACGCGTTTTTAGATTCGATTGAACCGGATCTGAAAAGAGGGGACTTCGACAAAGTGATCAGCGCGTGCGAGGGGGACAACAGGGCGTTGCCCATGATGGTTGTGTTCGTTTGCAAAAACCGCATATTCGGTTTCAACAAAGTAAGGCAGTTGGTGCTCGATCGATTTCAGAGAGATGTGGTAGCGGACTTGGACTACAGCATTGCCTGGATTGTGACAGTTATTAAGACAGCTCCCATGCTTGGTTTGTTTGGTACGGTTATGGGGATGATGGGAGCCTTCGGAAAGTTGAATTCTGCAGTCAATGTGAGTCCGTCCGAACTCGCTGGCGACATCCGAGTCGCACTGGAAACGACCGCCATCGGATTGTCGATCGCTATGCCATTGGTGATGGCCATGGCCACCATCAGCAACCGCATTCAGCACATGCAGGATTTGGTTGCGGCTGGATTAACCCGGGTCCTAGAGGCATATAAAGTAGGACTTGCCCGAGAAGAGCAGCGACGTCCGCGACAAAGTGCCTAATGGTCAAGAAAGCAGGTTCCGTATGAGCGATGCGACCATGGAAGAAGAGCCTTTGCCTGTCGATCTTTCCGATGATTCGGAGCTTGATCCTGTCTCGTTAGGAAAACGTCCGCAGCTTGATGCCGAAATGGACATTACGCCGATGATCGACATGGTGTTCCTATTGCTCATCTTTTTTATTCTCACCTCGAAGATGACTGGCGAAAAAACCTATCCGGTCCCACCTGCCAAGCATGGAAGCTCGGTGGTTATCAAAAACTGTGTTTCGATCTTGGTTAGCCGGGGGACAGGCGGCACGCCGATTGTCGCCAGAGGGGATGGCACCACTTTTTCCGAAGACCCTGAATTGCAGGCCGCGGAGATTGCGGAATACATCCAGGTGGAATTGGATTCCGGTCGAAAATCCGAAATCCTCGTTCGCGCCGAAGGAAATGTGACATCGGGTCAGATGAAGAAAGTGAAACAAGCCATTGCAGAGGTACTAGAAGAAGGCAAGATGATCAATATTGCCGTATCGGAGGCTAGCTAATGACGTTTCGTGTGGAATGCCAAAAATGCGGCTCGAGCCACTCCGTTAACCAGCGCATGCTTGGGCGCTCGATTCGATGTCCCGTTTGCGATTCAAACATCGCAGTGCCTGCCGAATTACCAAATTCTCAATCAACCGAAATGGACCATGAGGATTTCGTGGCAGGTGAGATCGTCTCCGCGGAGGAAGGGTTCGCCGAGGTTGAAACGGCTGTTGGCGAGCCGATTTCGGTCGGTTCTCAGTGGAGAAGCGAAGTAGCAAGGCAGGAGGGATCGCCACCGGTGGATAATTCCACGATGCGATATGTTGAGCCCGACAGCGAGGATGAGTTTGGCGACGTTCTATTCGCCAAGCGGGAGCTTCCCAAAGATGATATGGACATGACGCCGATGGTGGACGTCACTTTTCTTTTGCTGATCTTTTTTATGATTACCGCTTCGTTCTCCAGCGAAAAGGTTATGGAGGAGCCCCCTCCTCCGTCCGATAAGGCGAGCACCAACGCAAAGGAGGAGCCCGACAAAATACTTGATACGGTGCGTGTTCAAGTCGATGAGTTCAACGCGTACACTATCATTTTGCCGGGTGGCGAAGACCGGCAGGCAAGCAGCAAGCAAGATTTGTTAATTGCTCTGGGTGACGCTCGTAAAGAACTGGTAACCGGGGCGAATGACGACGTGTTAAAACTCGCTGTCGAAGCGCATACCGAGTCAATTCATGCAGCTGTGGTGGCGGCCATAGATGCGGGGCGAGAAAAAGGCTTCAGTAGTATCCAAGTGACCGTGGTCGAGGAGTTTGATTAATCGATGGCAGCATCGCGATTTATAGCCCTGTTAGAAAGCCGAGGTCTACTCGACCCGGAAATTATCGTTGAGCTCCATAGACAGGTCGAGCAATCCAAAGTCCGAGTCACTCCCGAAGCGATTGCCAAGTTGTTGGTTGACAACGGTCAGCTTACGCGATTTCAAGCGACCAAGTTGGTGACCGAGCTCAATGAATCGCTTGGCAGTGACAAGCCTGATCCGTCAATGGCATTGAGGGGTGGCCGGTCGCTTGAACCAGCCCCCGTCAATGACCATGATTCCGTTGATGACTTGTTACCTACCGAAGTCGTCGAAGATAAGAACAAGGTGGAGGAGGCTGTCGAAGTCATTGACGACGAGGTCGAAATCGTTGAAGTCATTGAAAACGTAAAGCCGGTTCGTGCGAAGAGGGTGGCCACGGAACTAGATGAACTTCCGACCCGAGTAGTCCGCGATATCAAAGTAAAGAAAAAGAGTTCTTGGGAATCCTTTCGCATACTTGGTTACGGATTCTTAGTGCTCCTGCTAATCATCATCTTTATTCCCTTGGTAGGTTGGTTCTTGAAGGGCTCTGCAGAAGAAGCGTTCGGCTTGGCCGAGAACGCCTACAAGTCGCAAGACTACGAACGCGCCAGCAAGAGTTTCGCAGACTTTGCAAACAATTTCACTGGCAACGAGCGAGTGAGCGAAGCGCGTGTTTTTTCGGCGCTTGCAAAGATCCGACAGGATGCCGAAAAGGTCGCTGATCCAACGGTAGCGCTCAAGGCTTGCCAAGAGGTGTTGCCGACAATCATCAACGAATCAGCTCTTGGGAAATTCCGGGGTGACGTTACCGATACTTTGCTTCGTATCGCTGAGAAGTTTGTTTCGAAAACGGAAAACACAAATTCGATCCCTGAACGCAAGGTATTGATCGAAAAAATGAATCATCAGATGGAGTTGGTCCGCGACCCACGGTATGTGGGCACTCAGGAAAGGACTCAAAACGAACTCAGAATAAAAACCATCGAAGAAAATCAAAATCGATTGATTCGCGATATTCAACGAGGCGAAGATTTGTCCGCTACGATCGCCGAAATGACCAAATCGGTTGAGGCAAAGAATGTCGGCGAGACTTACGACTTGAGAAGGAAAATCCTTCGCAAATACCCGCAATTGGAATCGGATGCCAAACTGGGTGAACTGCTGAACCAAGCGACTGGCCAGCAACAGGAGCTTGTCGTATCCGCCTCACAGATGCCCAGTGTCAGCAATGAACCGGAGACGACAATTCTTGACAAAAGCGTCCTGTTGGTTGGGCGTAAAGTCAATGCGTCAAACGTCCCAGGCACAACCGTTTTCTTGAGAGCCAAGGGTTCCGTTTATGCGTTGAATGCATCCTCTGGTCAAGTACTATGGCGAAAGCACATCGGAATCGATTGGACAGGCGAGCCCAAGCCCATCTCGCCGACGGCTGAGAGTGATGTTTTGATATCGATTCCGGAGCAAGGGGAAATCAGAAGACTGTCGGCTATGGATGGCGCGATGGTCTGGGAAGCAAAATTCACAGGTCGGATTATTGAGCCCTCCGTCGATGGCGATGATATTTTCGTCGCAATAGCCGGCGACGCTTCGAAAGCAGGAGTCGCTACAGGCGAAGTTTTTTGTTTGGATGCCGCGACGGGACAAACACGATGGGGAAAGAAATTCCCGCAGGCGATCGATGTTGGAGTAGGGGGCGCTGCTGACAAGAAGAAGCGGTACGTATTAGGAAACCATTCCAATCTCTATGCGATTTCGCGAGCGAGCGGCAAATGCGAGGAAGTCGAGTACATTGGACACGCTCCTTCGTCGATCGCGGTGCCGCCAGTTTGGATTCAGAACCAATTGATCCTTTTTGAAAACGAGGGGCCAGACTACTGCCTGATGCGGGTGTTTCAAACCAACGACGAAGGACTTGAAATTAAAGTCGGACAAAAGCCAGTTCGATTTCGAGGTCACGTTGTGGTTGCGCCCCAAGTGGATCGCCGACGACTAGCGGTAGTGACCAATTTGGGTGAAGTCGCGATTTTGGAAGTGGATGCCCTTAACCCTAAGGATAAAGTTTTCAAGCAAGTGAGTTTGATCGAAAACGAAGTGGTTCCCAAATTGACATGGCCGTTGATGATGGGGAACGACTTGGTGCTCGCCTCAACGAGACTTACGCTTTACCAAGTGCAGGAGAGTACGCAAAAACTTAATCGACAGTGGTTGAAGGATGATGGCGATCAATTTACCTCCAAACCAATAAACGCGGATGATTTTGTGATTCACACTCGAGTTGTGCGTGGAAATCTCGGCGTTCGGGTGACCGCTATCAAGCTGGCAACTGGCGAGATGGTTTGGGAGTCGGATGTTGGCGTTCCTGTCACTTCCCTTTCGACAGACGGAAAAGGCTTTTTGGCAATCACGGCACAGGCATCTGCGTATGCCATCGAAGGAAAGTTTTTTGCAGAAAAGCAGCCCGTTGCACCGGTGGAGAATCTCGGACGAAATCAGCGAGCTATGTTGTTTGGATCGCCGATCAAGTTGACCGATTCCCGAATCGTGATTTTCAACCAGGCGCAGGGAAATCAAATGCTCCTGGTGGATCCTTCGCGTCGCTCTACGAACCCAACCAAGATGTTGGCTTTGGATCTTGGAGAAACGTATCCGAGCAACGAACCAGTTGCTTTGGGCAACGGAAGTGTCTTGCTTCCGCTTGAGAACGGCCAAATTGCAATGGTCGACCCCGAAAAGGGTAGAATGATTGGAGTTCCCTTTCAACCATCTGTGCAGGCGGGGGAACGACCTAAGTGGCTCAACCCGATCCTGCTCGCGGATAAACAAACCGTAATTGTCGCGGACCAGAAGCGATTTATGTACAAATTGTCGACTGGAAATCAGTTGCGTAGTATTACATCGCAAACGCTAGAGAAGTCGCTCAAAGGAAGGCTATCGGTTATTAAGGATGTTGTGGTTGGAGTTTCCGCCGGGGCTTCAGGCGATCAATTGGACTTCTACGAATCTGGTGAACTCAAGCGATTTGCCTCGGTTCCGATCGAGGGTCGCTTTACATGGGGACCCTATTCCATAGATTACGAAACAAAGAGCTATCTCTTAGCTTTGAGCGACATCGATGGATTGGTTGCGTGCGATGAAATGGGAAAGCGACTATGGACTCGGGCGTTGGACAAAATAGTGCTTATTGGAACTCCCGTTCTCGTGGATTCGGATTGCCTGCTCGCGTCTACCAGTGGCGATTTGTTGCGAATTTCGTTAACCGATGGCAGTATCGTGGCAAAGGTACAAGTTGGAGAACCGATAAGCGGGCCGCCACTCGTTTTGCCCAAAGCGCTGCTCGTGCCATGCGATGAAGGCATTGTCTTGAATGTGCCCATTCCTACGGCTTCCACTGAGAATCCAGGTGTTAGTCGATGATGAGAATCAGCATTCTAAGGGTGATTTCACCTTGTAAATCCGTTGTTCGTGAGGGTGGGGCTCCTGCCGAACCTCTGCGACGCCAGCTCGGCAGGAGCCTCGCTCTCCCGTTGTGCGGATGGAATGTAATTTTCCTCCTGTCGGTCTTCTTAGTTTCTCCGCTTGCATTCGTAGCAGAAGCCCAGCAAGACAAGTTGTTGGAAGAGATCGGCGTGACCGGGTCCGTGCTGGACGAGGCGCCGTTCGATATTATCACCCTGAAAAAAGAGGAACAAGGCCGAAGCGTCAAAGTCAATCCCCTTGACTTTCCAGGTCGGAAAGTCCCTCAGTCCCCCAAAGATACGGACAAATTTCGGGTCACCTTTCCCTTGTTTGCAGATCGGCTGTATGAGATTCAATGGAAAGACATTGAAAAAGTAATTCTTTTTGAAGAGTTGATTTTGCAGCGAGCGAACATCCTTCTCGAACAAAAAAAATTCAGCGAAGCGTTCGAGCATTTGGACTTCTTGATGAAGAACTATCCGCAAACGCAAGGTCTGGCCAAGCTACGTCGCGATTTCTTGTACCGAAGCGCCATCGAGATGGCAGGGCAGCGCCGATTGCCTCATGCGCTAGGCGTCCTCGAAGAATTCCAAAGAAGCTTTCCCGAAGACAAGGAGAAAGAAAGTATCCGTAAGGCGATTTCGAATGTCTCAAGCCAGCTCATCGAATCGTATTTTACCGCCAACGATTTAGCGACCGCGAGGGCCATGATCATTCGATTGGAGAAGGATTACGGAAGCAAAGAGCCGCTGCCGGTCGTCACCAAGTGGCGAGGGAAATTCCTTGAATTGGCGACCGGCTTTCGAGATATCGCAATTCGAGAACGCGATGCAGGAGACTTCGCAAAAGCGAGGCAAGCGGCCTTAAGAATGCTCGCCATCGAGCCTGATATCGAAGGTGGAAAACAGTTTCTAAACGAATTGATATTGGCATATCCGATGATTCGTATTGCAGTCTTTGAATCTTCCGACAAGCCCGACGCTTCCGCGTTAGCGGACTGGCCATCGCGTCGATTTGGTCAGTTGACTTCCAATCCGCTATTCGAATTTCGAAACACTGGTCCCGAGGGTGGTGTGTATCGTTTTCGGTATGGGTCGTTTCAACATAGCGATGATCGGACCGAATTGGATCTGATGATTCAAAACCCCGGAAAAGATCTAACGCCAGATAGCTTGGCGTTGTCTCAAGCGTTTCTGGATCGGGCAACGGTAGGGAATTCTAAGTACATTCCAAGTTGGGCATCCATAGTCGACTCGGTTTCCGTCTTTGGGCCCGAGAGATTGAAACTGAAATTACGCAGGCCGCACGTCTTGCCTCAAGCCTTTTTGCAGTGGGAAATGAACAATAGGAATAACCTCCAATCTCCGAAGTCACTTTATCGATTGAAGAGCAATGAACCGGGACTGAAGCGGTTCGAATGGGCGGACGCTAATCCCCCCGCCGATTACCAACCCAAAGAGATTCAAGAAATCCTTTATTCTGACCCGCAGAAAGCGATCGTTGATTTGCAGCGAGGAGAGATTGAGATCATTGATCGGCTTTTTCCTGCCGATGCATACAAGCTCCGCAACGTGACAAGTGTTATTGTCGATCAATATTCGTTGCCGATGGTCCACATGCTGATCCCAAAATCCAAGAATGCGTACATGGATGATCGTGAATTCCGACGAGCGCTGCTCTATGCGATCAATCGCGAGGGCATCTTGAACGGAGAGATCTTGGGCAACACAGATTCCGGTATCAGCCGTGTGATTAGCGGTCCATTTCCTTATGGTGCAACCGATTCAGATCCTCTCGCCTATGCGTACAACAAGAATGTCGATAACTTTCCTTACGACGCAAAGCTAGCCAAGGTTTTGTTGATGCTCACGACAACTAAATTGAAGAATCAAGCTGAACGAAGGCAGGAAGCTTTCACGCCCATCCCGACCATCAAGCTAGGAGTACCGGACTTTGAGTCCGCCAGGGTCGCAGGTGAAGCCATCGTTCAAGCCTGGAAGTTGATCGAGGTTCCTGCCGAATTGGTTGTGCTCAAGGAGATGCCAGGTCCCAACGACGATTCAGGCGTAGATTTCGTCTATGTTTCAGCGGCCGTTTGGGAACCAGCCACCGATGCGGAACGCCTGTTTGGTATTGGCGGTCCGGCTGAATCCAACAACCAGTTTGTTGTTTATGCGTTGGGCCAACTGAGTATCGCTCGCAATTGGCGCGAGGTTAGGCAAGGCTGCCATGATCTGCATTCGGTGGTCGCGGCGCATTTGCCGGTTTTACCGTTATGGCAAGTACGAGAAACATTCGCCTATCGAAGGGAAGCATTCGGAGTCGCCAAGAAGCCAACCAATTTGTACCAAGACGTCCAAAAATGGAGGTTTCAAGCACGATGAATTGTTATCAGCCAGTGGGCGTTGGCCCTAGTTACTGTGCAGCGAAAACCGTGGTTAAGGCCGTTCGGCTGATTGTCGTAACTTTTTTGTCCATTATGGTTTCGGCGAACGTCGACGCGCGCTCCCTATTCGCCCAGGAAATCTGGGAGTATTCCCCGTACCGTGTAAAGGTATGGATGAGCGTATCTCCTTCCCTGTCGCTGAGTGAGGAGTCGGAGCGAGAGATCCATCGACAGATTGCGGAGTATGCGGAAATCAATTTTGGAGCGACGTGGTCGATCCAAGTTGAGTCCACTCCGGACGCGTTGTTTGGTTCTGTACTCACTCGGTTGGATGAGTTTACCGTTGAACAACTGCTTTCACGCGAGTTGCTGTTGGTGGTTGGCAAGTCGGACGAAGCCAAAGAGGCTTTTTTGAAGATGAACACTCCTCCGCCAAAGCCGGTGGAGGATCCCAAAAAGCCTCCTAAGAAATTGAGTAAAGCCGACATGGAAGTTCTCGCGGACATTGAGGCGCAGTCCGCGAGCCTTCAAAGTGTTCGCACCTTGGAATCGGCCATTGCACGCATGAAGCACATAGCGATTCAACCCTTGCAATATTCGGCCATGCAACGAGACATTGCCCCGTACCTTGACAGAAAACAATGGTCGGATTTCAAAGACATTGTCAAGCCATTTGAGGATAGCAATGACGAATTGCTAAAACAACTTGCCTCCGGCGAAACGATTGCCGCCCTCATTCAGAAAATGGACTTGGAGAAGTTCAAAAAGGTTGCCAGACAAATTCCAGCCAGATTACCCTGGCAACCCGAGGCGTTGCTCAAAGAGAACGACAAAGTTTTTCTGGCTTCCGTCGATAAGATTGGTGAGTCGATTCGGATTCAAGTGAAAGAACTGGATTCCTTCGTTCGAAGGATGGGTGAAATTTCGTCAACGAATGTAGTTTACAAGAGTGAAATTCCACGAGCCATTGCCGAGCTTGCCAAAGAAGCGTTCTCACCGATTGTGAGGATCGAAGAAACGGATTTAAAGACCGCCGTATTACGAGTCAAGGCTACAGGCCTATTAACGAAAGAAGACCATCCGATTCGTGTTTATCCTGGCGACGTCTTATTGCCCATCGTTCGTCGGGACGATTCGAATGGCAACCCCACAGTGCTGCAAGCAATCCCGTTTACCTTTGTGGCGGTAACGGAAAAGATCGATACTATTTCTAGACTTTACGGAGCAATTTTTACGGCGTCGAGAGGGTCGCTTTCCACAGCAAAAAACCGACGAACGCAGAGGGTTGGGCTCAAGCTGAACCCGCATTACCCTGACTCAAGCCTAAAGTTGGCGGTTCAACGAACGCCCGGCAGTTCCGTGGTGGGTGCAGAAATCTATCGGCGTACGCCGGGCAGCGATGACTTGCAAATGGTAGGTCGTACGGATTGGCGAGGGATTCTGCCAATCGGTATCAAAGATCTCCCAACCATCCAGTACGAGCCACCGAGTGAAAGCAAAACATTGGCCATCGCTAATGCTCGCAAGTTTTCGCTTGATCCGGTTGCTCCACCAGAATACAAACTCATCGATGAATCAGTCCCTGGATTGTCTCGAAACGCCTCGAACGCGGAGTCCCTCTCAGCTGTAAAAGAATCGAACAAGCCGTTGAGGGGGCAACCGCCTCCCAGTTCAGAAAAGGACACTTCAGCAAGCGTCCCACCTCCGACCCCGAAAAAGCCAAAGGGGTTTATCAAGATCGGCCTTCCGATGTATTTGTACTATGTCAAGAACGGCGACACCTTGTTGGCGAGGCTTCCGATCGTAAACGGAGTCAAGCCGATGGAACAGGCAGACCTGCCTGATGATCGGCGCCGATTGGAAACCGAAGCGTTCCTCAAGGGGCTTCAGGGTGAAGTTCTGGATTTAGTGATACGAAGGAAAATATTGGAGTCTCGAATTAAGCAAGAGATTCGCAAGAAGGACATGGTGAAAGCTGAGAATTTGCTCGAAGAACTCAAACGCGTAAAATCCTTCGAAACGATGTCGGAGCAAATCGAGGCGATTCAACGAAGGGCGCTGTCGATTGAACGCGGAACGTTGCTCTCGGGAGTTACCAAAAAAATCGACGCGATGCTCGACACGACTAAGCAATTGATGCAAAAGTACCTGCAAGATACGCTCGTTCGAACTCTAGAAAATGAAATTGCGGTTGGGAAATGACAAAAACCGTTTTGGACATTGGAAATTGCAATCCGGACCACAGTGCTATCCAGAGAATGCTAACAACTCACTATGACGTCGATGTTTTGAGGGCCGATGAACTAAGTGATGCTTTGGAAGTGCTTGGACAACAAAAAGTGGACTTAATCGTCATCAACCGGAAACTGGATATCGATTATAGTGACGGGATCGATATCCTTCGGCATCTTAAGCGAGACGCCACTACCAGAGGGATCCCAGTGATGATCATTACAAACTATCCTGAGCAGCAACTCGCTGCTGTGTCGGAGGGAGCTGAGTATGGCTTTGGCAAGTTACAGTATTCCGAACCATCGACGCATGAACGCCTATCGCGTTTCTTAGAAAAAAAGACGGCCTAGCTAACCACTTCGAGTGGCAAAGAGAGATCATGAACAACAAGAAGGAAACGGACGAAATAGAAAAAGTACGAGAAATCCTTCGAGCGGCAGGGTTGCGAAGCACACCTGCTCGTATCTCCGTTCTTATGGCGCTTAGAAAAGGTAGCAAGCCGCAGACTCACGCAGAAATATCGGATAAACTCGTACCGATCGGGTTTGACAAGGCAACTGTTTTTAGAAACCTCAGCGATTTGACGGACGCCGAATTGGTGAGCCGAACCGAATTGGGTGACCATGTATGGCGTTTCGAGATTCGCGATCCATCACACGACCGGAGCAGCCATCCACACTTTGTATGCGTTGAGTGCGGAACCGTGGCGTGTATGAGCGGAATTAGTTTGCCGGACGAAAAAATGAAAAAGTCTCTCAACATCTCCCGCATCAGCGAGATCTTGGTTAAAGGGCATTGCATGACGTGTGAGCCAGCCAGGTAGATCCGTCGACCACGTAGATGCGTCGCCTTCGTAGATGCGTCGCCCACGTAGATCCGTCGCTCCCGTAGATCCGTCGCTCCGCCGACGGATGTCCTCCGTCTCCAAATTCGCACTGGATGATTGTTTTCGATACACCTCCGAATCGCGCGCTATCGCAAGAATTTGCGATTAAGTCAGGTTTGTGCGAGACTGACCGCGAGTCGCGGAGCGACGTCGCCCACGTAGATCCGTCGCTCCGCCGACGGAGTACCTCCGTCTCCAAAATCGCACTGGATGATTGTTTTCGATACACCTCCGAATCGCGCGCTATCGCAAGAATTTGCGATTAAGTCAGGTTCGTGCGAACTTGACCGCGAGTCGCGGAGCGACGTCGCCCACGTAGATCCGTCGCTCCGCCGACGGAGTACCTCCGTCTCCAAAATCGCACTGGATGATTGTTTCCGATATACCTCCGAATCGCGTGCCATCGCAAGAATTTGCGATTAATTCAGGTTCGTGCGAACTTGACCGCGAGTCGCGGAGCGACGTCGCTTAAGGTACTTCAATCTTTACCAATTTCGGAACCAGCTCTTTCACATCACGTGCTCTGTTTGCGTTAACAGCAAGTTGCTCCAGTGACTCATCTACCAACCGATATCGGACATCTCGTTGCCGTGCGGTGAACCCATATTCTTCGATGGCACTGCGGATCTGGTCGAGCGTTAAGAAGTGCACCGTACCAGCCTCCGCAACCACGTTTTCTTCCAACATGAGCGAACCCATGTCGTTGGCTCCAAAAGCGAGCGCCAGCTGTCCAATCTTGAGTCCTTGCGTAACCCAACTGCTTTGAATATTTGGAATGTTGTCTAGGTAAAGTCGTGAGACCGCCTGAGTTTTGAGATACTCAAAAGAGCCCGTCGGTGGAATACTCGCCAGTTCGGTGTTTTCCGGCTGAAAAGTCCAGCAGATGAAGGCCGTGAAGCCATGTGTCTCATCTTGCAGTTGTCGTACGCGCTCAAGGTGCTCGACTCTTTCCGCCAAAGTTTCCACATGACCAAACATCATCGTAACGGTACTGACGCCGCCTAGTTCGTGCCAAACTCGCATAACATTTAACCAGTCGTCGGTCATGACTTTTCCGCGTGTAATTTCGCTTCGTACTCGATCTACTAAGATTTCCGCACCTCCGCCTGGGATGCTTCCTAAGCCTGCCGCCTTGAGGCGTTCCAAAACGGTTCGAATTGGCAACTTGTTCACTTTGGTAAAGTGGTGAAGTTCGGGTGGACTAAAACCGTGAATGTTAATGGTGGGGAATTCTCGTTGGATGTCCTGCAATAGCTCTTCGTACCATTCCAAAGATAACGTGGGGTGCAATCCGCCTTGCATCAGAATTTGATTGCCACCAAGCTCAACCGTTTCACGAACTTTTTCAAGTAACTCAGCTCTAGGCAGCACGTACCCTTCTCTGCTCTTGGGCGATCGATAAAACGCGCAGAAGTCACACACCGCCGTGCAAATATTGGTGTAGTTGATGTTGCGGTCAATGTTGTAGGTACGGTACGACTCAGGGTGAATCCGATGAGTGATTTGGTTCGCTGCAGAACCAATCGCAGCAAGTTCTCTGCTCTCGAGTAGGACAAGTGCATCTTCTTGAGACAGCCGCCTGCCATCCAGAATACTTGTTAAAATGGAAGATACGGCTTGATTGGTAGTTACCATGATCGTGTCCCCTGAGGCTCAAATGGAAAATAGTTTCAATGCTTCACAACGCCGACGGAACTCCTGAAGTCCTGCCCGCTCTTTTGCTCGCAGAAAGAATCGAATGTAGTTGGTGAGATAGTCTTCACATTGTTCCATCGTCAGATGATATTTTTCGGAAGCCGAACAAGCGATTTCGCGAACATGCCTCATTCCATGGTCGCGAGTACGCTCAAGAATTTGCTTCCATTCCTTTCGAGCGAAACTGTCATTCCTAGCGACCCACATCGCGAAAACGAAGGGCAAACCCGTCTCCTCGAACCACGCTTGCCCTAAATCCCAATCGCTTTGAAACTGGGGACGAAACAACTCTGGGTGCATTGCACGGTCTCCTATGACCAGTACAGCGTCCGCCGGAACAGTAGTCGGATCGTCCGTCATCTTTAATGGAATAGTCTCCGGTACATAGCCAAATCTCGCATGAAAAAGTACTTTGCTCAAGGCAACACTGGTTCGCGACCCCTCATCCAGGGCAAGTGTTTTAACTTGGGAAGGCACACAACGAAAGAAGACTCGGACGGACCAAACAGGACCTCGGCAAGCGATAACAGCATCCGACACGATTCGAAACTCGGGATGCTGAAAGTACTCAACGACAGGAATGAGTCCAATGTCAATGTCACCGGAGGAGAGTTCCGTGGCCAGTTGACTGGGCAATGCCAAGCTCAATTTGTCTTGTTCCCCCAAGAATTGTTCCAAACCGAAAATGAGTGGTTTGGTGTTGAGATAGGATACTGCGCCGATGCGGACTAGATCGCTGTTCCGATCCTGTCTTCGATCGTACGGAGTCGCGGAAGTGGGATTCATACCTATTTGATTCATTAAATGTTTCCTGCCAATACGCAGTAACCGCACAGGAAACCGATTCTTAACCTTTTGTCGAAACGCGGTTCACGCCTTCCAAAGGCAACCAGCCCACGACCAGCCGACACCAAATCCTACGAGTACATTTTGACTTCCGGAAACAAGTTTGCCTTCGTTGCGAAGATCTTGTATCAGAATCGGTAATGTGCTCGAGACCGTATTTCCTCGATCGTGCAAACGGATCGGCAATTTTTCGTCGTTTGCGTTCAACGCCGTTTGAAGGTGCTCAAGCATTTTGCGAGTTGCCTGATGCATTAAAAAGTGGCTGACGTCGGATAGCTGCAAGTTTGCATTCCCAACCATATCGCGAACCAATTGGGGAATGGCACCGATGGTGAAGCTCATCAGGCTTGGACCATCCATATATAGCCGGCTTGACCAGCGCTTGCGATGTCGGGGCGTGATCGCGTCCTCTTTGCATCGAGATCCACCATCACCCACCATGAGCGTATCTGCTCCGCTTCCGTCCGTCCCAAACTCGAATCGCGAGAATGCAGGCTCATCGCAGGCTTCGATGAGAGTAGCGGCAGCGCCGTCACTGAAAATAGTCCTCAAGGATCGATCGTCCTGGCTAATGTATTTGGAGTAGGTTTCGGCAGTCACCAACAGAACTCGCTTGCACTGCCCGCTTGCTATCAATCCCTGTGCTAGAGAAAGGCCGTAAACGAATCCCGAGCAGCCCAAATTGAAATCGAGCGCACCGCAATGCGTACTCAACCCTAAACGGTCTTGAACCAAACAAGCGGTTGTGGGTAAAGGATAGTCTGGAGTTTGCGTGCAAAGCAGCAAGAAATCGATGCTCTTTGGGTCTATGTTCTGTTCGGCAAATAGTTTTTGGCAAGCTTTTACCCCAAGGTCGGAGGCCGTTTCATTGGGTGCGGCCAAGTGCCTGAGGTAAATACCTGTTTTTTCCGCAATGAGCGCCACATCCCAGTCTGGGTTTTCCGACTGAAGCTGTTCGTTTGTTTCCACTCTTTCCGGAAAATGAACGGAAATGGGGCCGATTTGAGAATGGGGCACGTTTGCCGTCTTCGACAGAATGAGGAAAGGGTGTTCAATCAGCCGTGATGATACCCTTTTGGTTTCAAGTGCGAAAGATCGCAAGTTTGGTCAGTATCATTCCTTTAGCAAGCTCCGGAGAGCTAGCATGAAAAAACCCACAGGTTGTCACCTGCGGGTTTTTTCTAAAGTGATTTCGTGCGACGAACTGATGGTCAACTAACGAGCGCAACCGCAGTTGGAAACTGGGGCCGCAACCGCGCCGCAACCACACCCGCTCGCTACAGCTGGAGCAATTGCTCCACATCCACATCCGAGTGGCGAACCGCCCATTGTGCCGCCGCTAGCAGAGCTGACGTTACCGCCACATGGGTTAAATGTGTACGGAACCAACTTTGGAACCATCTTGCAAACTTGCACTTGGACTTCCTTGGTCGTAGGGACTTGGACATTGACTACGTAATCCTCAACTACGTCTTCTGTTATCGTCTCGTATCGTGTCGTTTGGAAAGGTTCAACCGTTTGAGTTGGAACATTAACAACAAAGGAGATTTCCTTTGTTTTCTTTTCTGTACGGTAGGTTACAAAAGGATACGTTTCTTGCTTTGTCTGAGTTGTAAAACTCAGAACGCGGCGAGTTCTCGTACGTTGTTCGTCCGTATAGGAAACAACTTTGCGAGTACGAGTACGGGGCTCTGGAACGTATTCAACAACCTTTTTCGTGCCGGTTCTTTGCTCTGGCCGATAGACCACGTACGCGCACTCGTAAGGAACTTGGGTGCTTTGTTGTTCGTAGACGGTGTAAGCAACTTCTTCATTCTGGACGGTGTTGGTAACTACAGGGACTTCTTCGGTCACCATACTCGGTACCCAAACGCGACGCGTCGCGGTCGACTTCGCAGCGGCCATAGCTGGACCGCATCCACCAGCCATCGAGCCACCATAAACTACATTTCCGCTGAGAATTGCATTTCCGCCACCGCTACAGGCTGAACCGCCACAAGCAGAGCCTGCTGACGATCCACAACCCGAGTTGCAACCGTACGAACTAGCCGGAGCGTTACAACCGCAGCTGCTTGACGCACGTCCACACCCACAACTCCGTGACCGAGTAGCAAAAAGCCCGTTTCCGCATCCTCCGCCAGAGACCATGATAGTAGCAGCCGCTTGGCCGCAACCGTTGGAGTACGACATCGCAGGAGCCGCATAGGACATAGCCGGACTAGTTGCCGCCATTGGACCAGCACCGTAGCAGGAACCAGCAACCTCTTCTACAACTGTTTCCCAATGACCGTAGTCCTTGGTAACGGATTGGGTCGAATAGCTTGGCACCGTTCGTTGCACTGTGCGAGTCTTGACCACAGGGACTGCATTGGTGACCGTTTGCATTTTGGTCACCGTTTCGGTTTGTGGAACGTATACGCTGTACGTAAACGTTTCGTCTTTAAGCCGAGCGACGTTGACGTTGTACGTTTCCGTTACATCGGAGATCACTGGGACTTTGACCGTGTAGTTTTCAGAGACTTCATTCCACACCGGAACCGTCACGGTAACGTCTACGGTCTTGGTCGATTGCTCGGGAATCAGTATGGAGTATTCAATCGTCTTGGTCTCAGTCGTAGGCACCATTACCGTTTTGGTTCGGTAATCATCGACTGTCACTGGAATTGACTTGGAAACCTTCTTGACTCGAGTGCGCGTTTCTTGCTTGGTTTCCGTAGCATTGACGTATTGAGTCTCGGTAACGAAGGTGGACTCCATGACTGTTCGATAACCGGTAACCGGTTCACAAACTACTTGTGGAGCTACCGCAACAGCCTGGCAAGGCGCTTGCATAACAGTCTGAGAGGGAACGGAGGGTTGTGCATACGCCATCGATGGGGCTGCCATAACCATCGGACCATAAGACATTCCGTAGGAACCGTCAGCAGCCACGGCGCCACAGGACGCAGGACTTGCTTGAACAACCGAGTTGGAACCGTAACCGTAACCAGCCACGTACTGAGATCCACCGGAACAACCGCCGCCAGTGCCAGTTCCAAAAGGTGCGGCAGCCCCACATCCCAAATGGGATCGCGAAGGTCGACATGGATCGCTGCACCCACCGCAACGGAACCCCGCGTCAGCGAGGTTTACCATTGCGAGCGCTATCGGCAAGACCGAAAGCCAAGTTACATGATGCTTCATCACAGGAGTCTCCAATGAAAGGAATGCCAAACGGCATGGTCAATGATTAAATCAAACAACGGTGATCCGTAATATTTGGTTCAAACAGAACTTTAATCACCCCCCTGTTAGCGTCAACCCTTTTGGAATCGATTTTCCAATCAGAATATTCTGGATTTTCTTTCGGAAGTTATTACGCGGATTTCTATGTCCGCCGTCGAAACAGTAGTTGAATTCAGGTTGGAACTCTCCCAAGTCTTTGGATTCAATGTAAAATCCCGAGGTGGATATGACCAGTAAGCCCGATTCGAGTTTCAAAAACATGGTTGCAACGATAAATTCCCAATGGGCTTTTGTTTTTTTCGTATCACTTTCCGCAATCGCAGCCCCGAATAACGTTTGTTTTTCCCAGGCAAAAGTTGGAACGGAAACACCTCTTCCGACATCGACCAAGCCTGTCGGGAAAGTGTTCGTGGAACCGATGGTCGCTCGGGTAGAATTGCGACTGACGATCGGAGACAAAGAAGTTGACGTCATCGAAAAAGGGGACTTGCTGACAGTCCTCGAAGAAAGAGAAAAATCCTATCTCATTCGTACTTTCCGAGGGATCAAGGGAGCGATCGAAAAGATCAATCTCGTAACGCTGGCGGAATCGGTAGAAACCTACGATGAAATACTTAAGGAGAATCCAAAAACCGGGCGATTTTATACATTGCGAGCGGGCGCCTACTGGGCACGCGGAAACGTTGAAAGAGCTTTGTCGGACTTCGATGAAGCCATCATGCTAGGTTACGATTCGGCCAACGCTTACACTAGCCGAGCACTGTTTCTAACAGCAACTCACGAATACGAAAAAGCCATCGCCGATTTCTCGAAAGCAATCGAAAAAGGGGATAAAAGCGAATCGGTCCATGTCAATCGAGCCGCTGCCTATTTGCAGCTGAACAAAGTCGACGAGGCCATTGCGGACTATTCGGCTGCTATCCAACTGAACGACAAAAACGCTGGAGTCTTTCAACAACGTGCCACCGCCTTCAAGGTCAAGGGTGATCTGGAAAAGGCGATCATTGACTTTACAAAAGCGATGGAACTCAGCCCCAATTTTATTCCTGCCACCATGGGCCGGGGTTACGTTTATTTTCAAATGGGAAACCATGCCAAAGCAATCGACGACTTCAGCAAAGTGATTGAACTCAACGGTCAGGCTGCAGTCGCATTTAACAATCGAGGATACAACTACCAACAAATCGGAAAACACAAGGAGGCACTCGCAGATTTCAAGAAGGCTATTGAGTTGACTCCCGATTATGCTCTCGCCCATCAAAATCTCGGTTGGTTGCTCGCCACCTGCAAAGATGAGTCGCTTCGAGACGCAAAAACAGCGATTGCTTCCGCGACCAAGGCATGTGAGCTAAACCAATACAACGATTTAAGCGACTTAGCTGCGTTGGCTGCATCCCACGCATCCGCCAAAGAGTTCAATCTTGCCATCGGTATTCAAGAGAAGATTGTCGAGCGAGCTCAACCGGCACAAAAGAGGCTCGCAGAGAAGCTGCTTGAACTCTACAAAAATGAAAAGCCTTTCGACCCAGAATTGAACATGGAATCCGATCCCGAAACGATCGTTTCGTCCGACAATTCAAAAGCGGCCACGAATTCCGAAGCGAAGCGATAGATACCATTTTATGAAGCAAGTCATCGCCATTGTCCGGCCGTACCTAGCGGAAAGTTTGTTGGAAAACCTCAAGCTATCGCCCTTGGAAGCCTTGCAGGTTACGGAAGTAAAAGGCTTTGGTCGGCAGAAAAGCTATCTCGATCAATATTTAGCTACGGAATACTCACTTGCGTTTTTGCCCAAGGTGGAGATTACCCTCTATGTCGCCGACCTAAGGGTAGAGGAGGTACTCAAAACGATCATTGACACCGCTAGAAGCGGCAGGATGGGTGACGGGAAGATCATGGTGCTGGATGTTGTCGAAGGATTGTGAAGAATCGTTTCCCGTTCAATCGACTTTGCGAATCCAACTCGCTGCTCTACACTTGCCCATTACAGCGTGAAACCGGACCGAGATGGCGATCAAACGAGGTAATACACGATGCGATTTAAGCAGTTAGACAGAATAACGGAGTTGGTGCGAGGCGAGAGAATTGTCGCGGAGAGGCATGTTCGAGCAGACGAAGACTATTTGCGAGACCATTTCCCACTATTCCCTGTCATGCCTGGCGTTCTGATGCTCGAAGCGCTTTTTCAAGCGTCCTGTTGGTTGGTCCGAGCGAGTGAGGAATTTGAAAACTCGCTTCTGGTATTGAAGGAAGCAAGAAACGTTAGGTTTGCGGACTTCATGGAGCCAAATCAGACGCTGCAAATCACTGCCGAGATCTTGAAACTGGACGAACATTCGGTCTCGATCAAGGCGACCGGCACCAAGGGTGATACCGTCGCGGTGTCTGCTCGTTTGGTTATTGGAAAGTCCAACTTGGGTTCGCGGGACGTCGATTTAACTCCGCTCGACGAATTCATGCGAGAAAGTATGAGACGACAGTTGGAGCAATTGACCGCTGACTTATGAACCACCTACAGTGCTTACGGTGACAAGCATGATTGAGCGCCAGTCCAATACGTGTGTGGTACTTAATCTCGGTAGGGAGACTGGAACCCGCCTCCTGTCACCGGATTGTAGATCGGCGCTTCCGGATAAAACTCGTCTTGCCCGGCAGGCAATGCGTTCCCAGGGCCGACGCCAAATCCTCCAGGTCCCCAACCACCACCTTGGCCCCAGGCTGGTGTATTCCCCCAGCCACTGCCATTTCCTCCGGGAAACATCGGCGATTGCATCATCGGTCCACCGCCCATGCCTGGCATTCCACCTTGCTGATTCGGACCATACATTCCTAGCCCACCGTTGCCGTTTCCTAACGCTCCTGCAGGATGGCCAGATGGTCCGAATGCATTCCATTGATTTTGATTCCCGGCCACTACGACCTGCGGCAATTGCGGTCCCCATTGACCGTACGGAACGCTAAAAGGTCGATTAGGATATCGCCATTCTCCATAAGGTCGAACCGGTTGTCCCCATTCTTCCTTCACGTGATAGTTGTCGGAGCTAAAGCCCGCTTGTAACGTACTGCGAGTATGTCGATAGCCGCTTCGCACAAAGTCAGGTCTCTCCATCGACTGCGGCTCTACAGCGAGAGCATATTGGTCTACCCTTTGGCCTTCCTGATCGTGCGAATAAGTCGACGGCAACGTGGTCCAGTCTATCGCAACCGGTTTGGCCGGTTTCGTTACTCGCTTGATGGGTAAAACAGAACTATAACAGGAGGCCTGAGCAAGCCCTTGGTTCGCCGGCGGATTCTTGTTGGACTGCTCGGCTGGTTGCGCCAAAGCAGCGCTGAATGTCGACATAGTTGCCAGACAAAGACCGGTCATGCTCACGATTTTGTTCGATAAGGTGCTCATAGATCTTAGACTAGTCGTCGGCAAACCCATTCCAATACTTTGATGCAACTGTTGGGCAGTTTGATGTTAAGAAGGTCCTGTTGTAACGATTGGGCGTTCGCGAATAGGCAAAATCGTTCGGACCGAATGTCATTGACAATGGGGCGAGGTCGAAAAAACAGTGAGGAAATTCGTTATTTCGATTCCCTAAACCCTCACGAAATCGTTTGCGAATCGGAAAAGTCGTTAGTCCGCAACAAATTCCTTCGGGAGCGAAACCTTATTCCCTTCGGACCATGTGCGGGTTGTCAACTCGATCTTCTTTTGTCCAGGTCGATCCGGATCATCTAGTACCAGCCATACCACCTTCTGATTGCGCTCCGTTGGCGACTGAACCGTCGTCACTGGATTTGCCCGTCGGACAAGATCGGTTAGCACAATTCTGAGTGCTACGCCATCGTGCTTAAAGGACCTAATCGATTGATTGCGAGTGATGCCTTCTTTTTGAAATGCAGCGCCATTGATCGACATGGAAATGGGTGATCCTGCCAACACTGAGTCACTCAACTCACCAGAGATCAGTTGCAAGGCCGCTTCCAACGACTCCTGTTCGAATCCAATGGTAATCTTCGAGTCCAAAATCTCTTCCATCGATCTAGCGGGAGGCCTTGCAACGGGCGGGCGGGTAATCGTGACTGTTGGCCCAGGCTCGTTCGAGAAATTCTGTAATGCCATCCAGCTGGCAATAACCAAATTGTTCATGGCATCGGTTGGAAGATAAGCATTTGCAACTACCTGAGAGTCCTCCAATCCAAATCGTCCATAACGGTTGAGAGCACGCATCATCTGTGGATAACGAAGCCCTAACGCACGCCAATACGGATGGAGCCCCATGCCAGACGCCAAAACCTTCTCAAAATCGTCCGGGACACTTAACAAGCTCGTCTTGAGCGATGCCACAAACTTGCCTGCGTCGCGCGTTTCCGAACTTAACATCCTCAATTCCATGTACCAGCGAGTGTCGATGGTGGTCGAGAATGAAACCGCTTGCATCGACTCGTCTATCGATTCGCGAAGGGCCTCTTTGACCTTAGGAAACGTGGCAAGCAATTCACGGCCATCGCCGAACAGAAAACTTGGAGCAAACAACACTGTCAAGTCCGCGCGGCTATCCGTTGACTTAAGCAAAGTCTCTAATTGTCGGCGAAGTGGTGCTGGCCCCCCGTTTAATTCCGGCAAGGTTGCAATCAAGGCTTCCGGCCCAACCAAGGCGCGTTTGATCATCGCGGTACCTTCTGTTTGCAGACCATCCATGGCAATCGCAATTGCGTTGGAAGCCGCTTCATTGCTCCAGAGGCCACTCTTGACTTTGCTTTTCGGATCGATCAGTTGCAACGTAAAACCGGGGCTAGCCGCTGTGATGGAATCGATGGAGACAGCTTGCGAAAACGAGATCCGAAATACAGCCTGCGGTACGCCGGGAATCTTGCTTGGATACAAAGCAATGGAAACTGATCCGATCCGATCGTCATTCAACAGCGGAAGTTTGGATAGGAATTGAAACAAGTCTGTTTGAGACTCCATCCACCATTTGCCTATACCGCTTGCGTTTCCACGACGATGCCACATATTGCCAGAGACGAAAACCATGGCTTCGACTCCAGCCGGGAACATTTCCAACGAATAAGGAGAGCCGGCCTGAGGCGGCGCCCAAAGCAACTTGCCATCGTCCGCCTCTACGACAAAGAACTCGTTCACAGACTCCGTGGCCTTCTTTGGTACGTCATTAGGGCTATTTACCAGAGTTGTTTGGCCGCTAACTCCAACCCTTGCGACATTGAGATTCTCGACCGATGGATCCGATGACGCCAGATTCTTGCTCGGAGGGACTGGAATGGACGAACCACTGTTTCGAACAAGCAAAGTGATGACAAGGCCGAAGACCAAGCAGGCTCCACCAACCATAGCAGGCAACAACCAAACAGGTTTTTTCTTCTTCTTCGATTTCTTCTTTCCTGTGCTCTTCTTTGGAACTGAGGGTTTTTTCTTTTCGACGGCGACAGTTGGCGCTTCCGAATGGCGGGTGGGATTCGGTGGAACTATGTCGTTGACGGATTCTTTGATCGAAGGTGCATTCTGAGTCAGTGATTCACTTGGCAATTGGGCTGCGACTTCAACAACCGGCGAAACCTTGGCGGGTTCTATGGATGCTGATGAAACACGAACAGACTTCGATTTGGTAGGTGAAACGGAATCAGGTAGCTTGGTTACACTCTGCTTTTCCACAGAAAGCGTTGGAACGGTTGCTGGCTTTTCGACGATGGGCTTTTCGACCATCGCGTCGATGGGGATTGCGATTGGTTTCGGTCGTTTTTCCGATTCCACCACTGCAAATTCGATCGCATTGATCAACTCGGTGGCCGTTGCAAAACGAGAGCCTGGGTTTTTTGCCAATAGGTGCGCGAGGCATTGTTGTAAGGGTTCGGGCAATTCCGATGGACTAAGCGGTTTAACAGCTTGGGAAGTATGGGCTTTTGCCCAAGCCTGCGGGGTATTGTAAATATCCTTGCCGTAGGGCGAACTGCATGTTAGTGATCGGTACCAAACACACCCCAAGGCGTATAAGTCGGTTTGGAAAGAGGGTACAGCATTTGGAAGCGTTAGTTCGGGAGCAGCCACAGCAAGCGGAACCGCCGGTGAGCTGGTTAGGACTGAGTTCGAGTTTGCAGAATAGGGGTTGGAGGGTGGAAAAATTGGATCGCGACGAAGAACGAACACTCCATCGTCGACACACCAAATGGCGTCGGCACCTATGCAGCCATGCACCAATCCGGAGTCGTGCATCTTTTGGAGTCCAGAAGCGATTTGCTCGACCATACTGGCTGATTCGGACCAACTTAACGTTCGGTTAATTAGCATTGCAGCCAGCGACTCTCCTTCGAGCACGTCGCAGAAGCAGACGATACTCGTCTTGTCGATTCCGGAAAAAAACCATTTGTCGATGGATGGATGCGAGACGGCGACTTGCTTTTCCGCTAAATGGAGACTCGGAGGCCAGCTTTGAAGCTCAGGTCGTACTAGATTCTGTTGCGTCAAAAGATAACACCAACGCGATGAGTGTTTTGGCCGACTTGAGTCCACTGCCAGCAACCAGTTCGATCCGAGTCTAGACTCTAAGGACTCAGTGATTCGATAAGGTCCAATCGCAAGCGGAATTGGCAGTTCGCCAAACAGCACGTTTGCTTGAAATGATGAGATCTTTCCAAGGCGAATTAGTTCTGCGGCCAACCTATTTGGGTCGAGCAAGCTCTCCGATGGTGCGGACTTGGTGATCGCGATTGCCCAGTTCCTGCATTCGTCTGGAGATGCAAGTCCAGCGGCATGGATTCGCTCCCATAGTTGGACCGACGTTGGCGTCACAGTTATTGCCCTAAAACGTAGGCGAAAATAAGTGGTGCTACGATTGTTGCATCGCTATGGATCATGAACTTAGGAGTCTCTGGCGTCAACTTGTTCCAAGTGATTTTTTCATTTGGAACTGCCCCACTATAGCCGCCATAGCTGGTTTCGGAGTCGCTTATTTGAGCGTAATACGCCCAGCGTCGAGTCTCTTTTTCCTCCATGTCTTGAATAAGCATGGGAACAACGCAGACCGCGAAATCGCCCGCAATTCCGCCACCAATTTGAAAGAACCCTACTCCTCGTTCTTTGCTGAATGTCCGATACCACTCCGCCAGTCGCTGCAACTGATGGGTTCCACTTTTAAGTGCATGATGCGATGCGACAGTGCCGTCCATGACTCGGGCAGTAAACATGTTTCCTAGCGTGCTATCTTCGATTCCCGGTGAAAAGACGGGAATACCAGCTTGTTTGGCGGCAATCATCCATGAGTGTTCCACTGGGATTTTGTAGTGCGACTTGAGTTCAGGGTCGTCGAGCAGCATAAACATATACTCGTAAGGAAAATAGCTTTTGCCTTCCGCAGCCGCTTTTGTCCAGTATTTTACCAAACGGCTATGCATGTGTTTCATGACAGTTTCAGGAATGCAGGTATCGGTGACGCGGTTGTAGCCGGCGTCCCTCAGTGCAACCTCGTCTTCGACACTCAAGGCTCGCCAGTTTTCGATGACCTTGTAGTCGTCGTGGGCAAAAAGATTGAAAAGATCCTCTTCCAAATTTGCGGCCGTACAAGAGATCGCATGGATCTTTCCACCTCGAATCATTTCAGCCAGCGAAATGCCCAACTCGGCGGTGCTCATTGCCCCGGCCAAGGAAACCATCATAGTCCCCTGCTCGTCTTCTACGAACGTCTTGTAAGCCTTGGCGGCCGCGAGCATTTCGCGTGCATTGAAATGCCGATAGTGCTTTTCCATGAACGCCGAAATCGTCATTTTTGAATCCGAATTTTATTCGTTGGGAGGAAACAATTGTCGCCATTTGCCCCTAGGCTGTGAATTTATTATTGTCGCCTTTCGCTCTGAGAAAGAGCGCCACTTTAACACACTTTTGCGGAGCAAAAGGCGACAAAGTTCTGCACCTACGAATAAATTCACAGCCTATCCGCGAAAGTGCGTCTTGTTAACACACTTTTGCAGAGCAAAAGGAGACGTTATCGCATCTTAGGTGCGAGCCATCGGCATCACAACGTAGGTGTAGCCATCGTCTGTTGAGAACATTGCCGGTTCCGCATTGCTCCTGACTTCGATCGCAAAATTCTTTTCTAAGTCGAGGGCTTTGAAGAAGTCTAAAACAAACCGATAGTCCATCGTAATCTTGACTTCTTCGCCCGTGTAGGCAATCGGCATTTCAATTCGGGATTGTCCGATATCTGCGGTGCGTGCAGCAACGACCAGGGAGCCGTTTCCGAAAACAAATTCGACACCGCGGCTCTCAGGGTCGGCGACAATCGAAGCTTGGCGAATCGCGGTGAGGAAGGGTCCGACCAACCCCTCGATCCGGGTTTTTCCTTCCCGGCTCGGAATGACCTGTCGCCAATTTGGATACCTGCCTTCGACAAGTCGCGAGTATATGGTGCAACGGTTTGTCCGAATAAGTATGTCGTTACTTCTTGCGGCAACGTGGACCATTTCGTCTTTGTCGCTAATAGAGCGATCCATGAGTGTCAAAGTCTTCGTCGGAACGATGGTCGACATGCCTGAGTTTTTAAAACCGCCGATCGAAGTCCCAGTGCCGTGCATACTAGCCAAACGTCTACCGTCCGTCGCAACGGTGGTGATTTGTTCCCCATCCATTTCAAAAAGAACTCCACCCAACTGGTAGCGAGTGCTCTCGTTATCGGTTGCAAAAATGGTGCGTTTGACAAGCTCTTTGAATAGACGCGCGGGCAATTCAAAGTAGCTCTCTTCGGCGAACTCCACCACGCTTGGAAACTCGTCGGGATTAGCTCGCGGCAGATGGAATTCTGAATGGCTTCCGATGAAATCTAGCGAGTTTTCGGTGGACTCAATCGTTAGGGTTTCATCGCTCGATTCGCGGAGGATATTGCCGACTCGTTGGACATTGAGCAAAGCCCGGCCTGGTGCGAGAACTTGAACGTCTTCCACTTCAAGGCGAATTCCAGCTTCCAAGTCGGTTGCCATCAGGACAACCCGGCCCTCGGTAGCGTCGAGTTTGTTATTGTTTAGAACTTATTTCGGGCTCCGGGTCGGGGCGATCCCGGCAGCGATTTGAAACGCATTTAGCAGTTTCTCTCTATTGCAAATAATTTTCATACGGCAGGACTCGGTTCGAATGACTTTTTGGAATGCTAGTTTGTTTTTTTGAACCCAATGTTGTAGCCTGAATCCAACAAAAACTGTAGTGGGCACAGGCACTTCTATTTCCCGGCTGAATTCGTGAGAATCCAGGAATGCGATGAATGCTTAGAAATTCGGCTATGATTTTGTGAGGTGATAAGGTCAGTTCTAGGCAAGCGCTAACACCTTCCAACTTGTTGTTTGTCGCACTGCCCACGGAGAACCATTGTAATTCTTTGCGATCTTGTCTCCGTAACGATATCATTTACATTCAAATCTAGTATCGGCCTAAACGCTTTTCAGCCCAGAAGCATTGCAGGGTTCGTACCCATGTCTGAATCCCTTGACCCTGACAGTTCCTCAGAATTTTCGTCCGAGGAGCTTAGCAAGTTTGAGTTATCCACAGATAGCGAATTGGAAACTACGGTCTTCGGAAACAACCGGAATCCGCTGTGCTACGACGCGGACCGACATGACAGACCAATCGATCGTGAAGAATTAGGGCTTAGACCAAATGAGCGCATCGGTCGTTACGTCGTGATCAAGACGTTGGGCAGCGGTGGATTCGGAATCGTCTACTTGGCGCAAGATCCAAAACTTGCACGAAAAGTTGCGATCAAGGTGTCGCGGTCGCTCGATTTGTTGCCCGATAAGTTGCGAACATCGCTGGTGGATGAGGCCCGAGCCGCCGCAAGCTTGGATCATCCCAATATCATCCGTGTGTTCGATGTCGATCAATGGCAGAATCGAACTTACGTGGTGATGGAATTGGTAGAAGGTAAGAGTTTGGCTGAAGTGATTGCAATGCAAGAAGCGATACCGTTGCCGCGGGTCCTTGGGATTATGAAACAAATTGCATTGGCCCTCGAACAATTGCACGCGAAAGGGATTATTCATCGGGACCTGAAACCGGCTAATATTCTGATCACGGAGAATGAACAAGTCAAAGTGACCGATTTGGGGCTTGCTCTGACTGATGAATCACCACTATGGAACGCCAAGCACATCGCCGGTACCCAACGGTATATGTCTCCAGAGCAAGTACTGGGGGAGGTGCACCGAATTGATGGCCGAACAGACATTTGGGCATTTGGTGTTGTCGTTTTCGAAATGTTGACGTTGCAATCCCCCTTCCGTACGAACGATGCCTCCTCAGTCTTTTCAAAGATTCTCAAAGGCGAGATCGCTTCACCACGTCAGCGCCGCCCCGAAATTCCAGATAGCCTGGAACGGCTTTGTCTACAGTGTTTGTCAAAAAGGATGACCGGCCGATTTCAATCTGCAAAGCAGCTAAGCGAAGCGATCGCGAAGATCGAAGCCGAAATATTGAGTCACAATGCCTCTGCGTTGGATCGCTACACACCGGAAGCGAGTAACGAATCGCAACTACACCAGACTCCCAACCACCGAAGTGCCTCAACGCAAGAATCACTGGTAACTCGGTTGGAAAAAAAGTCCAGTTCCACAAGTGACTTTGGCGAGTTACGTGGTCTTGTGCCGCGAGGACTGCGAGCGTTTTCCGCGGAGGATAGTTCGTATTACCATCGATTGATACCTGGCCCGTATGACATCGAAGGGCGTCCTGCGATTCTCAATCACTGGCTGAAGTGGATCGAGAATGCAGATCGAAACGTGAACCAGAGCGTCGGGGTCATCTATGGCGCGAGTGGATGTGGAAAGAGTTCGTTCGTGCTTGCTTCCTTGATCCCTAGCCTCCCGCCCGCGATCAAGACAATCTATTTCAATTTCACTGTTCAGAATCCGGTACAAAGCCTAGTTCAATTGTTGCACGAACGATTTCCACACACCAAAGCATTTTCGGAACTGCCACACATTTTTGGGGCGATTCGGTCGCGTGAAGAGCCATTCAAAGTGCTTTTCGTATTCGATCAGTTTGAACAGTACCTCATCAACACGCACATCGATCTCGAACACGTGCTTGTGCAAGCCATTCGGCAATGCGATGGCGAAAAGATTCAGGCAATAATACTGGTTCGTGATGAGTTTTGGACCGAGATCAGTCAGTTCATGCAAATAATGGAATCGTCTTTGTTGGATGGCATCAATGCTTCCAACCATCCATTGATGAACAAAGTACATGCCAGACGTGTGCTGGAGTCATTCGGTCGCGCGTACGAGATGCTGCCAGCCTTCGACTTGGAGCTTACCGCTTCCCAGCGGATGTTCATCGACACGGCGATTGACGGCTTAGCCAAGGACGAATCGGTCCTGTGTGTGCGCATCGCCATGTTCGCCGAGATGATGAGGAATTATCCTTGGGAAATCCAAACGATCGTTGGATTTGGCGGAGCAGACGGAGCTGTAATTCGATTCCTGACCGACGCCTTTCATTCCCAAAACTCACCGATGTCGCGCCGATCCGTCGCTAGCAATTGCATGGAGGTTTTGCGGGCATTGCTGCCTCAAGATGATCGAGAACTTAAGTCCGCTGCAAAGTCAATCTCAGAACTTGCTAGTTCGGCCAATGAAGACAAAGAGTCCGTCCGCTTCACTCAAGCGATTCGATGTCTAGAAGTTGACCTTCGAATCATATCTGCGACCTCAACGGTCCATTCCTTTGAGCAACAATTTAGCCTTGCACACGACTACTTGGTTCGGCCGATTCAAAATTGGCTCGCGGATCAAGATAATTCCTCTTGGCAAGGGCGTGCTCGACAACGCTTGTCTATGATGGCCAATCGATTCCATCGTGATCCTAGTCGTGTCAACATACTAGGAATTTGGGATTGGTTAGTAATCACAATCGCTGTGAGCAAGACGCGACGCACGGAGGAACAGAATAGGGTCATGCGCGTCAGCGGTAGGCGTGCATTCGTTTGGCTATCTGTGTTCGCCGTAGGATTAACTTTGTTGGCGACGTTAGGCGTGTCAGCGAGGATGTCATCCATTCAAGCGTTAGAAAACGAGAAAATTGCGGTCAACTACAAGCTCTTCTCCTTTTTGGCTGCGAACTCAAAAGATTTGCAGACTGCCTGGCGTCGATTGGAAGAAAGCCATTTCATTGCCAAGAAGGAGATAGAGGGATTGCAAGGTATTAAGGACGTCGATCAGCAACGTCGACAAGTGCAACTAAAGGCCCTTTTGGGTGCCAATGTAGCCTTCGAAGATATCGATAGGGCGGTTTCCGAGAGTGATATTGTGGAACTGGACCTTTGGCGGGAATATCTAAGCAACAGTGCGAACCGTAATCGTACCCTCAGTTTTTTGCAAACTAGGAAAGCCAGCAACGCATCCCCCCAGTGGCATTGGTTGTTTTTGGTCCGTAATGACTACCAGTTGTTAAACCAGATAGAGGACGCGTTCGATCCTGGAGTTGAAATGTATAAGCTCTTAGCGTTCGCTGCCCAGGATTTCCCGCCGTACCTTGATGAACAAGTTCGAGCAAACATGGCAAATGAACTTATCCAAGCGGGGCAAACTCAAAAGGCCACCTACCACACGAGGATGTGCCTTGCGACACATCTTATCGGCATGGATGACTTTCAAAAAGATCTCGTTCCAAAACCATTGTTGGACTATTTGGAACGGACTAGGTCGGATACGGATCGAAACAAAGCCATGACAGCTCAATGGTTTCTATCCAAGTTCGAGAGCAAGCCAGTGATTGCACCTCCATCGAAATCCAACCATGAATGGAGGATGGACGAACCTATACCAGGAATGCCATTTGCAATGATCCATCTGCCGGAGGGTGCTGTCAGTTATGAAATCGCCAGCCCTAAAGGCAAAAAGCAATTTGGAATAGTCATGAGCGACAATGTTTGGATGGCCCGTCAAGAAATCAGCCATGGATTGGTCAATGCCTTCTTTCGTGAGTTTCCAAAATTTCAAGACTTCGATTGGCCAAGTGAAGTTTCGGATGAATTGGGCGCCTCCAATATTGTGGCTCCAACCGTTTTGCATTTTTGCAATTGGCTCAGCGACAAAGCCGGTCTAGAGAAGGTTTATGTTTTTGACACGAACAAGAAGGCCGCTCAGCAAATCAACAACTTCAGCGAGATTTCCATGAATGTTCATGCACAGGGTTATCGTCTGCCGACGTTTGATGAGCTTCGTTATGCTGGTATAAACGGTGATTTTGCATCATTCTGGACGACGATTGCGACGGAAGGAATGATGGTTCGCATCAACCCAGCGCCCCAACTAACGAGGCCGACGTATGCGGTTTATCCAAATGCGTGGGGATTCCAGGGAGTAACTGGAAACTTGACCGAAATGGTTGTCGACAACGAATGGAACATCTGTTTGGCGGCAACCGGATCCAAGATCCAGCTGTGGAATAACGCAGTTCCATTTCAAGGGGAAGCGAGTTCAAAAAACCGAATTGCCGGCTTTCGTGTTGTACAGGGTGCAACAGAAAACTAACAGGTCCTAGAATTGCTACACCGGATTAATACGTTGGGATCGGAGGCGCGACACTTGGAATTTGCTCGAGGCATTTAAAGTAACACATCGCGCAACTGGGACTTGTCCCCCGCGCGATGCACATTTCATAAAACTCATAGCAAGCGTCAATGGTCGGCGTTCCAGGTTGGGTACATGCAGGAGCTGCCATTGTTGCGGCAGCTGCAGCACGAAAGGTTGCCGTCGGATCTTTGAGACACTCGCAGTACGCTAATTCAGCCATCTTGCGACATTCGCGACATTTCTGTGGGTCATTTCCAAAAAACTTATCGCATAGTTCCAAGTTATGACGGTATTGTTGTAGGCACGATGGTGGTGTTGAGCAGGGACAACTAGGCGCAGACACACACGCTGCTGGCGCGCATGGTGCTGGGGCACATGGGGCACATGCACATGGGGCTGGGGCGCATGGGGCTGGGGCACACACGACTTGGGGCTGGCAACAGCCCAATTTCCTGCCACCGTTTCGGTTCCGAATGCGATCGAAAAGTCCAGCTTCAGCCGGAACGCTTGCTGCAATTACGATGCAGCCAACAAAGGTCAGTTTCATCAATTTACTAAACATGCTGTATCTCCAAAGTGATTGAAGGTCACACCCTTCCAAAATATTATAAACGGCGGACGTGGCCGCTTTCATATATTGAAACTTAGTCGACGGAAACTCAAGATGCAACAGGTCCAAAACATTAGAATCTAGGGTCGAGCGGAAAATTACCGTCGGGTTTCCATTTGGCAGTGTCCGTTGGGAGCAGTTCTTGAGGGTTCATCCAAAAGCGGAAATGAATTTCCGCACTCCATATAAAAGCGTTTATCAAATTCGCTTCAATTCAACGATTGGACGGACACCCGGATTGGCTTGGGAGAGCCTGACCAATTCCGAATCGATTACGCCGCGATGCGCGGCCTCGGAAAGCGTCCACGCCGAGTCGCATTCGCATTGCTTCATCAGGATGACTCGATCCGCTTCGATGACTTTTCCTAATAGCCAAGCGAGTGCGTCGGTCGTGGTATTCCAATCCGTTTTGGGGAGCCACCCTATCGGTGTCTGGAGACAGTTTTCTCGGTCGTAGAAAGATTCGACTCGCACCCAAGCGACACAGGGGACATTTCTAATTTGCCTCAATTGTTCTAAGTCCTGGCGGCTTGCGATCGAATGTTCGACGGGAACAATCTGCTTGGCAATGTTCCAAGTATGATCGAGAAGTTCGATACATTGCCAATGTACTTCGTCTACTTTTAGCCGTGGATAAATCCGGTTGGCGGTTCGCATGGCTTCCACCAAATCGCCACCGCCGACCAAAAGCCAAACCTGAGCATTTTGGTTTTGTCTCAACAAGGAGCGCACCTCTGTTTCAAAGCCACTGCGTTGAAAGAGGGTCGCACCTCCAATCTTGATCACGATGCGTTCAACCATACTGCATTGGTTCGCCCAGTTCTTCGGATGCAAGTGTCGCGATGGCATAGGCAGGAGCGCATCGCGACAAATCTTTCCCCAAGAGTTCCGTCAATCGAATGCGTTCGCCATCCCAACCGCATGCCGCCAGTACTGCTTCAATGAGGAAATCGCCATGGCCGCTGAGCGCGATACATTCAAAGGTAGGGAGACTTGGCTCCAACGATGTAACAACTCGAGTCACTGATTTCTTCTTCTTGGCACTCGATGTTTTTTTAGAACAACATGCCGCGACTTTAGTAAATGCTTTAGCTACCAATTTCGTTTGGGCAGCCGCAATTTGCTCAGCCATACGATCTATGTCGGTGTCAGCCAATGTTGAACCATCTTCGCCAACGATTCGGGCCAGTCGATATCTTGCGGCCTCGCGTGTGGCCGGTTTGCCATCCGCGGTTTCGCGGCTTTCGGGTTCGTCCTCCAGTTCCCGCAGCCAAAGATAGACGTCTCGCATGGTAGCGAATTGTTCATTCATAATGGGACAAGAGGAACCAAATAGCGCGACCTCAGAAACGATCGCCGCGACATTGGACCGCTCAATCCCTGAATAAACCAAGGCTCCGGATTGAAGACGTTGAGAGTCGGTACGTGCATCCGTCAGGATCTGCCCATCACCGATCGGAATTAGATCGGTGGTGGTAGACCCTGTATCGAATAGTAAGCAGGATTTAGCACCTGCGAATCGGATGGCAAATCGAGCAAGTCCATGCCAGTTCGAGGCGGCGACGCTCCAGGGGTCGCGGGCGGACTGCGAAACGGTTTTCCACGTGCCATCGACGCAATAAATTCGCACCATGGAAGCAGGCACAATGGAGGTAAGTTGTTCCAGAATGACCGCAACCCCTTCGGCACGGGTCGCAAAGCAGTCCGCAAGTTCCCCCGTCATGGTGACAGCAACTCCGACAAAGGCCGGACACTCATCCAGCAATTTGGCAATCGAGATAGCGAGCGATTGCCACTCCTGCCACATTGCGAATCCTCTGCTTCGAGACCATCCAGAGGTATGGGCTGCCTTGAGATTCGCACCGCCGATGTCGAGTCCAACCCAGGGGTCGAGTGGACTTGAAGGCGAATGGGGTTGCTGGGATGAGATAGGTACTGTCACGTCTTCGGGGCAATCTAAATGATGAGCATGCAATCGCCATAGCTATAGAATCGGTATTCTTGTTCGATGGCTTTTCGGTACGCTTCCATGATCAACTCTCGCCCTGCGAAGGCGGCGACGAGCACGAGGAGACTGCTGCGCGGCAAGTGAAAATTGGTCAACAATACATCGACCGCCCTGAACTGGTGACCTGGTCGAATGAAGATGTCGGTTTGTCCGCTCCAGGGAATGAGCGAACCGTTGCCTGACATAGCCGCGGTCTCGAGGGTTCGTGCTGAAGTCGTGCCGACTGCGACAATGCGACCGCCTTCGGCGCGACATCCGGTCAATCGCTTCACGACGGGTTCGGTAATCTGCGCGTACTCGCTGTGCATTTTGTGTTCGGATAGGCGAGCGGTTTGAATTGGTCGAAAAGTCCCTAGACCGACATGGAGAGTCAAGGACACCAATGCGACTCCGGCCGTCCGGATGCGCTGAATCAAATCCTGTGTGATATGAAGTCCAGCGGTCGGCGCTGCCACGGAACCGGGGTTTCTCGCGTAAACGGTTTGATAACGTTCCTTGTCGATGGTAGTCATTTGTCCGTCCCGGATGTACGGTGGCAAAGGGACTCGACCGTTGCTCTCGAGCAACTCAATCCATGGAATTGCTGGCTCTGGTCTAAGGAGCATGTGGCCACGTTCCGAGCCAGCAACGACAATCAGTTTTTGTTTTTCACGACCTTCGGGATCTCGTAAGACAATTTCTTCCCCAGGTTGGATGTAGCCTCGCGTTTTGCAAATCAGTTCGGCCACGCCGTTTTCTTCTCGGAGAAACAGGCCTTCCCAACGCCCTCGGGTTTGAGCGCGAAAACCGATGAGACGAGCCGGAATGACTTTCGAGTCGTTGACAACCATTGCGTCCCCTGCTCGCAAGAAGGAAGGGAGATCGCGGACCGAAACGTGATCCATGTGTCCGGTCGCCCGTTGAATAACCATCATCCGCGAGTCGGTACGATTTGAGGTGGGCTCTTGCGCAATCAACTCGCGGGGTAAAACAAAATCGTAATCATCCAGCTCGTTCTGAGCATTTTCGTTTGGGATATTGGTGCTATTCGATCGATCGGCCACGAAGCGTTATCCGTAGGGCAATTGGGGCGTGAGCGAGTCGACGAACGAACAGGCTCAAGTAATTCAGCAAGGACCATTCTAACCCCAATTGGCTTATCACACAGTGGCATTAATAGCCGTCGTTTAACCGCGTCCAAGAGATCGTCCGGTTTAGTCACCCTCCCCCGGGGAAGGGCAACGCTGTGAAGCATTTTCGTCCGATCGGAGCTTGCCTCCGACGGACGCCGTTTTGGCGTACTAAAAGTGCTGCTCAGACCTTAACGTACCGCACTTCGCTCCCGCCACGACCGCCTTAGGCGGTCGAGGCGGGAGCGAAGTGCGGCGGTTCGCGGGCCGTTACGTAGGACGCCAAAACAAGGTTGAGGGGAGGCAAGCTCCCGCTCAACCTAAGCGAATTGTTGGTGAAAAGTTTGGTCGCCTCAAAGCCTTCTCACCTCCCTCGTTTTGATCTCCAAATTATCGCTTGAGCTTCCCTCCCACACGAGGTAACTTTGTGCTCGTAGTCGACGGCCAGCGGTGAGTCTGGCGTCACAGCAACGACCCAAGTAAGCATAACATCCAATACCCGGAGTTCCGTGGTCAGAAGTAAAGAACATCTTTGAAGGTCAAAACCCTCGGCGTAAAGCCGAAGGAATGGCCGGATCATTCTTAACCGGATCACAACGGTCGTAAGATTTGAAATAGGTTGTTGTAGTCGTCCGTCCAAACAGGAAACGCCTCCACACCTTTAGGGGCAAACACATATTGGTTCAATTCGGGATGCCGCAGGGTCGCCGCATTAGGGGCCAGCAGCATCCAATCGGATACCGATATTTCCAGATTGAGAAACTCGTTCTGAGTGACATTGGCTTGGTGCAATTGGAATGCGTTTCCAAGCTGTGATACAACTGGCAGCAAATCGACGTAACGATTGCTGACGTGGACTGCGATGATACCGTCCGGTTTCAAGTGTCGCAGATAGAGTTCCATCGCTTCACGGGTCAATAGATGAACCGGAATCGAATCGCCGCTAAAGGCATCCAACACTAAGATGTCGAAATTCTGTGGAGCTTCGCGTTCGAGCGACAGTCTCGCATCGCCGGATACGACATCGATCGTAGCCGGACTGTGGCTCAGGAACGTGAAGGGCATATTTGCCAATTGAATGTCAAGCGGATTGATTTCGTAGAAAAGGAAATGGTCGCCGGGCTGACCATAGGCGGCTAAGGTGCCGACCCCCAAACCTACCACACCGACTTTCAGTGGATTCTCACGCCTTGAAGCTTTCATCGCCAAACCGACGCCGCTTTTTTCGGTATAGTAGGTCGTTGGTTGAAGCTCCTTTTGAACATCGATCAGTTGGTACCCGTGCAAAATAGCGCCGTGGTAGAGCGCTAGCCCTTGCATACTGCCTTCTTCATCGAACCATTCGCGAATGGTTAGTGTGCCATAGAAGTTGCGGACTTTGAGCGAGGTACCGCTTTCATCTAGCGACAACCACTGTGCTCCCGCTACCACGATCAACAGTATAAAAGCAAGCACACCGATTATCATTCGCATGAAATTCGACAAGCTGGAAATCGGTCGCCCTTCTGTCACAGGGGGCCTCGTTCTGTCTTGTTTTTCACTTTTCGGCCCGGCGTTGATTGCATCTCTGGTGTTTGCATTTCTATGAAAAACACGAAAGCCTATGTCACTGAGAAACACAACCATGCTGACGAGGAAGCCGAGGAGTAGTCCGACTTTCAGTTCGACAAACGAAGTAAACCAATATGGGCAAATTACGGCGACAATGAAACCGCCCAACGCACCGCCAGCGGAGATGGTCAGATAGAACTCGGTCAAGCGTTTAGCCACGGGGCGACGGCGTACGACTTCACCGTGGCATACCATGCAAATAAGAAAAAACAGAGATAGGTAGACACCGATGATGAGGCGAATATCGAATCGCAACATTACCCAAAGCCTACTGCTAGTCGCCATACTGTTACTCTTCGCCAGATAGGAAACAAAGGATAGATCGCACGCGATCAAAATAGCGATGATCGCACCGATACTGAACCAGCGTCGCGAGTACCACTGATCTCGATCGAAACAAATGATCAACGATACCAAGTAGAGGCTCAGCGGCACGATCCAGAGGAATGGCACAACGGCCACATCCTGACATAGATGATTGGTGACGGCGAGCAGCATCATCGACGCCAGGGCTGGCAGCAACAACCAGATACTGCGGTCGCGCCAGCTTGGCATTTCGGCTGGAATAGAGGATGCGACAGAATTTGCGTTGGTTGGTATTGCGACCTGCGTCGTTGCATCGTGGTCTTGTACGCTAGAGCGGATACGCCATAGCTGCAGAGTAAGTACTCCGCACCCGATGGCGAACAGTCCAAATGCAATCGACCACAACCAGCCTTGTTGCGATGTAGTGATGGCTGGCTCGATCACGAATGGGTAGATGAGCAACGCGCCCAACGAACCGACATTTGATAGTGTATACAATCGATAGGGGGATCGACCCGGAAAGGCATGTGCAAACCAACTTTGCAGCAGTGGTGAGGTGGCCGAGAGCAGAAAGTAAGGCATACCAACGCACGCACAGAGCATCAAAAGAATACGAGCCACCGGATACTCGCCATCCGGCGGTTTCCAGGCAGCAGTCGGTGTGATTGGCAGCAGCGAGATCGCCGCCACCAATAGCATGAGATGTATAGCTGCTTGTCGAGCCGGCTTGAAGAAGCGGGTAAGTAACGCCGCGTAAGAGTAGCCTCCCAAGAGCAACACTTGAAAGAACAACATGCAGGTTGTCCAAACCGCAGGCGTACCGCCGAACCAAGGCAAGATCATCTTCCCCAATATCGGCTGCACCAAGAAAAGCAGAAAAGCCCCTAAGAAGATTGAGATTGCAGAAGTGAAGGCCATGAAGCAGTTCCAAGTTGGTAACATGTTTTTCCCAGCATTGGAAAGCTACACAGTAACGCTTCTTGGAAGAACAATCAACTATTGGGTCGCCCCGGAATCGGCCGGTTTACAGGATCATGAAATTCACTTCGCCTGTGCGTCAACAGGAACTGCGTTGGGGTTTGACTTGAATGCAGGGACAACGTAGGTGGTAGGTGGATATTGTTGACCTGGAAACACGGGTGTCATATTGTTACTTGTTGAATAGGCTGGTCCGTTGCTGTTCATCGGCAGACCAGGTAGATTGCCCCATGACTCGGGAAAAGACAACCCGGAAGCATCGTTTTCCAATAGCTGCAACCGTAGCTCAATCAATTTGTCTTGCGATTCGTCCCTTTTTGAAAGCTGCTTCTTTAGTTGTTCGACTTGGTTTTCAAGCCGTTTGACTTGCTCACGGCGAAACTCCTGGTCCGCTTGAAACTCAACCTTCAAGTACTTTGCGATTAATTCTTTCGATTCCTTTCGCTTCGATTCGTCGGCGTCTGGAGACCTTAATTGCGAAACTGCACTTTGAACTTTTTGCCTGGTTTCGTTGACTTGGTCGAACTCTTCTTTCGTCAACTTGATGCCCGGCTCTTTTTGGATACGTTCGATGCTTCCATCCTTTTTTAATAAAGTGAAGATAGTGGGTTGGTAGCCGGCCATTCCATGATTCGGAACTCCAGGACCACCTTGGTAGGATGGGAGCAGGACCTGTGGAGGGTACGGCTGTGGACCAGTCGATTGGAGTGGTATTCCAGGTTGCGCCGGGTAACCATTAAAATTTGGTGGGACCGGATTTCCGGCCGGATAGCTTGAGGTCGGATAGCTATAGCTTGGGGCCGGTGTCTGGTATGGGCCAGTATTAGGGCCATTGTTTGGGCCAACAGGGCCATTATTAGGTTGGCGGTTCGGCTCTCTCCCACCTTGTCCAAATACTTTTAGGCCAGCAGCGGCGCTCGTGGCAAGAACGGTGCTAACGAGAAGGTAAACTGCTATTTTCCGTGTCATGTTTATTCTCCAAAAGGTGTTATGGTTGGAACATTGGGTTCAGGGGAAATGCATTAGCGGGACCAGCGGCTGCGCCGGTCAATCATCAAGGTGTGTTGACAGGCGGGACGCCCATCCCAGTTTGAGATTCGAGGTACTGTATTTGCCATTCGATGGATTGAACTTCGCGATCGAAGTCTTGTTCCATCGAGCCAAACGGCAACGGTGTAAATCGTCGTAGAGACATGAGTTCTCGTTCGAATCCTGTTGTTGAGGCGTGGCTTTGAGTTGTGTCATGGCAATGACGTCGCATGTGCGTCCTGAACCGCGTTCCCGAGAATGCTTGGCGACCCAATTGATAAGCTGGTTTCGGGCAATTCGAAAAAGCCAAGCGCGGAATTTGCCGCGCTCCCGGTCCGGTTGCCATCGATCGACGGCTTTAGCGACTGAGATAAAAACATTTTGAGCGATTTCCCGAGCATCGGCGTCCTGCAGGCCTCTCCGGCGGGCAAAACGAATGACCAACGGCTCATAAAGATCGATAAATTCCTGCCATGCGTCCGCGTCGCTTGCAGACGGTAATCGCAGGATCAGGCTTTCGCGAGTATCTGGATTTGCTGGCATTAATTTCGCTTTGCGGTTTCCTAGTGTGCGGCCATGGAATTGGGACGTCAACTTCACTACCAGTAGACACAATGTAGAATGCCATTTCTTTCGGACTGAATCCAAAATCCTTCGAAATCGAGGTGTTTAGCGACAACTATTTTTCGCCAGTTGGGTTGTCGGCTCTTGGCGAATCCAAATGCCACGTGAGCGAAGGTAGACGAAAACTAGAAAGTAGACGTTGAAGAAGTACTATGCTGAAATATCATTGAGAGAACGGTCATAAAGGCGGAAAGTTTTAGTGTGAGTCGTTCCTGCCCTTTCAAGTGTCCCTCTTGATAATTTGTTGCTTTCAAGAACCCATGAGAATTCAGCATCTGTAATGTTTTGTTCCAGGCAACGGGGGATCATTCGTTCAAGAACGACTAAACCGATTCCCCATTTTTGATACTCTGGAATGACATTCGTGCTGATGAAACGCACTTTCTTGAATTCTCTTCGTCCAAAAAGGAACCAGAGAAATCCAAATGGAGAAAACCTTCCATTGATTCTTTTGATCCATGGGTTGTAGTCTGGAAGACTCATCGCTGCTGCAATTGTTTTTCCATCCACTTCAACAAACGATGTCAGACGCGGATCAACGATCAACTTCAATGATTTTGCAAGGCCCTCGCATTCTGCGTCACTATACGGAACGAAGCCCCAAGTACCCTTCGACGCCTCATTGTAGATCTTTAAGAACAATCGGATATCGTCATCCAGATTGTTTTTGTCGGCAGTCCGGACTGTGATGTTAAAACGGCGTTTGGCCTCATCAACAATGAACTGGAGCTTGGGATCCATGGTCTTTAGCATATCAACGTTACCTTCATATGCGTAAAGATCTTGCGACTTCTCAAAACCGAAGCCTTTAATCAACTTGTCATAATAGGCGTTATTGTACGCCATCATGAATGTTGGGGGGGTATCGAAACCTTGCACCAAAGCGCCGGATACGTAATTTAGCGATGGGTTGCAGGGGCCGCGAACGTTATCCATCCCCTCTCTTTTTAGGTACTGCCCGGCCTCCATGAAAAGCAAATCGGCAGCGACCTGGTCATCTTTGCAATCGAAAAAGCCAAAGAAGCCTCGTTTTTCTTTGAAACGATCATTGTGACCACGATCGATAATGGCTGCGATTCGACCTGTCACCTCGTTATTCTTCCGTACAAGAAACGTCTGACACTTTGCGTTCTTGTAAAATGGATGAAGACGAAAATTGACCAACTCCTCGTGGGTTGTCCGAATTGGTGGAATCCAGTTTGGATCGTTCTTATGCAGCGTCCCTTGGAATTCAATAAACTCATTTCTTTCGCGTCGGTTTTCGACTCGCACAATCTTATAGTTTGGACTCATAGATGCTGAACAGGAGGGGATTGCGGGAGGGTAGTGTTTAGGATGGCTCGGAGCAGTAGCTCTCTATTGTACATCAGTTTGAGTTTGACAAGAGTAGCAAGCACGCTCCGTCGTGCCGTCCGCTCGTCAGCACTTAGGCGAGCGGTGAACTAATAACTACCTGCCTAGGGGTTCAATGGGAGAGCGAGGCTCCTGCTGAGCTTGGCGTTGGTTCGGCAGGCTGCCGCTCGCCTTACTGCGATTCTAAGTGGACGGCACATGGAATGTGCCTACTACTTTGACTTTTGTCGGCTGTGTCGTCCTTTGCTCCCGGAATTGAAGTGTTTGAAACGCTGCAATTCACCTGGAACTATAGACTCATCACTTCTTCCTAACTATAACAAAGTTTGCCTTAAGTCGAGGATTCACCCTATCCCTTCAGGAACGCCAACTTGATGAATTGTTCATTTCTGCTTTCAACTCTTACCCTTCTTACCTGCATGGCCATATTACCAACCGACCCCCGACTTGCCCCCCAAGTCGAAAGATAC
The DNA here is from genome assembly GCA_031374925.1 of Pirellula sp. Lineage (GTDB taxonomy): Bacteria > Planctomycetota > Planctomycetia > Pirellulales > Pirellulaceae > JBKCUI01. The sequence goes on along the minus strand of JANMHA010000390.1, from coordinate 31,711 downwards.
GTCAAAGAGCGACAAGCTGAAATCGATCAGATACCAAATGAACGACGCACTGAGCTTCTCAAAATTTCTGAATATATAGCCCTCTGCCAGACAGAGAAGAGACTGGCCAAGCTGTTGTTCGTCTGCACGCACAACTCAAGAAGAAGCCACTTGGCGCAACTTTGGGCGCGGATAGCTGCAACGCACTTTGAAGTCAATGGAGTCGAGACTTTTTCTGGCGGTACGGAAGCCACTGCCGTGAATACTCGGACGGTCGCGGCGCTCCGGCGAGCCGGCTTGTATATTACGACCGATGACAGTGCTTCTTCGAATCCGAAATACTCGGTGGTCTTCAGCAAAGACGAAACGCCAAGCATCTGTTTTTCGAAGACTCTCACCGAAAAGCCCAATCCGACGGACAAATTTGCAGCCATTATGACTTGTTCCAGTGCGGATGAATCCTGCCCCAATGTGATGGGATGCGAACTGAGACGGTCCTTACCTTATGAAGATCCGAAGGTCGCCGACGATACGCCCAAGGAAACGGTGGCGTACGACGAAAAGAGCAAGGAAATTGCCCGTGAAATGCTGTATGTCATGTCGCGAGTGGGGAAAGACTAGTATGTCTGTGGACGAGCGATGGAGATGGCGGATCAAGAACCACACTAGTGCTGTGGATGGTGTTCGATAGCTTCATGCTGTGGCCGCACCTTGGCCTGCTTCCTAATGACACCGACCTCGGCGAAGAATTGATCTCCCGGATGTTTGCCCTGATCGAAAGGTCGAATGGAGAAAATACAGACGTTGGGGAAGCTGACGAGCGCAAAGAAACGATTGGTAAACAGATGCCGCAGCGCGTGAAAGCTGCGTCTACGAAAAAGGGCCAGCGATGATGAATTCTGGAAATCGAATGACGTCTACTCGACTGGCGATAGCCTTGCTAGTGATGCTTGCATTGGGTTCCATCGGATGGGCACTTGCAAACAATTTTCTGAATACGAAAGAATCGCTCGCAGTCCAAATTCCTGATGAAGTACCGGCGGTTGCTGAACGAGTCTCTGCATGGGGACGACTCGCACCTCAAAGTGACGTCATTCCCTTGTCGGCTGCCGCCAATCAATTGGTAGCCTGCGTGGAAGAACTTCTCGTCGGCGAAGGCGATCCGATAATTGTCGGTCAACCAATTGCCATCCTCGATTCGCATGCGAGAAGAAAAGCGATTGTTGAGGAGTCCAAAGCTCGTTTGGCAAGCGCCCAAGCGAAGCTCAATGCAGTCAAGGCAGGGGCGAAACCGGAAGAAATGGCTGTTCAAGAGGCGCTCATCGAAGGTGCCCTGGCGGACTACGAAGACGCCAAACAGCAGTATGAAAGCGGAAAGCGCATTGAGGTGTCCAATTCCATCTCGGCGGAGGAGCAAGCCGGTCGCAACATGCGATTCAAGAAATCGAACGCCGCATTGAATCAGTCCCGCAGACAGCTTGAATCGCTCAAGAACCCGCGAGCAGAGGATATCGCGACTGCTCTTGCCGAAGTCAAACTTGCGGAGTCTTCGCTCAATGTCGCGAAAGCGGACCTCGATCAGTCAGTCATTCGTTCACCGATCATCGGCCAAGTCCTGCAGGTTCACGTTCGTCAGGGACAGAAGATTGGCGATAAGGGAGTAGTCGATATCGGCGATACCAGGACCATGCACGCGATCGCCGAAGTCTTTGAAGAGGATATTGGCCGTGTGGCATTGGGGCAGAAAGCCGACATATTTGTGCCGAGTCTTAGGTCGACTCTCAAGGGCAAGGTCGAACGTATCAGCCGGATCGTGGCGCGAAAATCGGTGTTTAGCAATGACCCCGTCGAAGACACCGATGCGCGTGTAATCGAAGTTCGAATTGCACTGGATGCCGAAGACAGTCAGCGGGTATCGGGGCTATCGAATGCTCGAATTCATTCTCGCATTCACGCGTCCGTTCTCGTGCCGTCAATGCAACCATCCGCTCCCGAATCGGCGAGGAAAACCGATCGTAGGTCATTGAGGGCTACACCGTGAGGGATTATCGCTTTCGTCATTTGCCGATCGCATGGCTGCAACTGAGCTTTGGTGTCGCCAAACTGGTTGCCGCGGTACTCGGCGTCGTTGTGGCCGATATGCTGATCTGGACTCAGCTCGGATTCTACAGTGCAGCCATGAATAGCACGGTCGTAATTCACAAACAATTGCTCGGCGATCTCGTGGTTGTGACGGCTGAAACGCAGCAGTTAGTTCAAGCGGGCACATTTTCACGCCGCCAATTAATTCGCATGGAAAGCCACCCCGACGTGCTCAGTGTCAAGCCGCTGTATCTCGGGACGGGTAGTTGGCGCAATCCTTGGGACGGCCAAACTCGCGGCATATTGATCATCGGCATCAATCCCAAGAATCCAGCCGCAAAGTTCCAGGGTGCGGATCTTGATACGATCGAAGCGCCGGATTGTGGCCTCTTTGACGTTCAAGGTCGCTCCGATTTTGGGCCGGTCGCGAAAGCCTTTCAATCGAAGGAAAGGACCATTTATGAACTCAATCGTCGCCGAATAGAAATTGCTGGTCTCTTTGACCTTGGGTCTGGCTTCGCGGTCGAAGGTACCTATCTAACGAGCGACATTAATTTTCTGCGGCTCTTCGCCTCGCGAGGTGCGGGACTGGTCAATGTTGGTGTGGTCGAACTCCAACCTGGCTGCGATCACGATAAAGCCAAGGCGGCACTGCAAAAGAGCTTAGGAAATTATTTGAAAGTGATCTCGCGCAAGGACATGATCAACAACGAATTTGCGTTCATGCGCCGAAGAACACCCATCGGATTCATCTTTACGCTCGGAACGATTGTCGGTTTCTTCGTGGGATTTGCCATCGTTTATCAAATCTTGTATACCGATGTGTCCAATCACTTGCCACAATTCGCAACGCTCAAGGCGATTGGCTACACGCATTGGTATCTGGTGCGGGTTGTGATCAAGAGTTCACTCATTTTGTCCGTGCTCGGCTATATTCCAGGCACCATGGTCGCGGCGGTCGTTTATTGGCTGGCATGGAAAGCGACCAACCTGCCGATGACGATGACGTTCGAACGGGGTGTGGGCATCTTTATTGCAACCGTAATCATGTGCGCCGGATCCGGAATGTTGGCGGTACGTAAACTCAGTCAAGCGGACCCGGCCGATGTTTTTTGATAGACAGTCCATCGTTCATATGAAAGGGATCAACTACACTTATCGCGAGGGCGATGGCGGCAAGCAAGTGTTGTTTGATCTTGATTTTGATCTGAATGCGGGCGAGGTCGTCATCCTGCAGGGGCCCTCAGGTTGTGGCAAGACGACACTGTTGACGCTGATAGGCGGTCTGCGATCGATACAGCATGGGGAGGCCAACGTTCTTGGCAAAGACTTGAATGATTCCAGTTCCTACGACCTTGTAGTCCTTCGACGTCAGATCGGATTTGTGTTTCAGTTGCACAACTTGCTCGAGTATTTGACCGCTCGACAGAACGTGCAAATGAGCTTGCAACTCAACGTTGACATGACGCGATCTCGCGCAGAGCAGTTGGCAGGTGAGATATTAACCAAGGTGGGTCTTGGTGACCGCTTGGATGCTTATCCAAAGAACCTCTCAGGCGGACAAAAACAACGCGTCTCGATCGCGCGCGCTTTGGCTCACTCCCCTCGACTGATTCTAGCGGACGAGCCCACATCCGCTCTCGATTCCCATGTCGGTCGCGAAATTGTCAATCTGCTTCAAGAGCTAGCTCGAAATCAAGGCTGTCCAGTTTTGATCGTGACACACGACAACCGTATAACGGATATCGCCGATCGAATTGTAACGATGGAAGATGGTCGCATTCTTAAATCAGATTAGCGGGTGCTCTGAGTCGACTCGGCCGTTTTCTGAATATGACGGAGAACCCTCATGTGGATACGATGAACAATCCAGTCGGTCCACAGCGTCCAATAACTCAATGGATAGATTTCAAGTTCATACCACGTTCGCCCCTCCAGTCGTGTTCGATTATTGCCCAACTCGATCAGTCGAAACTCCCCTCGCGTGCTCCGAAACGAATGATCCAGATGCGGAGGATGCAAGTGGCGATACGGAGTTAGTTCAACCATCGGATCGGGCTGCTCTGACACATCAAAGCCAAGCTGAAACGGAGGATTCCACACGGTGATCGGCTCGACAAAAGCCCCGGTCGTGAACTCGCAGTGACGAACCGCGCCCACGCCTTGTCCCACGATGCGGGCTCGTTGCGGAGACGCAATGCCAAGTGCGAAAAACCATTCCTGATCCGCAGTAATGTCGGGAAACTCGACCACCTGTTTCCATACTTCCTCCGGCGTGGCATGGATCTCAACCGAAGTCATTACCTCAAAGGTAGGTGTGGATCGCCAAGTTGGTTCTACGATCGCGATTAGGGGCAAGGCCATCATACATCCAGCCATTCCGGCCCATTCATCGCGATGCGGATTCGTTGTCGCAACAGCTATGGCCCTCCCGATCAAGGCTCCGAAAAGTCCGAGCGGCAACATAATGGGAATAGCCATCATGATGCATATCAAGCCTTCAATGCCAACACAAAGAAAGCCCGAACAAGCGAAGAGAATGGTCAAAGAAGCATGTCCTAAAGTTTGACCAACGGATTTTGAGACTCCTCGGTTATACAGGTAGGAAGCGATCGCGCCTGCCACGACGGGTGTCCCAAAGAACATCGCCGCACCATAGCTAGACAACACGTACACGCTGAACAGGACCATGCTGATCGCATACAAAGCCCCACCGCCGATACCGAGGATGGCTGCGGCCACCCCATCGTAAGGTGCTCTAACAAAGTCAGCCGATTCCGTGAACTCGGTGGTTCGCGATCGACTCGCACTATCTTTTGAATCCTGCAACTCGGTCGATGGAAACGAATTCGGTTCCAAAGCTCGAAATGCGTCGTTAAGCCGCGCTGGATCCGACTTTTCAGGCTCGGATTCTGATCTGATTTGCGGTGTTTGGCCCTGACTAGGTAACAACGACATCAGCAACATACCTACCCAATTTACGATCGGAATGAGGATCGCCAAACCAAACCAAGGAGACACGCCAATATCCGTTGCCCGTCGAATACTCATGGCGACTGCGATCCAGAAAAATGGGAGCGACCATAGAATCCAAGCCATTCCCAGCCAAGTTGACGACGTGTTAAAAAAGAACTCGCGGCTGGATAAAAGCGGGTTCACGAAATCGATCGGCGTGTAGCTCAAGCCGGTCGCCGCGTAGATCACGACTGCTTCAACAAGGTATTTCACTAACATCAGCGAAACGCCAACTTGCAAATAGTTCCACCGGTTGACTGAGCCCGCGATTCGGAACACGCTCGTTATCTTAAAAGGAATCGCAATCGAATGGGGTTTCATAATTCATTGGCGATGATAGGGGGCATAGGACAACCAAGTGCATCCGAAATGACTCGCAATAGTTCGGCTTCAGCCAACGTTACACGTTGATCCGCCGCAATGCACTCAGCAAAGGCGTCCAGCATTAATCGCTTTAAGTTGGAAGCAACTTTCTCGAGTCCGTCCAACGCCAAATTCAGCTCGCTCAAAACACAATTCTCTATTGGAAGCAAAGCCATCGAGCCCACCTGGGAAGCAACCACTTCCGATCCTTTGCCAAACGCCAGTCTTGGATCGCTGGCTTTCCCACCCGCATAGGCCAGCGATGACAAAGCCACTTGAAATGATCTCTTCGTTTCCTTCAAACTGGGTTGTGATGTCTGCTTGACATGTTCGCTACTGAGTCGTTGTACCAAGCGTTTCGTAATGAACCGCTGAACCGCAAACTCGAACAAGGTCCACTTGCGGTCTGCCTCAATCAGTTTACGAACCGTCAAGCGAAACGCATTGACTTGCGGTGGCGACATCTGATGCAACGCAGGCAGGGACAAACAGACGACCGGCAATCGCTGCTCGACCGCCAAACGGTCGACGCTAGGTAACACGCGTTTGAGTTCAGCAAACGCCCGCGGATCGCATGATTTCTCGAGTTCGAGCCACTGTTGAGGCCGCGTCTCATCTCCTTCCGGAGCGAGCAACAAAGCGTAGATGACGGCAACAGCCCCGAGTGGTTCCCGAACGTCTTGTGCAATCCGATCGTCCAATCGATCGATTAAGCCATGGACATGCTCAATGTGCTCGGGAGTGGGTGCTCCAATTTGATCGGCCGCATTTTTCGGATGAGATTCCAGTTGTTCGGCACCAGAAAGCGCCGATTGGTGTGAGGCACTTGCGGAAGCCAACTGCAACGATAAGGAGCGCGGGTCGATTAGCTCAGACAAAGAGTGCGGAACTTCCGTCGTTGTTGCAAAATGACCGTCGAATCGAGGATCTATTCGTTTGACTCGCGTCTCAAGCGGTGGATGCGTTGCGAAAATCAGAGTCGCCACACCGTTGCCAAAGAACATGTGACTAGCTTCGGTCGCTCTCGCCGATTGCAACTTAGAGTGTTTCGACCAACCGCCAATTTTTTTGAGCGCGTCGGCGATGCCGCTCGGGTTGCGAGTGAACTGGACAGCGGAGGCGTCGGCCAGGAATTCTCTCTGACGCGAAACCGCGGCTTTGATCATGTTTGCGAAAAACACACCAATGTATCCGATCCCGACCAAAGCCCCTCCGACCATAAAAAGCGCCGCGACAAGCCCAATCGCACCTTTGTTTCCATCGCTATCTCGAGAAGATCGTATGGGCAACTGCGTCAAAATCCGAAGAATCAAATAGCCAAGTAGGGCAACGATCAAGATTCCATGCAAGAGTCCAATCAATCGCAAATTCAAACGCATGTCCCCGTTTAGGATATGACTGAATTCATGAGCAATCACCCCTTGCAACTCATCTCGGGTCAAGGTTTGAATTGCCCCCCGGGTAATACCGACAACTGCATTTTGCGGCGTCGTTCCAGCAGCGAAAGCATTGATGCCAAGTTCGTCCTTAAGAAGGTAGACTGGAGGTACCGGCGTTCCCGCAGCCAGCGCCATCTCCTCGACGACGTTAAGCAATATCCGTTCTTCGAGAACCGTGGAATTGGCCGGAACCTTAACACCACCTAATGCCACCGCCACATGTTCGCCACCGTCGCCAAGCATCCATGTCTTATAAATACTCCCGGTCGCAATCAAAATAACAACGGCGCCGACAACGGCGGCCAACAGTTGCGGATTCCAATCCAGAACATGGACCGCATTTTCCGAATCTCGAGTCGCCAACGCCAAGATGGCGATCAACGCAAAATAGACCGCCGTGATGACCAGGACGACGGTCACCCCAAAATAAAGAAACAGGAGCCTGCTGTTGCGGCGGGCTCGATCTTGATGTTCGAAGAAATCCACGGAAGGGTGTCCTGACTAAAACTGGACCTTGACCGCTTCACGTTCCGCAGGGGCGGTAATCTCGAACATCTTGGCAGGCACGAAACGCCCAAAGCCAGCCACCAAGTTGCTAGGAAAACTCTCGCAGGCTATGTTGTACGACGCCACGGAGTCATTAAAGGATTGGCGGGCGAAGGAAACTTTATTCTCGGTACTCGTCAATTCTTCTTGAAGTGCCAACATGTTCTGATTGGCCTTAAGATCTGGATACGCTTCGGCGAGGCCAATAAACTTGTTCAGCGACCCAGCCAGTGCGACTTCGGCCGTGGAAAGATTTTGCATGGCGGTCGGATCGCCGGGGTTCGCGGCCGCTTGTTGACCAGCGGAAAAAGCGGTGTTTCGAGCCCGTATGACCGCTTCGAGCGTCTCTTTCTCATGTTTCATGTAACCCTTGGCGGTCTCCACCAAGTTTGGGATCAAATCATAACGTCGTTTCAACTGGACATCGATTTGTGCAAAGGCGTTTTGGAAACGATTCTTCAACGAGACGAGGTTGTTGTAGAGCGAGACCAAATAAAAAAAGAACAAGAGCACAATGGTGCCCATGACAACCAAACCGATAATAACACCAGTCATTTTAATGCCCTTTGTTTCTTGACCGAAGTACTTCCCTACGCGAATTCATCCGTCAATATAACCGGTAAGGAGCAAGTTCGGGGATTCCTTCCCGCTAATTTTGGAGTGCGGGGATTCATCCCCGCTTTAAGATGTTGTGTAAAGAGCGTTCGCTTGATTAAGGACTAGTGTTGGACCGCAAGAAATTTTGAGTTGTTGATAAAGTTCTCGCGCAATGGGCGATTGCACGTCTGCGCGTTCAGCCTTGTTGGAACACAGAAAGCAGCAACCGCCCGCCACTCGGCCTTCGCCTACGACGTTTCTAGCGGCTTGCTCCACATGCAAACCCAACAGGCCGCGATCGCTAGAAAACGCGGGGCTATGCCCACGCGGTTAAACGAAATAACATCAGGTTAGTTCTGCCGATGAGTTTACTAGCGCCGTACTACCGTTCTGCCGGAAAGCCGCTGGATGAGACCTCGCATTTCCAACACGCTCAATGTGCTCAGAACACGAGGTACGGGAAGCTTCGACGTCGATATCACTTGATCGATATCGGTTGGCATGCAATCGATGGCTTGCAGCACGGCTGTTTCCATTTCATTGAGCTGCAGCTCCGCGGCGTGATGAACCACACTGCCGTCACCAAGCGTTGCTTTCTCAACCAGCGGTCCCAGGTGCTCGATCACGTCCTCAGCATCCTGAATCAAAATGGCTCCGTCGCGGATAAGCTGATTGCAGCCTCGCGACATTCGAGATGTGGCTGCACCGGGAACCGCAAATAGGTCTCGGCCTTGTTCGCCGGCATGGTGTGCTGTAATGAGTGAACCCGATCGATCTGCGGCTTCGACAACGATCGTTCCAAGACTCAAGCCACTGATAATGCGATTGCGTTGCGGAAACACCCCCGCTTTGGGTTTAGCAAAGGGATGCGTTTCGCTTATCAAAACTCCGTGCTCGACAATTTGGCCCGCCAATTCCGTGTGTTCGGGTGGGTAAATGTCGGTCACGCTGCTTCCCAATACGGCAATGGTTCTTCCGTTGGATTCGAGGGCTCCGCGGTGACAAGTCGCATCGATTCCTCGTGCCAGTCCGCTAACAATGGTGATGCCGTATCTGGCTAACCCCTTCGAGATGCGTTCCGCCATGGTACGGCCGTAGTTCGTGCAATGACGTGTTCCCACCATTGCAATCGAAAGTTGATCGGATTTTTGAAATGTACCCTTAATAAACAGCATGACCGGCGGGTCTGGCAACTCGGCCAAGAGCCTAGGAAAATCCGGGTCGCCCGCGATGATGATTCGAACGCCATGTTGGTTGCAGTGCTGGAGCACTCGCTCGGCGAGGTCGCTCTGACTTGAGTCCCGAATCAAGGTGGATAACTTGGGCCCAATCCTCGGCACTTGCCCCAATTGAGAGAGCGTTGCTTTGAGGACCGCTGCAGCGGAACCAAAGTGATCGATGAGGCCAGCCAGCAACCGCGGCCCAACTCCATTGACCAGCGACAGCTTAATGAAGGAATCGCGATCCTCGACGGGTACCGAACGAATCGGTGGCACCCAATCGGAGGTGTCACTATCTTGCACATAGTCCAGCGGTTCGCGATCATCATCCACTGCATTTTCGGGTGCATCGATGGACGGCGAAAGGTCGAACAGGAATCCTGTTTTTAAATGCTCATCAGGGCGGTTCATGGCATGGTCGCGTGTGACTTAGTGTGGGCGTGAAACACCGTAAATGTGCGACCAATATTTGGCGATCGCTTTGGCACCAGAAATAAAACACCGACCTTCGGTTTGGCCGGTCAGGAATCCAAGTGCGTCCATCGGTGGGGCCTTGTCCAAAATCAAGACGGGGCAGTTTTGATTGTCCTTTCCGATCAGCTCAACGATTTCCACGCGAGGAGCCGGAAAATCTGCATATCGAATGTCCAACGCATGCCTCAGTTTCGGGAAGTAGCTCAATACACCCGTAATAGTCGCACAATCCGGGCAAAAGAAAGGTAATCCTGCCCCATCAGGAAAGTCTTCTTTGAGTAGAAACAATACATCGCGTGCCAAGGTTCAATCTCCATTCTCAAGCATTCGAGTTTAGCAAACATCTAAAATTCTAACGAAATCTGCGTTCGCCGTCATCAACGCTCCTGGATGGGCAACACAGTGGCTCCCGGGTCGGCAACACAGCGGAGCCATTCCGTCCGTTCGGAGCTTGCCTCCATCGGACGCCGTTTTGGCGTCCTATCGTGCGGCTTAGACATTAATTACACGCCCTTCGCTGCTGCTTCGACCGCTTTAGGCGGTCGAAGCAGCAGCGAAGGGCGTCAACTATCTTGTCGCGTACCTAGTACGCCAAAACAAGGTTGAGGGGAGACAAGCTCCCGCTCAACCTAAGCTACTGTTGTAGGAAATGCTTCACAGCTCAACCCGATGGGACGTCGAGAAAGAGCGCTCATCGTAACGGCTTTAGGCTGTTCTTTGAACATTAACGAGCATTTGTAGTTATCTTATTGGTTCCAAATCATTCACTGCCTCTCGAATCTCATTCCAGACCTTTCGTGAACGCCTTAATCACTTCCAACAATTCTCCGATGCCAATCGCTTCGTCAGCCATTCCGCCAGTATTCCAACGAGATTTGGAAGATCAGCTTCGAACTGGCGAAGAAGTAATCACCTGGTTTGAGCCGAATCTCGACGCAAAATTGCGTTTCGGGAGCGGCATCGTTGTCCTAACCAGTCTGGGAGTACTAGCCCGACAACCATCGTCTCCGGGTGAGAACTTGGCCCCGTGGTTTCGTTGGCCGTTAGCTGAAATTCGAGAACTCAAAAAACTCGATCGCGCGGGTCTCGGTATTCTCGAACTCGTTGGCGAAAAGCAGCTGCTTCAAGCCTGGCGATTCACCGCAGGCAACACGAGTTCTGCTGCGTTGTTGGCGGCCAAGCTGAAATTATTGAAGGCAGGAAAGTCCGAGGAGACCGAGCTATCGGCCTCGATTTGTCCATCCTGTGGCGGCACTATGCTGGTTGGTCAAATGGTTTGCAGCAATTGCGCTCCAACCGCTTCGCCTGATACCAATCGATCCCTTTGGCGGCTAGCCCGTTTTGCCAGACCAAGAGCGTCCGTGATCTTTGTCGGTTTTGTCTTAACCCTTCTGAGCACGGCCGCAACCTTTCTTCCACCAGTATTGACCAAGATATTAGTAGACAACGTATTGACTCCGTACGAGGCGGCAAGAGTCGCAGCCAAAGAACTTGCCACTGCTGCCCCAGACGCAGTGACCAAGTCGGCGGATTTCAGCCTCGTTCCTTGGCTACTGGTTGGAATGCTCTTGTCCGCATTATTGAGTTGGGCACTGGCTTGGGCAAAAACGTATGCTCTTGCCTCCGTAAGCGAGCAAATCAGTGCGGATCTTCGCAACGCCACGTATTCCCACCTTCAGAGACTGTCACTGGAGTTTTTTGGTGGGAAGCGAACAGGAGATCTCATCTCCCGCATCAGTAGCGATACGCAGCGCATTTGCGATTTCCTGTCTATCAGTTTGGTCGACTTCGCAACCGATATCCTGATGATCCTATTCACGGGGATCGTTTTGTTTCTTATTGACCCGATGTTGGCTGTCGTTGGTTTGTTGCCTTTTCCTTTCATCGCTTGGACGGTATCTCGTGTTCAAGGCAAGATACGAATGGGATTCGCGCGCGGAAGCGCGGCCTGGGCCGAAATGGTGAACGTACTCGCCGATACAATTCCCGGCATTCGCGTAGTCAAAGCTTTTGCTCAGGAAAATCGGGAAGTCGATCGGTTCAAGCAGAGCAACGATCACGTTCTCGACGCGAACAACCGAGTCAACCGATTGTGGGCAGCCTTCTCACCGATTATCACATTGTTAACCGATCTAGGCCTGTTGGTCGTGTGGGGCTTTAGTGCCTACCAAGTATCTCAGGGAGCCATCACGCTAGGCGTACTTTGGCTATTCGTGAATCGAATCGGTGCCTTGTATAGTCGACTGGATGACATGAGCCGACTCCTTGCCAATGCACAAAGAACTGCTGCCGCAACGAACCGGATTTTCGAGATCCTCGACCGCGTCCCCAGTGTATCCGAACCACAAAAACCAGTTCGACCAGGCCGCGTCCATGGTCGAGTCCAACTCAACGATTTGACATTTCGATATGGCTCCCGCCAAGTCATTCACAATGTCAGCCTGGATATCCAACCCGGTGAAATGATCGGGCTAGTTGGGCCAAGCGGTGCGGGCAAAAGCACGTTGGTCAATTTGGTCTGCCGTTTTTACGATGTTAGCGGTGGAGCGATCATGGTGGATGGAATCGACATCCGATCGTTTCCAATCACCGAGTATCGAAGCAATATCGGCATCGTGTTGCAAGAGCCATTCTTGTTCTTCGGCTCGATCGCCGAGAATATCGCGTATGGAAAACCCGAGGCGACACGCGAGCAAGTCATCGCGGCCGCGCGAGCAGCCAAAGCCCACGACTTCATTTTACGTCTGGCGGACGGATACGATTCACTTGTTGGCGAACGAGGCCAATCGCTCTCGGGTGGCGAGCGGCAACGCATCTCGATCGCGAGAGCCCTTCTTACCGATCCGCGGATTTTGATCCTGGACGAAGCAACTTCGGCGGTTGACACAGAAACGGAACGTGAAATCCAGGAAGCCCTCGATGTTTTGGTGCAAGGACGCACGACTATCGCCATCGCGCATCGCATTAGTACTCTTCGTAAGGCCAACCGCATCATCGTTCTGGAAAAAGGCCGAATCACTGAAGTTGGAAACCATGACGAACTGATTCGACTGGGCGGTACGTACTCGCGACTGAATCACGCACAACGACAAATCAATCTGCACGAAGAAGCATGAGACATCAGTATGATCTTCACTTCGCTCGATTTCGAAAAACCAGGCAAGCAACAAGGTTTTTTGCAAGTCCCCTACTCGCACAATCTTGGTGGATGGGCGAATGTCATGATACCGATCACCTTGATTGCCAATGGAGATGGACCGACCGTCTTGGTTCTCGGTGGCAACCATGGCGATGAGTACCAAGGCCAAATCGCGGCCATGAAACTGGCTCGGCAACTGACGCCAGAGATGGTAAACGGGCGGATCCTCCTCATCCCGTCGTTGAACTTTCCCGCGGCACGAGTTGCTACTCGATTATCTCCGCTCGATGGGATGAATTTGAACCGAGCCTTTCCAGGAGAGCCGGAGGGGAGCGTCACGAGCCAAATCGCGCACTTCTTAACGACAGTGCTGTTTCCGATGTGCGATGTGGTAATCGATATTCATTCGGGTGGGCGAAGCATGGAGTTTATTCCTTGTGCTCATATGCATTTGGTACCGAATCTTGATCAACGCCGAAAAATGTTTGCGGCGATGCTAGCCTGGAACACGGATTTTGCATTTCTCTATGCGGACATAGCTGGCACTGGGCTGTTGCCCGTCGAAGCGGAGAATCAAGGGAAACTGGTTGTTACCACGGAGTTAGGTGGTGGCGAAGCGATACCGGCCAGTGTACATCGGATCGCTCAGATCGGATTGCGAAATGTACTGATTCATGTCGGCGCGATTCAAGGCAAAGAAGAGACTCGTGCTAGCCTCGGCATGCCGCCAACGATTTTGACGCAAGCCCTCAGGCGTGAAGACTATTTGCTAGCGCCAGAGTCTGGAGTTTTCGAAATCCACTTTGACCTTGGTTCGAAAGTAAAACGAGGAGAAACGATCGGAAGCATTCACCATCTAGAACGCCCTGATCGAGAGGCGGAGCCGATCGTTTCTCAAAGCGAAGGTTACTTGGTGACCATGCGGGCCCCCTGCCTGACGCAACAAGGGGATTGCGTGGCCGTCATTGCACAAGAAGTCGCACTTGAATCGCTGACCGAAAGTGAAGCATGAATCGTAAAGACTCCAGGGCTGCCGCAAGGCAAGCGGCGTTGCTCGTCTGCTTCATGTGGGTTGCATATTTTCTGAACTATTGCGATCGGCAAGCGATGTCCGCGATGTTTCCGGTGCTCAAGTCCGATCTAGGAATGACCGATTTTCAGCTTGGACTGACAGGGACTATTTTCTTGTGGGTCTATGGATGCGGCTGTCCCATTGCCGGTCAGTTGGCCGACAAGTTTTCAAAGCGACAACTTGTGGTGTTGAGCCTGGCGGTTTGGAGCGTAGTGACCGTTGCGACTGGTTTAGCGACGTCGTCATTAATGCTGCTCGGACTCCGCGCGGCGATGGGCATTTCTGAATCGCTCTACATGCCGGCCGCAGTTGCCTTGACAGCGAACGCCCATCCCCCCGAGAAGCGATCACGAGCGGTTGCATTGCTAACAACGGCACAGATTGCTGGAACGGTCGGCGGGTCTTGGTTTGGAGGCTGGATGGCACAGCAAGGGCAATGGCGTGCCGCTTTTTTTGTTCTCGGCGGAATGGGGCTCCTCTACGCCGTTCCGTACTTCTTGTTCCTGAGAACGGTGCACGAGAGTTCGGAACGCGATGTTCGGAAGCATGATGCAAGACTTGCCTTGGCCGAGGTCATTCGAGTTCCGACTTTCCTTTTATTGAGCGTCGTGTTTCCTGCGTTTTTGTTCGGCCTGTGGATGCTCTACAGTTGGCTTCCCAATTTCCTCTTCGAGAAATTCGGATTGACTCTCGCGGACGCCGCCTTTACTGCGACGGTCTATTTGCAGACCGCGACGCTCGTGGGTTTATTGTGCGGCGGTATTCTTGCGGACAAGCTTTACGTTCGAACCAAAGCGGCAAGACTCTATTTGATGACGGCAAGTTTGCTGCTGTGTGCTCCTTGTCTTTATGCGATTGGTAATTCGGAAACGCTCATCGCAACTCGCGTGGCTGCTGCAGCGTTTGGGCTGTTCGCTGGGCTCTTTATGGGAAACATTTTTCCCGCAGCTTTTGAAGTAGTGCCGGCCGATACACGCGCATCTGCCGTTGGACTTTTGAATTTTTTCGGAGCCCTTGTATCGGGACTTGCCCCTTTGTTGGTCGGCATCTGGAAAAAGACGATTGGGGTTGGGCAATGGTTAAGTTGCGCCGCTTTGATTTACTTGATTGCCGCGATCGTGTTGTTCATCGGCGTTCGGCAGTTGTTCCAAAAGGATTATGAGCGTGTCCACTGACCGTGGCGGATGCTGCCAGCATCCGTTCCGATATTTGACACGTTGGTCCGTCAACGCTAGAGCCGCGACGCTAGGGCAGGATAAGACCCACCGCCAAGAATGTCCTTTTGTAGTTGGAACGGCACATGCGGGCTCCTTCCAAAAACGAAGGACGGGTTGGTTGTCGCTGGATAAAATCGCCCATTCGAATCGATGCACGCAATCGCCATTGAGAAACAGGACATCCGTCGGCGGAGCGACGGATCTACGTAGGCTTATGGCCACGGCTACAGCATGCAGCCGCATCGCGGTGCCCTTCGTTGTGTCAACACTTGCCTTATAGGGAGAAAGAATCATGACCAAGAAGAGAAAAACCTACTTGGATTCGAAGAATTGCAAGTCCCTCAAAAACTGAATCATGGCGTCTCTCGTCTCAAGGTACTTTGGTCGATCACGATTGAAGAATCCATGTCCCTCGCCTTCGTAGCCCATCAAACGACAGTCAACACCTAACCCCTTGGCTTTGCTACTGAAAAGTTCGACGGTGGCGAATGGAACTGTCGTGTCGGCTCGCCCGTGGAAAATGATGGTAGGTGCCAAGTCCTTGCTAAGGTGATGATAGGGTGATGCGCTCTCGGGCTTGTCGCCGATTCTCGCTTCAAGACCCGCAATCTGCTTTCTCGCAGGCAATTCCAGCGAATCAACGGGTGCCAACACCAACGCTGGATTGAACAAGACGAGCGCATTGGGACGATAGTCGGCCTTCGATCGAGCCGGCTGAGTTCCGCGATAGTTGAGAGTGGCTACCGCTGCGGCCAAGTGCCCACCCGCGCTGCCACCGCCAACGGCAATTCGCTCCGGATCGATTTTCAACTCCGCTGCATGACTGCGAACATAAGCTACCGCGTCCTGAGCGTCGGCAATGCTATCGATGACTTTGGATTGATCTCGCGAGGTAACTCGATACTCCGCTGACATCGCGACCATGCCAAGATCCGCCAATGCTCTCGATTGGCTATAGAACTGCTTCGGATCGCCATTGCTCCAACCTCCTCCGAAGAAAAATACAATACAGCCGCGATTGCTAACCGTGCTGGCGCTTGTTTCTGGTTCGAATACGTGCAATTGAAAAGCCTTACCGCCAACTTCTTTATAAGTAATCTTGCGATCCACTTTGGGCAAGTCGGCAGTATCGAAACGGCTCTTGTCCTGGGTTTGATTCTTATCCTGCCCATGCAGTGAGATGCAAGCGGCAGCTATCAACACGAAACAGAAGGTTTTGAACATGAGAAACCCGATGGCCTTGGCTGAAAGGATGGAATGGGAGGTATTGGGCAAATCCAATCGAACGGGCAATTTAGTAAGGTTGTTGCAACGCATCGCTCAGAAACGTTATGAGTGGTTTCGCATCATCATACGCGGACGTGGCGGATGCTGCTAGCATCCGAGCCGACGCTAGCAGCGTCGGCCACGGACGTCGGCCACGGACGGCACACTCAGCGATAGAACGGTTGCCAAGTGATCCAGCGAGGTCCGTACTTGGTTACCTGCTTACCCACTTCGATCGCACCCAAGTCAGGCGCGCGGCCTACGAATCCGTCGTTCACTGTCGGTATTGCTACGCCTGCATCTACGGCTTTGCTGCCCGCTTTGAGTCGAAAGTTGAGGTCCATGGCATGATAAACGGCATGACGCAAGGCAGGATCGGGGGGGCTTAACTGCTCAAAAATATCAAAATCGACTTCGATGCCGTGAGCTTCCTGTTGTGTGGCTTGGTTCAATTCAGTGAGCTTCGAAAAACCTCGCCAATCCTGGGGAGTTGGCTCATAGAGATATTTTCCCGGCATGGGACTCAGCCACATGTATTGAGTGTCGGATGCTTTGTTGGGCCGAAAACCGTTGTAATCGGAGCTGTAAGCGTCGGTTCCGTTGGCCCATGTCATGATTCCTCGGCCCGGCGTATCCCGGCCCAAGAATAGGTTGTTTCGGAAATGAACGTTGGAAGTAGGATCGGCAGATCCTTGTTCGCCAATGATCGTGTTGTGGTACACAAATAAGCCAGCAGGCTTGGCCGAGAATTTAAAAGCCGAAGCGCTTGGCACGTGGTACAGCAAATTGCCTATGAAATAAACCGGTCCTCCAAACGACGGTTGGGCGCTGTAACCGCCATGTGCAGCATTGACACCGCGATTGTTCATCACTCGCACATTGTGTACCGCTCCATCGGTCTCGACGAAGTCATCATTGAGCATATGCATGTCGTTGTTGTAGATATCGATCGAGGATGCCCGTTGATCAGGATCGGTCGGTGGCGTCCCATAGGTAGAGATGCCGATCGCATCGTGAAAATAGGCGATTGCATTATGCGCAATGACATGACCGGGGCCGTATACCTTGACCGCATAGTAACTGGTAAGCAGATGGGAACGGTAAGGACCAGCACTGGCCCATAGCGGTCCTGTCCAGCCTATCAGTCGAAAGCGATCATCGCGTCCTAGAAAAAGATTGTCGGCAATATAGAAGTCGCTTGATCCTGCATATTCGGTCCACACACCGAACCCAATATTCTCGAATCGGCAATTTTTTACCGTCAAGCCCACTGCGCCGAGCACTTCTTTCTGACCAGCGAATACGGCGACATCGGTGTTGCGAAATGTCAATCCATCGAAAATGTGGTACTTGGAAGCCATCACGTCGAAAAGCCGATGGTTTCCATCGCCATCGAAGATCACTTCGCCATCGCCTGCGGACTGAATGGTGATTGGTTTTTCGGCTGTGCCCTTCAATGTAAGTGACATGCTTCCGTCGAAGGGTGTCATCATCGGGTCAACATAGTTGAGCCGCTCCGGTTTGTATAATCCTGCATGGACTAGGATGGTGTCGCCAGGCTGAGCCCGACGTTCCCAGACAACGCTCCAATCGCCCAGGCCGGAGCCATAATACGCCTGTAGAAGGCTTGTGAAACTGGGTTCCTCACGCGGGCCTGCATAATCAACGGGGTAAACGTGTAACTTTCGGCCAGCGGAATACGCTTGAGGTTCCGTGCGAGTACGAACACGTACGTTTTGTATTGTTTCACCGGAAAGGCCGTCTGGGTCGACCAATTGAAACTTGCACTCATATTCGGTTCCGGGAAGCACGTTGAGAATACTGCCTGCGAATCCATCGGGAACCGTGTAGTCGAGATTCTCGCGACGGCGATAAACGTTCTCGCCACCGATGCGAACGAGCGGCAATGCCTCGCGCCAATTGGATTCGCCTACAGCTCGAAACTGTACTGAGACGGATGCATTGCGATTGGCATCACCGCGGATCGACCACTCAAAGCCAAGATTCATCAGCGTTGGGTGCTCGACAACAAAACGGTCCGCGATCGTCCTGTTCTCAGGGGCTGCCACGACACCAGCGAAAACGCAAACCAACAATTCCAAGAATGTGAGTGTCATTTTAATGCTCCGGGGATTGAGTAATCGATGGCGTTATTAGGCGAGCGGCAGACTTAAAACTACCTGCCAAGGGTTTCAATGGGAGAGCGAGGCTCCTGCCGAGCTTGGCGTTGGTTCGGCAGGAGCCTCGCCCTCCCGGTATAATCGATGCTGTCGCTCGCCTTTTAGCCATGTTCCTTAGAAATTAGAAACTGCCTGCCGAACCATTTCAATCGAAGTGGGAATGGAAAAACACGGATAAGTGTAGTACAATTCAGAGCCCCGCAGTTTTCTTGCGTTTTGCAACCTCCCCCCCCAGTACCGTAAACACGGCTCCCCAAGCTTGTTTCGCCTGATCTGATCCATGTTCGCATTTCCAGTTTCGAGCTTCCACGAGTTTTCTCGTTCCAGTTGGCTTTTGCTTGCCCTGCTGACAATCGCTTGGACCTCAAGTCAGCCTCTAATTGCAGACGATGATGGGCTCGCATTTTTTGAATCGCGAATTCGACCCGCCCTAGTTAAGCATTGCTTCGAGTGCCATTCTGCAACTGCGGCGGAGATCAGTGGAGGTCTGCTGCTTGATTCCCGTGAAGGTATTGCCAAGGGAGGCGATTCGGGACCCGCCATTGATTTGAAGGATGTAGGCAAAAGTCTCTTAATCCAGGCGTTACGGCATAAGGATTTAAAAATGCCACCCAAATCAAAACTCCCAGACGCAGTCATTGCCGACTTTGAAAAGTGGATCGCGATGGGTGCGCCCGACCCTCGCAATGACCCCGCAGCCAAACCAACAATCGAAGCCATCGATTGGCGTCAAGCCAAACAATTCTGGTCGTTTCGACAATGTGATCCGATTGGGACTCCGACGGTTCATTCGAATTGGAGCCGCACACCTATCGATTCGTTCATTGACGAAAAACGATCCCATGCCGGTCTCGAACCCAACCCCGAGTCGAGCCGAACCACCTGGCTACGGCGAGTGTTCCTAGATTTGAACGGTATTCCTCCTTCGCCAGACGAAGTGGATGCGTTCGTTCAATCGCAAAAGACCGATGACTACGAACAAGTAGTTGACCAATTGCTTGCATCACCAAGATATGGTGAACGTTGGGGACGGTACTGGCTCGATCTGGCCCGCTATGCCGACTCCAACGGTGCGGACGAAAATCATGGCTACCCAGTGGCTTGGCGGTATCGCGATTACGTCATCGACGCACTCAATGCAGACCTGCCGTATAACGATTTTATCATAGAACAGCTTGCAGGTGACTTGCTGCCAGCCGAATCCGAAGCGGAGCAGCGAAGATTGATCACGGCCACTGGCTTTCTAGTGATTGGCCCCAAGATGTTGGCGGAACAGGATAAGCCGAAACTTGTGGCAGACATGGTCGATGAGCAGCTCGACACGATCGGAAAAGTGTTTCTAGGATTAACTCTTGGCTGCGCCAGGTGTCACGATCACAAATTCGATCCAATCCTTGCAAAGGACTACTATGCGCTGGCGGGGATTCTGCAAAGCACCAAATCGATGGAGCATCTCAACTTTGTTTCGCAATGGAACGAAAGGGATTTGCCGGATGAGTTGTTGTCCAAGACGATACAAATCCATCAAGAAAAAATCGACAAGTTCAATACGGAGCTGAACGAAAAGAAACGTCTCTATGCAGACCGAGCTTTTGAAACGCAGTTGAACTCGCTCTTGGTTGCTATGTCTAATTCACTCCAACTCGATGCATCGCAGGCAAAGCCAATCACCAAGGAATCGGAAAAATGGCAACAGCTTCTCAAAAACGACACCGAAGCGTCCTCGAAGGACAACGACTTCCTCAGCGTTTGGCGTCGTTTGGCTTCCTTGGAGAAGGACTTGTTCGCAGAAAAAGCCATCACTATTTGGCATGAGTTAACTGCGAATGAGACGAAGCGAAGTTCATGGGACGTCAAACTGAGCAAACGCTCACATCCGGTTTCCGTGCAAGCGTTGCTGGACACCTACGCTTCGGTCTTACGCGAGATTTGTGCTGAGGTCCGGGATGCCCCCCGCAATGACAAAGGAAAGTTTACATCACCAGAGACCGCTAAACTCTTTAAGCAGTTTTTCGATGGCAAGATGTTTGTCTACACTGAAAAAATCGAAGAGACGCTGGAAGCCGACGAGAAGAAAAGCTACCTGGAACTGCAAGCTAAGACCGAAAAGTTAGTGAAAGAGAGACCTAGTTTGCCCCGCGCGATGGCGGTAACGGACGGTCCCACTCGCTTTGTCGCAGTGAATGTACGTGGAAATCATTTGCAGACCACCGGCGAACCCTTGGTACCTTCGATTCCGACGGTGTTCCGAGGGGAGACGAATAACTGGGAATTGACGGGTCCAGAAAAGGGCTCAGGACGACTGGAGTTGGCGAAGTGGATCGCTGACAAGAATCATCCGCTAACAGCGCGTGTCATGGTAAATCGTATTTGGCAAGGACACTTTGCCGAAGGGTTGGTAACGACCGCTTCGAATTTCGGACTGCGCGGTCAGCCTCCAACCCACCCAGAGCTGCTCGATTGGCTTGCCAACGAGTTTGTGAAAAATGACTGGTCCGTCAAACGGCTTCATCGGCAAATCGTTCTTTCGGCAGCGTACCGGATGGCTTCGCATAGCGACCCAGACTCCGAGCTGATCGATCCGGACAATAGAATGCTTTGGCGACAAAACCGTCGGCGCATGGAAATTGAGGTCCTGCGCGATGCATTGCTTTCGATTGGCGATGTTTTGGATTCAAGTCTGGGAGGGTCGCCTAGAAATGCAACGACCGCCATGATAAAGAACCTTGGCGGAGCCGAGAACATTGGCTGCATTCGCCGGACGGTGTATCTCGACATCAATCGGGCAGCGATGTCGGACTTCTTAATGACGTTTGATTACGTGGAGCCAGGCGTTTCCGTGGAACGTCGCCCAGCGACGATCGTTCCTCACCAGTCTTTGTTTATGATGAACAATCCGCTCCCCTTGGAGATTGGTAAGCAATTGGGTACTCGAATTCATTTGGAACAAAGCAATGACTTTGCGCGTCTAGCAATGGCAACGAGGACCGTGTTTGGGCGAGCTCCAAAAACCAAAGAGATCGAAGCCATTCGAGAATTCTTGCATAGCGTTTCCGCAGATTCCGTCCAGACTGACTTTAAACCAAGCCTTGCATCCATGAATTCGAGTCTGGACGACTGGGTTCGAGTTTGTCGATCACTCCTTTTGGCGAACGAGTTTCTCTATGTCGAATAGAAGCAAGTTGAGTTCACTCGGGGATTCCCACACTTTTGGATGCCGACTCCCACGTCGTCAGTTGTTAAAAAATGTCGGCAATGGATTCGGCGCGTGGATGCTTGCGTCATTGCTCGACGAGCAAAAAGCACAAGCGAAGTCGAAGGACGGATTGCATTTTCCAGCCAAAGCCAAACGGGTCATCTTCTTGTTCATGCATGGCGGCCCTTCGCATGTCGATACTTTTGATTATAAGCCGATGCTTGCGAAAGACGACGGCAAGCCCTTGCCGTTTGACAAGCCTAGAGTTCAATTCGCGCAAACCGGAAACTTGCTGAAGAGCCCTTGGGGCTTCCGGCAGTATGGTCGGTCGGGAGCTTGGGTAAGCGATCTCTTTCCGGAAGTCGGAGGATGCGTCGACGATATTTCTTTCATCAAGTCGATGCATGGTTCGAACGAAGCGCATGGAGGAGCGTTGTTGAAGATGCACACGGGGAGCGATACGTTTGTCCGGCCTAGCATGGGGGCCTGGATCAGCTATGGACTCGGTTCCGAAAACGAGAATCTGCCAAGTTTCATCACGATCAACCCAACGCTCGGGCACGGCGGAGTTCAAAATTTCGGATCCGCTTTCTTGCCAGCCGACCATCAAGCAACCCGCATCGGCAGCAAGCGAGCAACGGCGAAGGGCGCGGAGATTAGCAATGTGAGCAATGCGATCCTTTCATCGCACGACATGCGACAACAACTGGACTTGGCACAATCGCTCAATCGCGCCTATTTGGACGACGTTGGAGCCGACAAGAACCTTGAGGCACGAATTCAGTCGATGGAATTGGCCTTCCGGATGCAAACCGAGGCACCTAGCGTTATGGACATCAGTCGCGAAACCGCTTCGACCATGCAATTGTATGGCATCGACCAACCGAAAACCGAAAACTTCGGGCGACAATGTTTGTTGGCCCGACGCTTGAGTGAATCTGGCGTGCGCTTCGTGCAAGTGAGCCACAGTTATTGGGATCAGCATGACGAGTTAAAGGAAAAACACCAGGAGCTAGCCTTGGAGGTCGATCGACCGATCGCAGGTTTACTGAAGGACCTGAAGGCCAGAGGATTGCTAGAAGAGACTTTGGTCATTTGGGGTGCCGAGTTTGGTCGCACGCCGACCGCACAGGGTAAGAATGGCCGAGACCACAACCCGCATGCATTTACCTATTGGATGGCTGGTGGGGGCGTCAAGAAAGGATTCTCTTATGGTGAAACCGACGAGTATGGTTTTTACGCACGAGAAAACCGAGTTCATGTTCACGACTTCCACGCGACGCTACTTCATTTGCTGGGCATCGACCACGAAAAACTTACCTACCGCTATGGTGGTCGGGACTTTCGTTTGACGGACGTCCAAGGAACCGTAGTTCACGATTTATTTTCGTAGACCGTGGCGGATGCTGCCAGCATCCGCTTTGCTAATATCCGCGCTGCTAATATCTGAGTTGCCAGTGTTTGATTGCCAGTGTTGTAGCCGACGCTAGCAGCGTCGGCCACGGCATTGAATGACCCAACCGATCGAGTCCACGATATCATGCCGAAAATACTAATCGCCGAATGCAAACAGGAGGTCTCGACCTTCAATCCGCATCGGAGCAGCTATGAGGACTTTACCATTCGTCGCGGTGAAGCGATCTGCCGCTACCATCGCAGCGTTGGCAACGAGATTGGCGGTGCCCTGAGTGTTTTCGATGCTACCGAAGCCGTTGAGCTGGTTCCAGCTTATAGCGCTTGCTTCATAACGTCGGGCGGTACGTTGGACAAGGTGTCTTGGGAGCGAATAGGGGCTGAGTTTCTAGAAGCGATACGAGAAGCACCACCTGTCGACGGCGTCTACTTTTGCATGCATGGCGCCATGGCCAGCGAAGAGGAGTATGACCCGGAAGGTTGGTTGCTGGCGGAAACTCGCAAGATCCTCGGCGAAAAGATCCCGATCGTGGTCTCCCTCGACCTACATGGAATCCTGACGGATCAAATGCTTACGCATAGCGATGCCATCGTGGCTTACCATACCTATCCCCATGTCGATTTCTTTCAAACCGGAGAGCGGGCGGCCCGTTTGCTTCTTCGAATCTTGTCGGAGAATGTCAAACCAGTAACAGCAAAGGTGGCCATTCCAGCGCTCGTCCGGGGCGATGAACTAATCACTGCGACTGGGCTCTTCGGGCAGAGTATTCGGATGGCCCAAGAAGTGGAAACTGGCCCTCGAGGACTCTCTGCGGGGATGTTCATCGGCAACCCCTTTACGGACGTGCCTTCGCTGCAGACATATAGCTTCGTGGTAACCGACGACGACTACGCGACGGCCGAGCGTGAGGCGATTCGCATGGCGTATCGATTTTGGGAAGATCACGAACAGATGCAAGTTCCCTTAGTAAGCCTTGATGAGATGGCTCGGATTGTCAAGGAAAACCAAGCTGGAACTGTCTCGATTGTGGATGCTGCCGACGCGACTAGCTCGGGGGCTTCAGGGGATAGCAACGCCGTTTTGCGAAAGCTGCAGGAATCGGGCTACACCGGTCGCACTCTCTTGCCAATGGTCGACGAGCGTGCCGTTCGAATGGGGATGGCTGCCGGTATCGGTGCGTCCATTCGAGTATGGCTTGGAGGGTCACTCGATCCTCGTCGGTTTCAACCCCTTCCCATCCAAGCGACAGTTCGATTGCTATCGGACGGCCGATTCCGAAGCGAGTCGTTCGGTGAACAATGGTCGGCAGGCCCAACCGCGGTGCTGGAGTCGGAGAACTTTACCGTGGTGGTGAGCAGTCGAGCGGTAAGTTTGTACGATCGGTCTTTCTTTTATGCGCATGGCCAGGACCCTAAGGACTTTGATTCCGTGGTGGTCAAATCGCCGCATTGCCAACACCATATGTATGCCGACTGGTGTGCTCGTATGGTCCTGGTGGATGCACCTGGTTCGTCGAGCGCTAACCTACAATACCTTGGTCATCAGCGGTGTCCACGTCCCATTTTCCCTTTGGACTCCAACGTCCAATTCAATCCCGTGGCGAAACGATTTCAACGAGGCGTTCGATAACGATGAAGATACGAGAGATTCGCTGTGCTGGTTTACGAGGAGCCACACCCGAAGGTGGCTGGAGCAATGAGCTTCGTCCGGACGACTGCGTCCATACGTTGATTGCAGTTCATACGGATGAAGGGGCCATCGGACTGGGAAGCGTATTTACCAACGATGACTTAGTGAGGGCTTCGCTCGCGGTTTTGGAGCCCCTCTATCGTGGCGAGAACGCACTGGAACCGGAACGCGTTAGCGAGAAACTGCATCAAAACATGTTCTGGCTTGGTCGAGGTGGCTCGATCACACACACCATCAGCGGCATTGACATCGCACTTTGGGATTTGCTTGGCAAGGCGACTGGACAACCCGTGGGACGCTTGCTCGGTGGAAGATATCGCGAGCGCGTACAGCCTTACGCGTCGCTGTTGATGGATGAACCTGAGAAACTGCGAGACCATCTTTTGTCGGTCAAGGCCCAAGGATTTAGAGCCTTCAAGATTGGTTGGGGGCCGTTTGGTCGACGCGATACCGCTACCGACGAAGCGATTGTCAAATCTGCTCGCGATGCGATCGGGGCTAATTGCCATTTGATGGTCGACGCGGGTGGGAGCGACGCTTACTGGACGAACGGATACAAGTGGGCTCTCAACACATCCAAAATGTTAGCGGACTATGACGTCTATTGGTTTGAGGAGGCACTCCAGCCTGATGCACTTGAGGACTACGTGAAGCTGCGCGAGCATTCCCCGGTCCGAATCGCGGGTGGCGAAGTTCTTACCCGCCGACAAGCCTTTCAACCATGGCTGGAGGCTCGAGCGTTCGATATCGTTCAACCCGACGTAACCAAGGTGGGTGGCATCAGCGAGGAGCGTCGTATTGCTTGGATGGCACAAGAACATGGGGTGCAATTCATTCCTCATGGTTGGAACACAGCGGTCGGCTTGGCCGCGGACCTGCAACTCGCATCGGCCTTCCCAGCAACTAATTTCGTCGAATACTTGACCGGTTCACCCTTCATTGACGACCTCGCGGTTGGCGGTTGGCAGCTGGATGCCAACGGCATGTTGGACATTCCAGTCCAACCCGGCTTGGGACTAGAGCTCGATCATGATGCGTTGAAGAGATTCACAGGCAATGCGGACTTGCTTCGCACCTGATGCTAAGAGCGGAAGGAACGTATCGACGTTGGCATGTATCGGCAAGGATTGAACGGGCAAGTCCTATCGGAGTCCACCTTTGCGTGGGTTCGAGTCGAAGACGGCGTATCGCCGATTACGCGTATAACACGAATTTGGAATGAATGTGAGACATTGGCGTTTGAGGCTTTCCAGCATGTTTAGGCGAGCGGCAGATTGGAATATCCCAACCCGAAGCGTAAGTTTTGAAGTTGCGCATTTTGAATCTAGAAACATAGTTCGAGCCTGTGATTTCCCAACGCTGAAGGCGTTGAACAACATAGCCCAGGGTCGCGAAGCGCACCCTGGGTTTCGGTAAAAGCGTGCCGAAACCCCAACGGGGTTTGACATTCGATGATTGTTAAACCCCGTTGGGGTTTGGAATTCTATCGTCCACTAGAGCCCAGGGTGCGCTTCGCGACCCTGGGCTCTGCTGTTGTAACACTTCGTGGTAATGGAAATGCGCAAATTCAAAGAGCGTAAGCGAGTGACCACTTCGCAGGTCCCTCACTTACCTCACCCTCCCAAGTAATGAATTGGTTGGGCAAGTCGATGTAAGCATGTTTACAGCTTAGCTTCAACCTCCCGGGACAAAGCCCGGAATGGTCCCTGTGCTGGAGCCGAAGGCATTTACTTCTGCGCCCAACTGACGGAGGAATTGCACGTAAAGATTACAGAGCGGCGGGTTCTTCTTTGGGTCGAAGGCAAGGTGCTGACCGTGTTGAAAGCCGCCACCCGCGACGATAATTGGCAGGTTCTTGTTGTCGTGGCTGCTGGCGTTGCCTAGGTTACTACCGAAAAGCACGATCGTACGGTCAAGCAGTGTTCCTTCTGCCTCGCGAGTGCCTTTGAGCTTGGTGAGCAATTCTCCAAAGAGCTGCATCTGCTGGACCTCGATCACCCGAAGCTCAGCTAACTTGGCTGGATCCTGTCCGTGATGAGATAGGTTATGCCAATCCTGGGTGACACCAGCAATCACGGGTACTGCGTTGAGTCCATTGAGCGCAAACGTAATGAATCGAGTCGAATCGGTCTGCAGCGCTAGGTGCATGAGGTCGATCATCAATCGCACGCGTGAGGGCACTTCGACCGAACTGGCGATATCGACCGGCGACTTGGCATCGACCTTTGGCTTGGGCCGGCGAGACCAATCTTGAGCCTTGACCATCCGCTTTTCGACTTCGCGCACCGAACTAAAATACTCGTCCAGCTTTTGCTTGTCCTGAACGCCGAGGCCATTTTGAAAATCCTTGGCCTCGTCCATGATCGTGTCCATAATGCTCTGCCCTAGCTTGAGCCGCTGCACCTGGGTATCGATCTCCTTGGGAGTGCCATCGACAAACATGCTTTTGAAGACGCGCGATGGACGCTCTTCGGCAGGAATCGGTACGCCGCTACGAGTGAAGGAAAGTCCGCGACTCGATGAAGAAGCGAGCACGAGCGATCCAAACCGCGTGTCGGGTACAAGCTGCTCGATGGCGAATTGGTCGAGTGAAATCGTGTTCTTGAAATTGTCCGCGCGCGGGTGTGGAGCAGAAGTGAGGTAACACAACTCGGCAGGGTGGCCACCGTCGACTTCGGGGTGCGAAAGCCCTGAAAAAACAGTGAAGTCCTCCCGAAAGTCTCGTATCGGTTCGAGATAGGGAGTCAGTTCATAATCACGACCGGCCATTGCCGGAAATAAATTCGGCGTGTGCAACCCGAGCGTCGAATTGATGCATATCATCCTTCTCGGCGACTCATTAGACGTCGCGGCATGCGATCGGGGAGTCCCCATCGCCTCCAAAAGTGGTAATGTCATCGTCACGCCTGCACCGCGCAACAGTGTACGACGAGAAAATCGTTTGCGGCTGGTCATGTGCATTCACTTCTTTTGAAAGAGCTCACTAGCGATCACGGCATGAACGATCGAACGCAATCCGTAATCTGTAGACTTGGTTTCTTCGAGTATCCTGTTCACCAATTGGTGGTCATCGAAACTGACAGGCTGTCCAGTTGCGTAGGTCACAAGTTTCTCGGTGATGCAACGAGCGATCTGTTCCGGATGATCAAGCAATAATTTCTTGAAGTCGGCTGGACCCGAAAATCGCTTCCCGTCGGCCATCGTATCGCCAGCATCAACGGATCGTCCATTCCCGTATTGATAAGCCGCGAGGTATTTGGCCAGCGGTCCTATTCGGTTATTCACCCATTCCTTTCGCTCGGCCACCACGCGATATTGCTCTCGCCAGCCGCCTATAACATCGTAGTTTTCCAGTGCAAATCCGGGCGGGTCGATCTGCGAGTGGCAGTGTGCGCAGCTTTGCGTCTCCCGGTGTTTTGCGAGTTGCTCGCGGATCGTAATCGCACCTCGAATGTCTGGCTCGACTGCGGGCACGTTGGGAGGCGGAGGAGGGACTTGTCTGCCCAAGATGCGATCGAGGATCCAAACACCCCGAACGACTGGCGAAGTCGTCGTACCGTTGGCGGTGACTTTGAGAACACTCGCGTGAGTCAACACGCCGCCTCGATGATATTCGGGCTTGAGCATTACTTTTCGAAATGCGACGCCATGCACATTAGGAACGCCGTAGTGTTCAGCAAGCCGACCATTGAGCATCGCAAAGTCTGAGTCAACAATGTTCCGCACGCTCAGATTTTCCCACAGCATCTCGTCGAAAAAGAGTTGCGTCTCGCGTACGGATGACCACTGCAACTGTTCCTCAAACTCGGGATAGAGAGTCTTGTCAGGTGTGGTTGTGGAAATTTCACGCAAGCTAAACCATTGTCCTGTGAAATTCTCCGTAAATGCTTTCGCCTTGGGATGCTGGAGCATTCGCTCAACCTCGGCACGCAGCACTTCACTTTTATGCAACGAACCGCTGTGCGCTAGTTGGAGCAGAGTCTCATCCGGCATCGTGCTCCAAAGGAAATACGAGAGTCGTGAGGCCAACGCGTAATCATCCAGCCGGCCGGGCGATTCACGCAAGTAGAGAAACTTTGGCGACGCCAGAACCGCTTTGTAGCCCGTTCGCAATGCGGCTTCAAAGGGTTGTCCAGCCTCCATCGATTCGGCGACAAGCTTCGCAAAGGGTTGCACTTCGGATTCCGTGACTGGTCTCCGGAAGGCCTTTGGAAGCAACTTTCGCAACAGCCTAACTGCATCTGCGTGCGTGCCTTTTTTCGGATCCACATCCCCGAAAACTCGGCGGTAACTTTCGGTCGGCCAGGCTTCTGGTAACGGCCCTTCGACTTCGATCCAGTGAATGTGCAAGCCCGGTCCCGGATAGTCAGGCATGGTCTCGTGCTTGAGGTAGACGAATGGCAACGCGACGGGGGTGACCTTAATGGTATCGTTCTTCGCGTCCAGTCGTTCTTCGAACTCGATAACCGCCGGCGCACCAGGCGGTGCGTCGAAGTAACCCAGGTGCCTCGAAAAGTTGCCGCTAACGACAAAATTGCCGAGCAGTGCCGCGAACGGCAATGGCGTTGCGGAGTTGTGGGCTGAGGCTGCGATTCGGAAACGGTAGCGTCCAGGTGCTGGAGCTTTGAACTGGCGGAGATCCGAGGCGGAATCGCCGCTGTTGCGAAACAGGATGACTCCTTCCTCGCGTTTCCACACTCCAGCAAGAAACCACTGGGGAAGCGAATCGTAGAGGTCGAATCGTTCCGTCTTGCTTTCCAGTTTGTGAACCGGGGCAGTCGCCTCGCTGAGGACGGCATCCGCTGCGTCAAGGTATCGCTCCATGAGCACCGGAGAGATGTTGAGTGCGGCACCTACGTTATCAAAACCGTGTGAGATGGAATCCTCTGGCAACAGGTCCTTGACCGACACATTGACGTCGAACAGATCTCGCATCGTATTCTCATACTCAACGCGATTAAGACGCCGCAAAACCACGCGGCCTTCGATTCTCTGCTTGGCTGCAGCCTCATTCAGCCGACCGGTCAGACGATTCACAAAGTCTGCAAGATGCTCCGGGTTTGGTCGTGGTTCCGTATCGGGAGGCATGTCACCGGATTGAACTCGCGACACGATCTCTCGCCAACGATCGAAGGTCGATGGATTGGTGAGGTCGGCGTCCAACTGATCCAACCGCAATTCGCTGTTCGACTTATCGGGTCCATGACAACGCAGACAGTTTTCTCTAAGAAACGGCTCGACGATGCCAGCCACAATCGGACCGTCTGCAGCGACGAGCGTAGACTCGTTCGCTCGGAGAGTAGCGTTGGCGCACGCCAATTCCAGCATGAGAAATCCAAAGCGATTGAGGATTTTTCTGCTGAACAAGTTGTTTTAACTCCAAATCGAGCGGCATCAACACCTATTAAAATACCGTCAGTCCCACCGACCTCCATTCTAACACAGCAGAACCATCGGCATGAAGCGCATAAAGCCGACGGCGAGTGAATGCCTCCGAGTTTATCTGGAGTTTAACTCGGGGGATATTTACCGTCCCTCTAGAAAATCAGGGATTGAGCGAGGGCCTCGCTCAGCTACATCAGCGGGTGATGGACTCACCGCTGCCTCGGGAAGCCGTCTGGCTTTGCACGTTCGAGGGGCTTGACGGGAGGTACATGAACGACTCGCTGGATCCGGTATGTTCCTTAAGCTGATTGGCAACGCTGCCGGAAAGAACGGGTCCCGAGCCCATCACTGACCAGTGCTGATGGTCGCTTCGAGCGAGCGCGAAACCGGAATTAATAACTGGTTGTTTGCTCTTGGCGTCGGTGGCAATGATCGCCAATTTTGCTGTCCCCATCGCCTTCTTGCGTTCGTAAAAATTGACTTTCGGAACGCTTCCCATCAAGCCGAGCGGTATTTCTGGAGTGCCCACGACCATCTCGGTGCGATCTGTGCCAACTCCGCCGGAAGCGACTTCCATCACGATCTCTGCGTCATCTGCTTTGTCCACCAACGTGCAGTGGTTTGCAAGCAGCTTCGAACGCATGCTAAGCGTCACGTAGTTTTTGTCGACGCAGTCCAACAGATCTGTCTTAAGAAAGACCTTTGCCCCGGACACTGGTCGAAAGTCTACTTTGGCAAGCGACTGGTCAACGGCGTTGCTGATGAGCAGTTGTTCAAGTCCGGTTCTGGCCGTGTCGGACTCCTTCATCGACGCACAACCAAGAAAGGGGATGCAACCACCGACCAGCAACCATTGAACGTATCGCTTCATGATCCATCGCTTCCTTGCGAAAAGCCTGAACTAACCATTCTGCCTAGATTACCATAGGAGCGATCTTTCTCGGGCAGTTCACAGGGTGTCGTAAATTTCTTCCTAAAAGTCAATAGGGGCAGCCATAGATGGCTACAAGTGCCTCGACGTGATTTGGACTGATCGAGAATGCGCCGTAGCCACTTTGCCAATTGAAATCCCTTATCGACAACTCAGTCTTTGCCCACTCGGACGACTCTTTTTTCAATTCCCGAATCAACGTCGAAATATCGATCGTCTTGCCCAGCCGACACAGCAGATGAACATGATCCGCCACACCTCCAACGACAATGGCTGGCGATTTTTGTTGATTGCAAGTTCCGGCCAAGTAAGCGTGCATACGCTCGCGTAGAGCATTACTGGAAAGCAGTGGCTTGCGCAATTTGGTGGAAAAGACGATGTGAACATAGAGCTGAACCAGCGATTGTCCCATTGCACTCCTTTTCTTTTTGTTTGCTATGTTGGATCAACTTATTCTAAACGAGGATGCTGCACTACGCCGAAGGCGTAAGACAACAGAGCCCAGGG